>JAUIGD010000008.1 GCA_030430255.1 Verrucomicrobiia bacterium
GCCACGAAAAACAGGACAGCCCCGGCCAAGCCAAACCAGCGCAGGAACCGCAACTGGCTCGCCCCGCCACTGCGGACGCCGAGCTTCTTCGCCCGCTTCTCGCGATCGCCCTCGCCGGCCACCGCCTGCGGCGCCGCGCTCGACACCGCCTTCTTCCCCTTCTCGCCCCCGCCCCCCCCCGGCTGACCGGGAGGGTCCCCCAGGCGGCGCAACTTGGTGGACTTCTCGCGCGGTGGATCGGGCGCCCCATCCTTGAACGGGGTCGGTGGCGGAACACCAGCCGCCGAAGGCTTCGGGGCGGGCGCTCCCCCCCCCTGCTCGGCCGACTCCAAGAGTTTCCCGAGGCGCTGCCAATCGCCCTGCCCCCGCGCCCATGCCGATTCATCGGGGGACACCTCGCCGGCGTCGAGCTTGGCCTTGATCTCAGCGAGGCCGAAAGGGCCGATGCTCTTGCCATCCTTGGTCAGGTAAATCTCCATAGTCGGGTTCGATGCGTGGTAGAGCCTTCTTCTACCCCCCCAGAATCGCGCCCGCCAGCGAGAATTTCAGCCTCCGATGCCGCTTGTCAGCGACCGCCCCGGGTGGTAAACAGACGCCCCATGGGTTCCCTGATCGAGGCGCTCCTAGATGCCACCCAAGAACACAACGCTTCCGACCTCTTCCTCGCCGAGGGTCGAGAGGCCCGCATGAAGGTCTCCGGCCAGCTGATGGTCGCCGGCGACGATCCGGTGGAGCGCGACGACTTGGTCGATTTTTGGAAGCGCTGTGGAGCCGATCCCGACTACGACGGCGATCGCGACACCAGCTATGTGTCCGGGTCCGGGGTCCGCTTCCGCGTCAACCTCCACCGGCACCTCGGCCAACTCGGAGCCGTCCTGCGCAAGATCAACACCGACATCCCCGACCTCGCCTCGCTCGGCCTGCCCGCCGACCTCCTCACCGCTTGGTGCCAGGCGCCTTCGGGGCTGCTCCTCATCACCGGCCCGACGGGCTCGGGGAAGTCCACCACGCTCGCGTCCTGCCTCGAGTGGGTGAACCAACACTTCACCAAGCACATCGTCACCATCGAAGACCCCATCGAATACCTCTTCGAATCGAAACAGGCGCTCTTCACCCAGCGGGAGGTCCACACCGACACCGACTCCTTCGCGCGCGGGCTCCGCAGCTCCCTCCGCCAAGCGCCAGACATCATCCTCCTCGGCGAGATCCGCGACCCGGAGACCGCCCAGATCGCCCTCCAGGCCGCAGAGACCGGACACCTCGTCTTCGCCACCCTGCACAGCGCCAATGTCTCGGAGACCGTCGAGCGCCTCACCAACCTCTTCCCCACCGACGAGCGCGTGTCGCAACTGCTCCTGCTCTCCAACCAACTCGTCGGCATCCTCTGCCAGAAGCTGCTCCCCTCCGCATCGGGCAGCGGCATGGAGGTGGTCGTCGAACACGTCGAGAACACCGGCGTCATCCGCAACTACCTGCGCGACTCCCGCGTCACCGAGATCGTCGACTTCATGAAGCGCGGCGACAACCCCCACAACAAGCCCTTCATCACCTCGCTGGTCGAAGCCGCCCAATCGGGCCGCATCTCCACCGAGGTCGCCGCCGCCGCCGCCGGCAGCCGCGCCGACTTCGACCGCGCCATGCGCGGCATCGAGTAGCACGCCCTCTCCATGAGCAGCCCGAAACACATCGTCGAATACCTCACGATCACCCGCGACCAGGGGGCGTCCGACCTCCACATCGCCGGCGGTGCCCCGCCGGCCTGTCGCCTGCACGGCCAGATCAACGGCCTCGAGGACTTCGACCTCACCCAGGACGAAGCGAAGGAACTCGTCATGGGCATCCTCTCCGAGTCGCAGCGGGCCCGCCTCGAAGAGGACCTCGAGCTCGACTTCTCCGTCGCCGTCAAAAACGTCGGGCGCTTCCGCGGCAATGCCCACTATGTCCGCGGCTCGGTCGAGGCCGCCTTCCGCTTCATCCCCACCGAGATCCCGACGATCTCCGGTCTCGGCCACGCCGGCACGGTCGAACAACTCTGCGCCCTCCAGCAGGGGCTGGTGCTCGTCACCGGCGTCACCGGGGCCGGCAAGACCACGACCATCGCGGCGATGATCCAGCACATCCTCAACCAGCGGTCGTCCGTCGTCGTCACCATCGAGGACCCGATCGAATATGTCTTCGATCACGGCTATGGCCTCGTGAAGCAGCGCGAAGTCGGCCCGGACACCAAGTCCTTCTCCAACGCCCTGCGATCGGCCCTGCGCCAGGACCCGGACATCATCGTCGTCTCCGAGCTGCGCGACCTCGAGACCATCCGCACCGCCATCACCGCCGCGGAGACCGGCCACCTCGTCATCAGCACCCTCCACACCATCGACGCCCCCAAGTCGCTCGACCGGATGATCGACGTGTTCCCCGCCGAGCAGCAGGCGATGATCGTCTCCCAGCTCGCCAACTGCCTGGAGGCGGTCGTCTCCCAGCGGCTGCTCGCCCGCCAGGACGACACCGGGCGCGTCATGGCCTCGGAGATCATGCGGGTCAACCACGGCATCCGCGCCTGCATCATCGAGCGCAAATTCGAGCAGATCCTCGGCCTCATGCAGATCGGCGCCCAAGAGGGGATGCACACCATCGACGAGAGCCTCGCCCACCTGCTGGTCAACGGACACATCTCCTACAACGACGCGATGGTGCACTGCCGCGACCCCGAGTTCATCGCCGAACGCTTCCGCAACAAGTAGCCAACCTTCCGCCCCCCACCCCTACCACCCCATGCTCGCAGAGAACTTCTGGAAGATCATCTTCGTCCTCCTCGTCGGGGTCGGCTGTTGGTTCTGGTTCCAAAGCGCCTCGAAGAAGAAAAAGTTCGAGCGGCAGATCGCCGGGCTCGCCGAACTCATCGACCCGGCCTCCGTCGACGCCCCCCGGACCGCCGGCGAGGCCGAGCGGCGGACCTTCCAGACCGTCGCCACCCTCCACGAGATCGTCCTCCGCGGGGGCGACGACTTCAACCCCCGCGAGGCGGCAGACCGTGCGGCCAACATGATCGCCGACGGCAAGACGGCCACGCTGCTGGCCTCGCGGCTCGTCGACAACTACAACACCGCCCAAGAACTCGGCGCGCTCACCGACGACGGCATCTTCAGCATGATCGACGGCGCCCACGCGAAGATCACCGAAGGCATCTGGGAGGGCGACTACCTCGAGGCCGCCCCCATCATCCCGGTCGATTTCGACCCCGTCCTCGCCGAGTCGCTCCTCAACCGCACCCTCGTCCCCGAGAGCGTCCGCAACGCCATGGCTGGCGCCGACCTCACCAAACTCGCCTACGACCACGCGAACTCGCTCCACCGCGCCGGCGTGCTCGACCTCAGCGCCTACCAGGCGATCCGCAAAGAGCACGATGCCCTCGTCAAAGCGTCTCGCTAGCAGCCCGCCGGCCCGGCGCGGGCCGCCTCCCGGGTCGCCTTCCACCGCCCCGCTTTCCCGCCGCTGATCTAGCCGTCCGCACAACGCCCTCACGGCTTCCGCTCATTGTCCCGCTCCGTCCTCTTCGTCTGCACCGGAAACGTCTGCCGCAGCCCCATGGCAGAGGGTCTGTTCCGGCACATGCTCGGGGGCGATGAGGCCGCACCGGGCTGGCGGGTCGCCTCCGCAGGCGTCGCCACCTTCGGCGGCGAGCCGCCCAGCCGCCACACCGCCGAGATCCTCCGCGACGCGGGGATCGACGCCTCGGCCGCCCGCAGCCAACCCCTGACCCACGAACTCGTCGCCGGGGCGACCCACATTTTCGCCATGTCGGCGGGGCACCTCTACACCATCGAGACGCTCTTTCCGGAAGCCGCAGAAAAGACCTTTCTCGTCACCGAGTTCTGTGCAACCGACTCGGTCCGCGGGCGCGACGTCCCAGATCCCATCGGCGGCGGGCGGCGCGCCTACAACCAGACCCGATCCCTGCTCGAAACCGCCCTCCCCAGCGTCTACGAGTTCGTCCGCCAGACCTCCCCAGCCAGCCACATCGACCCCATGCCCGACCTCCATTCCATCGCCATCGCCAGCGACCACGCCGGGTTTGACCTCAAACAGAGCCTCGCCGCCGCCCTCGCCGAAGCCGGACACGAGGTGGACGACCTCGGCCCGGCGAGCGCCGACTCCACCGACTATCCCGACTACGCCCACGCCGTCAGCCGGGCGATCGCCGACGGCGACGCCGACCTCGGCATCCTCGTCTGCCACACGGGCATCGGCATGAGCATCGCCGCCAACCGCCACCCGGCGGTGCGCGCCGCCGTCGCCGACCACCCGGAGGACGCCGCCCTCACCCGCCAGCACAACGACGCCAACGTCCTCTGCCTGGGCGCCCGGCGCCTCGACGCCGACCGCGCCCTCGAGATCGCCCAGGCGTTCCTCGGCGCCACCTTCGAAGCCGGCGGCCGCCACGAACGGCGCGTCGGGAAGATCAATTCCGGCGCCGGCGCCCTCGCCGCGACCGACCCGCCGATCGCCGCCGCCGTCGCCCGCGAGGTCGGCCGCCAGCGCGACAACATCGAACTCATCGCCAGCGAGAACTTCGCCTCCGCCGCCATCCGCGAGGCGCAGGGTAGCCACCTCACCAACAAGTACGCTGAGGGCTACCCCCGCCGACGTTGGTACGGCGGCTGCGAAAACGTCGACGAAGCCGAACAGCTCGCCATCGACCGGGCGCTCGAACTGTTCGGGGCGAACTTTGCCAACGTCCAACCCCACTCCGGTTCGCAGGCCAACACCGCCGTCTACTTCTCCGCCCTGCAACCGGGCGACACCATCCTCGCGATGGACCTCTCCCACGGCGGCCACCTCACCCACGGGCACCCCGCCAACTTCTCCGGACGCTTCTACAAGGTCGCCGCCTACGGGGTCGAGAAGGAAACCGGCCGGATCGACTACGACGCCCTGCAGAAACAGGCGGAGGAGGTCCGCCCGCAGATGATCACCGCAGGCGCCTCCGCCTACCCCCGCATCATCGACTTCGAGCGGATGGCCGCCATCGCGAAGTCGGTCGACGCCCTCCTCTTCGTCGACATGGCGCACATCGCGGGCCTCGTCGCCGGTGGCGTCCACCCGTCCCCCGTCGGCCACGCCGACTTCGTCTCCACCACCACCCACAAACCCCTGCGCGGTCCGCGCGGCGGCATGGTCCTGACCCAGACGGAGGATTGGGCGAAAAAGATCGACTCCATGGTCTTCCCCGGCATCCAGGGCGGCCCTCTCATGCACGTCATCGCCGCCAAGGCGGTCTGCTTCGGCGAGGCTCTGAGACCGGAGTTCAAAGGCTACCAGGCGCAGGTCGTCGCCAACGCCAAAGCCCTGGCCGCTCGGTTGGTCGGGCACGGCTACACGCTGTCTTCCGGCGGCACCGACAACCACCTGATGCTCGTCGACCTCCGCCCGAACGGGCTGAACGGCAAACAGGCGCAGCACGCCCTCGACGCCGCCGGCATCACCGTGAACAAAAACTCCGTCCCCTTCGACACCGAGAGCCCGTTCAAAGGCGGCGGCATCCGCATCGGCACCCCCGCCGCCACCACCCGAGGCATGGTCGAGGCCGACATGGAGACAGTCGGCGACCTCATCCACCAAGCCCTCGAGAACCGCGACGACGCGGCCAAACTCGAAGACATCCGCACCGCGGTGGTGGAGATCAACCGGCGCTTCCCGCTCCCGTAGCTCCCGCGTGGCATCGGCGTCCCGCCGATGTCCGTGCCGGGCGCGTCCCGCCCCCGCGCCATCCGAGCGTCAAAGGACTCCCGCGCACCGTGGCGCGAGCATCCTGCTCGCCCCACGCCCCCCCGCGGCGAGGTCGCATCCCGCCCGCCGCCATCGGCCTCAAGGCTTCCGCGCCCGCCAAAGCTGCGGATCCCGCTCGACCGCGCCCCGCCAGAGGGCCGCACCGTCGACCCCCGTCTCCACCGCGCCCGCGGTCAGCCACCGATCCCCGGCAGAGAACGTCTCGACCAAGACCGTGCTGAACGGCGGTCCTCCGATCGTCAGCTCGACTTCGTCGCCCAGTTCACCGGGCACCGCCACCATCGCCTCCACCGCTACCGGCACGTCCACCAGCCCCACCGCGCGAAACCCGTTGGAGAAAACCGCCTCCGTCGCCCCGCCGGGGAACTCGGCGTAGGAACCCGGCTCGACGAAGGGCGCCTCCTGCACCCACCGTTCATCGGCCAGCAGGGTCCCGCCTCCGATCCAATACTCCCCCCGGCGCCACGAGACCCGCGACACCGTCCTGGCTTCGGGAGCCGAATCCGAGAAAACCAACACCGAATCCTCCCCTCTCCTAGAGAGCAGCGGAGGAGCGGTCGACCGGAACGCGGTACGCCGCGTCGTCGAGGTCTGGTAGCGATCCCACGGGATCCACGCGACGATCACTTCCTCCCCTTCGCGGTAACAGACCTCCGCCCCTTCCGGCCAGACGACGATCCCGCCGGTCAGCGACATCGGACGCGAGAACCGGCCTCCCACAGGCCCCATGAACTCGGCGGCCCTCATCGCCCGCACCGCCCCAGCCGCGTCCACCTCGAAGCGTTGCGACCACAGCTCCACATCCCCCACGCCACCATCCCACCGCAAGTAGACACACACCCCCTGCCCGTCCCGCCCAGCGATCCCGGCGAGCGAGTGGCCGTATGGTCCCGACGGCACCAAGCCTTGGAGGTTCACCGCCGTGTTGAACCCCACCTCGCCCCGGCCGATCGCCGCCAACCCGATCCCCGTCCCGAGGAACCCGTGATCGGTGACCGCGGCGACCAACAAGTGCTCACCGCCGCCGCCGACAGCCACACTTCCGGCGCCGCCGTCGAACACCGATTCGGCGACCTGCTGATCGCCGGTGAGCCACAGGGGCGTCGGCGCGACCGGAGCCTCCCCGAATGCCGCCTCGGCTTCGATGACCCTCAATCTTGTGCCGCCGTCAGACCAAGCAAAATGCGGGGCGCCGCCGAGTTCGAATCCCCAGGCGCCTCCCGTGTGATAGAAAGACGCCGGTGCAACGGTGCGGCTCTCAATAGCATACCCCGCCCCATCCAATTGCATCCGCGCGATCCTCATTTCGAGGGGGTTCCCCGCATACGTCGCGATCCCGTAGACCCCGCTCCCGGCCCCTTGGAAGACGACTCCCACCGGCTGGCTCACCGCCTCCGAGAGCGACCGCAGCAGGCGGGGCGGAGAGAAACCCGCGGCGCCGCCCGCGACGAAGAAGACGTTCTCCCCGCTGCGCTGCGACCCCTCCCAGATCTGATCCTCCCACACCGCCAATACCACGCCATCCGCCCCGACCGCGATCGCTGGATCTTGAACGCGATTGGCCGCTGCAGAGACCGTCTCGAACTCCGTAGCGCCCGCCCAGTCGATCTCCGCCACCCCGCAGTACCCACCCTGTCGCTCCCGCCCCCCAAGGCTTGCCGCGATCCAAAATGCGTCACCGCCCCAAGCGATCTCGTGCTCCGCCTCCTCATCGGTCTCGATGAGGCGGATCGCTTCCTCACCGTCCACCGCCGCCCCGTCGATCCCGAACCGGCGCGCGGCCAAGGCCTCGACCCTCGTGCTGCTCATCTCGCGGATCCACGACAGCGCATAGTGCCCGCCGCCGAAGGCGAGCGATGGCTCGTCGGCTCGCTCCGTGGAAACCATCGCCAAGGCCTCGCCAACGAGGGGCTCAGCCCCCGGGGAAGCCGCGACGAACCGCCCCTCGATGCGTTCCGAATAGGTCTGATACGCGACCAGGAACCGATCCTCCCCCGCGACCAGCGCCGGCTCGAGCCCCGGCCCGAACCCGAACGGGACCGGATCGATCGGCGCCCCTGTCCCGTCGAACCGCGACCCCATGACCATCGGCCCCCCGCCGGGGACCAGCTCCTCCCACACCGCCAACACCACCCCGTCCAAGACCGCCAACTCGACATCCGACTGATCGGCATCGGCGCTGGACAGCGCGAACCCGGCCGCCGGTGCGACCGCCCCATCCGGGTCGACGAACGCCGCCCGCAGCTGCGTGAAGACGTTGTCGCGGTTGTCCTCCCACACGACGAAGAGCCGCCCCGCCACCTCGACCGCAGCCGGACGCTTCTCGTCGCCCTCGGCTCGCGACACCTCGATCGGCGGAGAAACCTGCCGCCCGGCGCCATCGAGAAATGCGGCACCGATGTTTTCGTCGGACCCTCCGCGCGTGTCATCGTAAACCAGAGCAAAACCGTTCCCGAAGGGCACGGCGTCGACGTTGCGCTGATCGCCGGGTAGCACGCCGGCGAGTTCGCCGCCGTCCGCCCACGGCTCGAACGCCCCCGTCAGACAGAGCTCCGAGCCAGCCGCGGCCCCCGCTGAGATCAATGCCAGACACGAGCCATGCAGAATGTTCATGCTCACAAAGTAGAGATGAACGCCCCTTATGGCAAGCCCACCTTGCACCCCGCCCGCAACGCTCCATCTTGGCCGCCGATGCCAGCCTTCGACAACCCGCTCCGCCAACAGACCCGCCGCGTCCCCGAGCCATGCACCCTCGTCATCTTCGGCGCCACCGGCGACCTGACGCACCGCAAGCTCATCCCCGCCCTCTACGCCAACGCCGCCGCCGGGACGCTGCCCGAAGGCACCCGCGTCGTCGGTTTCGCCCGCCGCGACAAAGACGACACGGGCTGGCGGGCGGAGCTCGCCGAGTCGAACCAGTCCCACGCCCGCTGCGGCCACGACGCCGAGACATGGGACAGGTTCTCGGCGTCCCTGAGCTATCACCGCGGCGACCTCAACGACCCCGCCGCCTACCAGGGGCTCGCCGAGCGCCTCGACGCCATCACGAAGGAGACCGGCAACGGCAACCGGCTCTTCTACCTCTCCATCGCCCCGAAGTTCTTCCCGGTCGCCCTCGAGCAGCTCAAGGCCGCGGGCCTCAACGAGGGGCGGGACGGGGGCTGGGCGCGCGCCATCGTCGAGAAGCCTTTCGGCACCGACCTCGCCTCCGCACACGAGCTGAACCAGGTGGTGGCCGAGACGTTTCACGAGGCGGACACCTACCGGATCGACCATTACCTCGGCAAAGAGACCGCCCAGAACATCATGGTGCTGCGCTTCGCCAACGCCATCTTCGAGCCCCTCTGGCGCGCCCGTTTCATCGACAACGTGCAGATCACCTGCGCCGAACAGTACGGCATGGAGGGCGGTAGGGGCGGCTACTACGACACCGCCGGAGCGGCGCGCGACATGGTGCAGAACCACCTCCTCCAGCTGCTCAGCCTGGTCGCCATGGAGCCCCCCACCGACCTCTCCGCCGACAGCGTCCGCGACGAGAAGGTCAAAGTGCTGCGCTCGCTGCGCCAGATGGATGCGCGCGGCGTCGCCGACAACGTCGTGCGCGCCCAGTACACCTCCGGCGCCATCGGCGGCAAGACGGTGCCAGGCTACCGCGAGGAGGAACGCGTCGCCCCCGACAGCGAGACCGAACCCTACGTCGCCATCCGCGCGTTCATCGACAACTGGCGCTGGGAGGGCTGCCCCTTCTATATCCGCATGGGCAAACGGCTGCCGGTCAAGGCCACCGAGATCAGCCTGCAGTTCAAACGCCCGCCCGACGTCCTGTTCCAGAGGATGCCGAGCGGCGGGCGCGGCAACGTGCTGACGATCCGCATCCAGCCGGACGAGGGCAGCGCCCTCCGCATGCTGTCGAAGACCCCCGGCACCGACCTCCAGATCGAGGAGGTCAACATGGACTTCAGCTATCACGAGTCGTTCGAAGTCGGCGCCCCGGAGGCCTACGAACGGCTCCTGCTCGACGCCATGGCCGGCGACGCCACCCTCTTCGCCCGCCGCGACGAGGTCGAGAACGCCTGGCGCTACATCGACGCCATCGAGGCCGCCTGGCACGACAACCCGCGCCCGCCTGCGATGGCCGAGTACCCCGCCGGTTCCTGGGGCCCCGCCGAAGCCGACCTCCTCCTCGCCGAGTTCGGCCACCGCTGGCGGAAGCCGGGTCAGCCCTTGGACAACTCCAAGACGTAGAAGGTGGCCCCCATCGCGCCGGGGTGCGCCAGCGAGGTGAACTGCCGCAACAGCTTGGCGGTCGCCGGATCGGGCGCCCCGCGGCGCGCCTCGATCTCCAGCAGCCACGGGCGCGCCGCGGCGGTCAGGAACCGGCCCTGCTCGGTCAATCCGGCGACCCCGAGGCCGGCCGCCTCCGCGGCCGCGGCGGCACGCTCGAAATCGACATGCGCCGTCAGGTCCGCCTCGCCGGGCGGCACCGCGAAGGGGTCTTCCAGCAGGTGTTGGGAGCGGTATGCCCGCAGCGTCCCGCGGCGGCGCCCCGGATCGAGGAAGGCAGCGCTCGACGGCAACCCGTAGTCGATCACGCAGGCACGCAGGACTTCGAAGGCCGCGGCCAGATCCCCGAACCATGGCTCGAGCCCCGGCGCCCACTCGACCGTAAACCCATCGCCGAGCCCCAACGGCAGCGCCGCCGCCACCGCCGCCGCGACCGGATCGTCCACCGCACGCTCGACCTCGCGAAAGCCTCCGCCCTCCGGCGCCACCCCCACTTCGAGCCACCGCTCGCCGGCCAGCCGGAAGCGCTTCACCGGCATCGCGTCCAACACCTCATTGGCGACAAACACCCCCCGCAACCCGGCCAGATCGCGCAAGGCGCCCACCGCCCGCGCCCCGCCGCCGACGTCCCGCTCCAACCGCGCCTCCAGTTGCCCGCGCTTCCCGGCGTCCGGCTCCACCCCCACGTAGCGCAGCCTTTGCCCCACTTCCGCCGGCAGGACAGCGCGCAGTTCCTCCATCAAGTCACAGGCCAAGTCCCCGCTTTCAGGCCCCGACTCGACCACCGCCAACTCCCCCCCCGTGGCCTTCGCCATGCTCTCCAAAGACGGCGCGAAGTGCCGCGCGAGTAGCAGCCCGAAGCAGCGCCCGACACTCACCGAGGTCACGAAATCCCCACCGCGACCGACCCGCGCCCGTCCGGGCTGCGAGTAGTAGCCCACCCCGGGCTCGTAGAGCGCCGCCTCCATGAAGCGGTCGAAGGGCAAAGCCCCACCGGTCGCGGCGACCTCGGCCCGCAACAGCGCGGCCAGGGGGGGGATCGGTTCATGGGGTCGCTCGTCCATCGGCGCGAAACTAGGGTGCTTCGCCCCCATTTGCCTGAAAAACTCAGCGCCGCGCCCCCGTAGGGATCCCTTGCCGCCCGAGGCCTCGGCGCCGCGCGCTCCCCCGCACCGCGCCCGCCGCCTTTTGTCGGGAAACTTCCGAGACTTGCCCTATACTGTGCCCCGGCCCACCAGGGTCGAAAACCACACATCCCTCCCTCCCCCATGCCGTCCAAACGGCGAAACAACGACGCCGCCGAGCCGAAGAGAACGAAGCCGCCCCTCTACCGGAGGCGCTGGTTCCAGATCCTGTTTGCCGGCGGTGCCGCCCTCTGCATCGCCGCGCTGGTCGGCGCCTACCTCGTCCTCAAGCCCCACTACGACAAGGCGCAGGAGATCTATGACCGCTCCCTCATCGGCGAGCTCGAGATCCCAAGCCGCATCTACGACCGGCACGGCGTCGAGATCGGCCAGATCAAGGTCGAGAACCGCCGCCCGATCACCATCGACGCCGTCCCCTGGCACTTCGTCCAAGCCCTCACCGCCGCCGAAGATTCGCGCTTCTTCGAGCACAGCGGCATCGACTACATCGGCATCGGCCGCGCCATGCTGCGCAATGTCCGCGCCGGCAAACTGAACCAGGGCGCCAGCACCATCTCCCAGCAGCTCGCCAACCGTGCCTTCGGCCTCAACAAGAACAAGGACGTCGGCCGCAAACTCACCGAGGCCTTCCTCGCCGCACGCCTCGAGAAGGACTTCTCCAAGCGCGAGATCCTCGAGCACTACCTGAACCGGATCTACTTCGGCAGCGGCTACTACGGCATCGAGGCGGCGTCGCGCGGCTATTTCGGCAAACCCGCCTCCGAGCTCAGCCTCGGCGAGTCCGCCACCCTCGCCGGCCTCATCAAGAGCCCCGGCCGATTCTCCCCAAAGCGCGACCTCGACGCCTCCCGCGGCGAACGCGACTACGTCCTCGCCCGCATGCACACCGAGGGCATGATCGACGCGAAGCAACTCGCCGAGAACAAGCGGCTCCCGCTCGAACTCGCCGACGGGGACGACTTGGGCAATTCCTACGTCAACGAGCTCGTCCGCCAGCAGGTGATCGACCAACTCGGCTTCGAGGCCGCGGGCGGCGGCGGCTTCGCCATCCACACCACCATCGACGCCGCCGCGCAGGAGGCGGCGCGGGAGAGCCTGCGGGAGAGCCTCGCCAAAGCCGAGAGCCATCCGGGCTACGCCCACCAGACCTACGCCGCCTACTTCGACGAGCTCACCAACCCGGCGCTGCCAAGCCTCGATCTCGACCGGGGCTTCGAGGCGCAGAAGGCCACCTCGAAATCCCCCCCGGAGTACCTCCAAGGGGCCGTCCTGATGATCGAGAATACCACCGGCGGCATCGTCGCCATGGTCGGCGGGCGCGACTTCACCCACAGCCAGTTCAACCGCGCGCTGCAGGCGAGGCGCCCGGTCGGCACCGCCTTCACCCCCTTCGTCTACGCGGCCGCGTTCTCCGGGAAGCACTTCCCCGGCTCCATCGTCAGCGACAAACCGCTCGATGCGCGCAGCATCGCCATCGGCGGCGATACGGGCATCCTCGGCGAGTGGGGCACCGAGACGGATTCCTCGCCCTACCTCGGCGACATCCCCGCGCGCGAGGCCCTCGTGTTGTCCAAAAACGCCGCCACCGTCCGCCTCGGCAAGGAAGTCGGACGCGAGAACGTGGTCGAACTCGCCCGCCGCGCGGGCATCGAGTCGCCGATGGACGAGTACGACAAAACACTGCTCGGCAGCAGCGGCGCCACGCTCGACGAGGTCGTCAAAGCCTTCTCCGTCTTCCCCAACGGCGGCACCCGCCCGGAGAAACTCCACCTCGTCCGCTCCATCGTCGACGCCGCCGGCACGGTCATCTTCTCCGAGCCGGCCTCCGCCCAGGTCCGCGCGATCGACCACATCGCCGCCTACCAAGTCCACAGCTGCCTGGAGGAAGCACTCGATCGCGGCACCGGCCAGCACGCGCGCAACCGCTACGGGCTCAAGGACACCAGCGCCGCCGGCAAGACCGGCACCGCCTACGACTTCACCGACCTCTGGTTCGTAGGCTACAACAGCGAGGTGACCTGCGGCGTCTGGGCCGGGTTCGACAAGCCGGACACCATCTACCGCGGCGCCTTCAGCAACACCACCGCGCTGCCGGTCTGGGTGGACACGATGAACGCCGCCCTGCCCTCGTTCAAACCCCATCCCGTCCCCTTCCCCGAAGGCGCGCAGACCATCGAGATTTGCAAGCGCTCCGGACGCCGCGCCACCGACGCCTGTTACGACGAGGTCGGCGAGGGCGAGACGAGGCGCCTCGAACGCAGCACCTACAAGGAGGTCGTCCGCTCCAACATCAACTTCCGCCTCTACTGCGACGAGCACGTCGGCGGCGACCACATGCCCGAGATCCCCATCGCCTCGATCCCGGCGCTCGACCCATCCACCTTGGCCGGGAGCCCGGGCGGACTCGCCCGCAACGGCGAGACCCAACCGGTCGTCCTCGCCTCGGCAACCGTCATCGGCGACGACCCATACGACGCCTTCCAACCCGTCCTCAGGGCGAGGCGCCTCACCGACGAGACGGGGGACGGCGAACCTGAAGTCCGCAGGGCGACCCCCGTCGGCCCGGTCGGGCTCGACGCAGCCGAGATCCCCATCCACTTCGACCAACCGCCCCCCCTCGAGATCCCCGACCTCGAGTAGCGGGTCTCGGCCGTTCCATCTCGACCGTCGACGATCAGGATACCGCCTGCCGCCCGCGCCATCCTCCACTGGACAAGGGGGCGAGGTCAAAGAGTCGCCGCATCGGCATGTGGAGACCTAGCCCGAATGGCGCTTGGTTAAGCCGGATTCTCGGCGGTTTGGGTCGAGGACGGAACCGATGCTCGCTCCGGGTGATCCTCGTCGGTGCCGCCGTCTTCGCCCTGCGCGGAACAGCCCCTCGGAGTCGAGTCCCCAACCGGGGAGGCGGTGGGATCGTTCAACACGATTGGCTCCGGAGACGCGGACCGCGGTGAGAGGCCCTTCGCGCTGCTCAGGGTGACAGTTTTCCGGGGAGTTGAATGCGGTCAGGGCGTTGTGTCGGGATGGCCACCAGCCCTCTCAAGGAAGTGCGGTGTCATCCTGAAAAGCGCAGCGCCGGAAGGATCCCGCCATGAAACCCGCGGCCGAGCTACCGGGACGCCCCGGATGCCTTGACGGCTCCAAGCGAGCGGGCACCGGGACGCTGCCGCCCGTCGATGCCTATCCTTAACCAAGCGCCATTCGTCCTAGGAGCCTGTCGGGCTGAGCACTTTCGAGCCCGAACCTTCTCGAGTTTCGAGCCAAATCGACACGATGGCGAGGAGTTGATCGAGATCAGCGACGAGCCAGCGGGGCGAATTGGGCAAATTCGAATACGTTTCGCGCCGAGAGAAGATCGCGCGGAGTGGAGCGCCAGCGGAACTCCGGGGAACTGGAAAGCGTCGCGCTCCGCCCCGGCAGGGGCGGGAGAAGCCTGGACAGAGCGATGCACCACCTACTCCAAGCGCCATTCGGGCGAGAACGGATGGCGCTAGCTCAGGCCGAATCTTCGGCGGATTGAGTCGGGAAATGAGGGCCGATGCTCACTCCGGGAGACCCCGGCTGCGACCGTTGCAAGCACGCACCGGAGTGCCCCTCCGAATCGACTTCGCAAGCCAGCCAGGGGGCGCCGGGTTCATTGAACAGCGGAGGGCTCCGGAGATGCGCACCGCAGTGAGAGGCCCTTCGCGTTGCTCAGGGTGACAATCCCGCGGGGTTTAGGGCGCTCAGGGCGCTGTGTGGGGATGGCCACTCAGCCCTCACAAGGAAGCGCGGTGTCCTCCTGACGGGCACAGCGACGGAAGGATCCCGCGCTGAAAGCCGCGCGCCGAGCCCCGGGACGTCCCGCATGGCCTGCCGGATGCGAAGCGGGCGGGCAAGGTGGCGCTCACTCATGGGCCAACGTCCAGTACGAAGTGCGGCCCATCGGGAGCGAGGCTCCGACGGTGGGCCAAGGCATGATTGGTCATGACTGATCGGACTCGCGGTTGTGTAAACGTTAGAATCGACGCCTTGGTATTCGCCAAGAAATGTAGTTCCAGTCTTGGGAGTTGTCCCGGAACATTCTCCAATCGAGGGGCATACGCTCTAGAAAGGCCGAAAAATCGCCGGACAGGATTCGAACGCAGCATTCTTCAACCGCATCAGTTCAGCAAGGATCGGCCTCCGCCACCATCGCTCCCAACAAGAACGTTCTCGGCACGCCTGTCATCGACGCAGGTTGATCTCGACCGGCTTTTTCGCCTCCGTATTTGGCCCTTCCCCCTCTTCAAGTTTTGGCTGATCCGGACTCCTTACGTAGTCGTTGGAATAGTCAACCTGCTCGACCTTCAAAGTCTCTGCCTCAATCCTGGCGAGCTTGTGCGCCTGGAACTCCTCGCCTTCACGCCGGTTGCCGTAGCAAAAAACGATCGCCGTCGGCGACACTTGCCGCCATTCCCCAGAGCCGCCTGAACGACCGAAATCGAACGTGAACGTTCCATCGGCCTTAAACAAATAGTAGTGATTGTCATCGCCTCGGGCACCGTGCCATTTGCCAATGAATCGGCTCTTCTCGAAAGGCGGTTTGGATGCGGCCTCAAGCTCTTCCATCATCCGTCCGTACGCCTTCAATCCGAACGGATCTTCTAGCCGTTCCTTATATCGGCTGTCATTGCGGAGGAGTTCTACTTCCTGGCGCAACTCCTCAATTTCCTTCTGGCGAACCTGAACAGCGGCGGCTGTTTCGGATTCACACTTTGCGGGCGCTTCGTCCTTCCCCGCGACCAGCGATTCGGGCGGATCTGATAGATATTGAGTCATTCCGGTCGGCTCGGGAGGCTTGGTCACACAAGCGCAGAGCAATACGCTGACGGCGATGACGATCAGTTTCATTTTGCTTGGCTGACGTCCAATGCCTGCCACCCGTTACTGGGAGCGCACCTTCGACTTCAGGTTTGGCGTTGCACCTTTCATCCAGATTACGAGTCCGGGACGGTAGCGGGTTGTGAAGTGGCCTCGATCATGTTGCCGGCAAAATCGCTGTTTTGTTGATGCTGTCCGGGTGGGCTTTGGTTCTTGTTTCGGTGTGATCCTGGGTTCCCCGATCTTCGGATAAACAAGCGATAATAGAGTTTTGTTTATCACCACCCATGTAAGAGAATCGGCCGCTAGTCGTGTTGTCTAGGAGGCTGTCGGCCTCGGGACCTTCGGATCCGAACATTGTGGAATGTCGATCCAAATTGGCACGATGGCGAGGAGTTGATCGAGAGCAGAGACGAGACAGCGGGGAGATTTGTAAAAGTCCTATAACGCTTCGCGCCGGAACGGGCAAGTTCGACAGGCTCCCAGCCCGGATCGATCACCAAGCTCCGGGCTACGGCTTGCTCTCGTTGACGCTGAGGGCGTTGGCGTGGTGACCGGCTCGGCCAGGGTGTTCACCCAGCCGCTTCACCGATCCCTGCCGCCGCCTACTCTGCCTCAACGAATGGCGGCACCTCGCCTGCGGATTTGGTGATCGATCCGGGCTAGGATAGAGGTCTCCCACGCGCCAAAGTGTCATGGGCTCCCGGGTTGGGGATTCCAGAGTGCCGCTGACTCGAAGCGCTCAGGTGCGCGTGCGCGCCGAGCGGTTTGCACACGGGTTTGCGACGTGGCATGAGCAGGCTGAGAGATGGGTGCGGACGAGGTCTCGGCCCCGGGGCTTTGGCCGCTTCCACGACGCGCGGGCCCAGTCCATGGATGTCCAAACCAGGCCGCCTAACTGACCGCGCCTGACCGCACCTGACGGTCGACCCGGGTGCGGATGTCCAACCTGACGGCGCTCCCGTTCCTCGCCTGGGAGCGCGCCCCCGATCCATGACCAGATGGTCGACCGCAAAGGGGACCGGCTCCCCTCTGGAAACTTGCTCCCCCCTACTTATCCCAACCATTCCGCAAGCCCCTTGAAACAAAGCGCGCCCGGGAGGATTCGAACCCCCAACCTCCTGATCCGTAGTCAGGCGCTCTATCCAGTTGAGCTACGGGCGCTTTTGCGGGAGCCGTAGTAAAGCGGGATCGCGCCCTGGCGCAAGTCAAAGTTCGGATCTTCCCAACCGGATCGATCCCCGTTCCCGCAGGCGAGGCGCCGCCATTCGTTGACGCCCGATCGACGGCGGCAGCGATCGGTGCGCGGCTGACTCCCCCCCTTGCGCCACCCGGCCCCGACGTCACCGCCCTCAGCACCACCCCGGGGGGCCGCAGCCCCGGGCCCGGTGATCGATTCCGGCAAAAGCCTCCTTCCCGGGATGGGGGCTGTCGAACTCGAAGCGCGACGTCCACGACCGACGACATCGGTAGGACGCAGAGGCCACCGAACCGCTGCGCTGCCCATCGCCCCCCCAATCACCCGCTACCCGCCGAAGCGCTCCTGCAGCAACTGGGTCATCACGTCGCCGATGAGTTTCAAGCTCTTCGGGGAGACGTTCTCCAACCGGTCGAGTTCGGTATGCCAACGGCGCGCGCCGGAAGCTTCCCCGCGGCGGATGTAGTCGGCATCGATGACGTTGAGCGCCGGGATCCCGGCACGATTGAGGTGGATGTGGTCGTCGAGGATCTCGCCGCCGTACATGCCGAAACGCGAGCGGACTCCGACCGCCTTCGCCGCCGCGTATAGCTCGAGCAACAAGGGGCGCGGAGAGTCGTTGGGAGGGTCGATGCGCAGGGCGAGATCGCCGACCAAGTCGAGGACGAAGGCGGCTTCGGGGCGGGCCTCGGGGTCAGCTCTCCGCCAGAGCTTGGAGTATTCCAGGCTGCCGTAGAGGCCATCGACATTGATGGCGATGTTCTCGCCCACCGCCTCCTCGCCGTCGAAAAACACCAGTTCCACCCGCGCGGCGATGGCGGGTGCCCCGGCCAAGGTGCGCGCGAGTTCGAGCAAGACCCCGGTGCTGGAGCCGCCGTCGTTGGCGCCATCGAATCGGATCCCCTCCATGATCTTCGTGTCGTAGTGCGAACAGAGCAGCACCATCCCACCACCCCGCTGCCAGTCAGGGTCCGCATCCCCGACCTCGCCACCACCGGCGAAACGGGCGCGCAGGTTCACCATCGGCAACTCGCCCGCGGGGGTCTTGGCGACGAAGGGCTCGCGGCGCACAGCCCACCCGAAACCTCGCAATTCGGCCTCGATGTAGTCTTGAGCCTTCGCGATCGCCTCGGAGCCGGGTTCGCGGGGGCCGAAACTCACCTGCTTCTGCACGTGGGCAAAGGCGCGCTCGCCGTCGAACTCGCCGATCTCCGAAACCGATGGCTTCCCGAGCATCAGGACGAGCAGCGCCACGACCGCAGCGAGCACACCGGCCAGGGCGAAAGGGAGGGTACGCGGATGAGCCATCCTGGGGAATCGGGCACGCCGTTTGAAACCCTACGCGACCCCCATGAGTTCGAGGAGGCGGTCGAGGTCATCGTTGCCGTAGTATTCGATCTCGATCTTGCCTTTCTTCGTGCCGTGGTGGATCTGCACCTGGGTCGCGAGGCGCTGCCGCAGGCGCTCCTGCACCTCGGCGATCGCGGCAGCGACGTCCGACCCCGCGGAGCCGGCGCGGGTGTCGGCGGTCTTCTTTTCTCCCGGGTGGAGGAACTCCGAGACCAACTTCTCGGCCGCCCGGACGGTGAGCCCGCGCTTGATGATCTGCTCCGCGAGCAGGTTCTGGTCGGTCTTGCGCTTCACCCCGAGCAACGCCTTCGCGTGACCGGTGGTGATGCGCCCTCCGACCAGGTGCTCGCGCCCCTCCGCCGACAGGTCTAACAACCGCATGGAATTCGCCACCGTGGCGCGATTCTTCCCGACCCGCGCGGCGATCTGCTCTTGGGTGAGCTCGAACTCCTTCGCCAGACGGACGTAGGCCTCCGCTTCCTCGACCGGGTTGAGGTCCTCGCGCTGGAGGTTCTCGATGAGCGCCATCTCCAGCACGTCGCGGTCGCTGGCTTCGCGGGCGATGACCGGCACCGCCTCCAGGCCCAACCTCTGCGCCGCGCGGAACCGGCGCTCGCCGGCGATGAGCTCGAGCTTGCCGCCCTCGGCGCGGCGGACGATCAGCGGCTGGATGATGCCGTGCTCGCGGATCGACTCGACAAGTTCGTCCAGAGCGCTGTCGGAGAATTGTTTGCGGGGTTGCAGCGGGCTGGGGACGATGTCGGCGACGCGCGCTTCGACCACCATCTCGCCCGGAGCCGGGTCGGCGGCGGTCGGCGCGGGCGCACCACTGCGATCGACGCGCCCGATGAGCGCGCCCAGTCCTCGTCCTAACGCCGGTTTGGCCATAGCAGCTAGGCTAGGCGAGGGCTCGGCGCGCCGCAAGTCATGCCCGGCGGCAAATCGTCGAGCCCCGCAGGCGCCCACAGCTCCACCGCCGCCTCGCGGCCGCGGGGGGTGAATTCGCCGAGGCGCCGGAGCGGCAGCTGCGCCGCATCGATCTGTGCAGCGACCGCGCCGCTCAACAGAACCGCCTCCCCGCGCTCCTTGGTCATGCCTTCGATCCGCGACGCGAGGTTGACCGTGTCGCCGATGACGGTGAGCTCGGTCTTGGCCGCGGAGCCGATATTGCCGAACACCGCCGGCCCCTGATGCACCCCGATCCCGACCGCGAGCTCCAGCCTGCCCTCGGAGCGCCACTTGGCGTTCAGCGCCGCCAGCCGCCCGGTCATCTCGCACGCGCACGCCGCGGCGGCGCGGGCGTCGACACCGAGGTCGCCACCCGGGCGGACCGCCCCCCACACCGCCATCACGGCATCGCCGATGAACTTGTCCACCATGCCGCCGTGGGCGTGGACACAGGCGACCATCGCCTCGAGGTACTCGTTGAGCTGGGCGACGATCTCCCGCTCGTCGGCATGCTCACATTTGGAGGTGAAGCCGCGCAGGTCGGAGAAGAGGACGGTCACCGTCAGGCGGCGGCCGCCGAGCGATTCCAGAAAATCGTCCGGGCTGGCGAGGATCTCGTCGCTCAACTCGGGGGCCACGTAGCGGTCGAGCGCGCGCCTGAGCAGCCGCTTCTCCCGCCGCTCGCGCGCCAGCTGGGCACCGAAGCAGAGCGTCCCCGCGAACAGGAAAGTGCCGATCGGGAACACCCCGGTCAGCATCAAGCCGGCGTTGTAGACCCACACGGCGGCGACCGCGTAGAGCGCGGCGACGGAGAACAACGCCAGCAAGCCCGCCACCGGCCGACGCGCCAGCGAGACCAACACCAACGCGCACCCCGCGCCGAGCAGGATCAACGCCGCGCGCAGCGGCGGCGCCGCCCAGCGGAAGAAGTCGCCCTCGAGCGCGTTGCCGATCGCGCTCAGGTGCACCTGTGGGCCACGCAGCGTACCGGCCGGGGTCAGCACATCGTCGCGGTCGTCCTCGATGTTCGAGGCGCCACCGACGACGACGATCTTGCCGCGGAAGAACTCGCCGGAGCCGTAGTTGCGGTGCCACGTCTCATCCCAGAGGACGCTATAGAGCGGCAGCGGCTCGGGCGGCGCTGCAGGGAACCGCATTCCGAGCGCCCCGGCGTCAACGGGATACTCAAAGTCCCGCCCGGCCTGCTCGAGGGCGCGCATCGCCAGCGGGACGTAGCCCGCGCCGGGCGCCCGCCGGTCGAGCTGGACCCGCGGTGCCGCATCCCACACCCGCTCGTCGATCCGCGACCAGAACGTCACCGACCCGAGCCGGGCGTCGCCCTCCCCGCCGGGCTGCAACACACTGGCCGCAGGCACTTTGAACGTCCACATCTCAGCCCGGACCCTCCCTTCGCCGGAGACCCGCACGAACTCGCCGCCAATCACGACGCGCCCGGCGTGCCCGTCGAGGAAGGCCTTGAACTCCGCATCGCCGGGGGTCTCGTGGGGAAAGACCATGTCGAAGACCACCGCGTCCGCTCCGGCCCCGAGCAATCGCTCGCCGAGCGCCGCCCAGACCTCTCGCCCGAAAGGCTTGCCGAAACTCATCGACTCCAGCGCCGGCGAGGATGCGATCTCCCACTCCTCGAGACCGCTCATTTCTAACAAATTGGCGGAGACATCATCGAGGCCGACGAAGACCAGGTCCGCCCGTTCGGGCAGCGGCCTCCCCCAGCCCACCACCGCACGCGCGAAGGCCAGTTCAGCGCGCTCGCCGGCCTCGAACCAGCCCGCCCACGGCAATGCCACCCCGCCGAGCAGGCCGAGCACCGCCGCCACCGCGCAAAGCGCGGCGTACGGGCGCCAGAGCGGGCGGCTTGGGGGTCGGCGTGGCATCGGTGGTTGGGAGCCTGCAGCGTGTTTTGAAAACGGATCTTGGACGCGACGGCGGGAGGTCTTCGCCGCTGGCGAGCCGCGGTGGGGGACAGGGCGGCCCCCGCGGCCGAGCCGGAACGGAACGGAACCTGCCGCGGAGCGACCCGCTACAAGGCACCTTCATCCGGCGCAGCCGACAGCATCGAAACACGGAAGACCGGACGCCGCGAGGCGTTTTCGGTCACCCCAATCCGGCGGTCAGCCCTCAGGCCTTCGGACTGAACGGCGGGGGCGATCGGGATCGCCGCCGGTGCAGAGAAGGCCGACCGCCCCCCAAGAGAGTTGGCGAATTGGCTTGTCACCCTGAGAACGAGGGGCTAAGCACCTCACGGACAGCGACTCATGCAACCCACACGCATCGCAGCCGCCGCACTGGCGGCGATTTCCTTGAGCCCCGTCGCGCTGCTCGCCCAAGCAGGGCAAATTGAGACCGCCGAGACCGAGCCCCCCCTCGACCGGGCCGCCGGCTCAGCGGTCGCGCTCACCTCGCCCGCAGGCCAGCCGCGCAGCTACGCTCCCCTCAGCCCCGGCGATGACGACCTCGGCGAACAGCTGCTCCTCTACCGCGCCGATCAGTACCGGCCCTTGCGACTCCACGGCGGCACCGAAGGCCACTGGACTTCGAATGCCTCCCTCGTCGACGACGGGGAGAGGGACGACTTCTTCTGGCGGTTTGCCGCCGGAGCCGACTTCGTCCCCCACCTGACCGGCAACCTCTACGCCGATCTGGGTGCGAACTACGGTTGGTTCCGCTACGATTCGCTGGCCGAGCTGGATTTCGAGGCGCTCGATGCCCGCGCGGGGCTGTTGCACGTGTTCCGCGACGCCGGCGACCTCTCGGTCTTCGCGCGCTACCGCTTCACGCACCTGACCGGCTCCGGCGGAGCAGGCGGCACGCTGTTCGAAGACCACGCCCTCGAGCTCGGCGCCTACCGCCCCGTGCCGCTCTGGCGCGACGGCGCTGGCTACCTCGCTTGGGTCTCCAGCTTCGCGCTCGATGCCGATCCCGACTACGCCCGCCGCGACGAGCACAGCCTCCTGGCTGGCTACCGGCACCTGTTCACCGACCGCCTGAGCGCCGGCGCCTACTACCGCTTCTCCGTCCATGACTACCGCGGCCGCACCGACCTGAACCACCAGCTGGGTGCGCACCTCGACTTCCGCCTCAACGCGTTGGCGGCGCTGCGCGCATCTGCTGGCTACCGACTGAACGACTCCGACCTCGCCGGCGCCGATTACCAGGCCTTCAGCGCCGGGGCGAACCTCGGCGTCGCGATCGAATTCTGACCCCGCCACCGACGCCATGAAACCCCTCCATCTCCTCGCCGGCGCGGTCGTCCTCTGCCTGGCCCCCGCCGCTCCCGCCGCCCGCTTCACCTCCGCCGAGGTCACGCGCGCCATCAACGACGTGCGGGTTCTACTCGCCGACGGCGCCAATTCGAAAGCCGACCCCGGCCGCCGTCTCTCCGGGGGAGAGGGTCTCTTCACCGGGGCTCGGTCGCGCGCCGAACTCACCTTCCCAGATGACTCGATCATCCGGCTGGGGCAGCATACGACCTTCTCGTTCACCGCCGGCAAGCGCGAGATCGATCTGCGGGGCGGCACCCTCCTGATCCAGCAGCCGCGCTGGCGGGGACGCACCGAGTTGCGCACCGCCGCCGTCTCCGCCGCGATCACCGGGACGACGGTGATGCTCGAGACACCGCGCGAACCCGATCCGGGAGGGGTCGAGAAGCTGCTCGTCATCGAGGGCTCCCTCCGCTTCAACCTCGTCGCCGCACCGCGCCAATCGATGACCCTCCGCGCGGGGGAGATGGTCTCCTTCCGCAGCGACGCCAGGCAGCTGCCGGAGAAGCAGCAGTTCGACATCGGGCGCCTGCTCGAGACTTCGGAGCTGGCGGGGCGCCAATTCCGACCGCTACCCGGGCTCGGGGCGATGGCTGAAGCAGAGGCCGAACAGGACGAGCAGAAACGTCGCGGCCGCCTCCTCGCCGCCCCCCTCGGGCGCCTGCCGCGCGGCCCGTTCGGGATCGGCATCCTCGGCGGCGACCCCCTCAACGAAGCGCATGAGGTGCGCAACCGGCTGCCCCAGCCCGCGCCTCCGCCGGAACCGGTCGCGGCGCCCGAACCGCCGGACGACCCGACTCCTCCCCCGCCTCCCCCCCCCTCCGATACGGACCCGCGCGACCCGACCGGGGGCGGCGGCAACAACAACCCCGGCGGCGACCCCTTCGGCGGCGCCGGCGGCCCCAACGGCGGCACGCCTTAACGGCCGCGCGCCCCATCGCATGTCCGACGCGGTCCGCCTGAGCGGCGTCACCAAACGTTACGGCGACCAGATCGCCGTCCGCGACCTCGACCTCGCCGTGCCGGCGGGGTCGGTGTATGGCTTCATCGGTCCGAACGGGTCGGGCAAGACCACCACGATCCGCATGGTGCTGCACATCATCGATCCCGATCGTGGCTCCATCGAGGTGTTGGGGCGCAGCGGCACCCGCGCCGCCAACGACGATATCGGCTACCTCCCCGAGGAGCGCGGCCTCTACCGCAAGATGTCCGCGGAGCGCCTGCTGTCCTACTTCGGGACCCTCAAAGGGATGACGCCCCGCCGCGCCCGCTCCGATGGCCTCGCCTGGCTCGAGCGGCTCGGGATCGCCGACGCGGCGAAGAAGAAGGTCGAGGCGCTCTCCAAAGGGATGGCGCAGAAGGTGCAGTTCATCGCGTCCGCCATCTCCGAACCCGCCCTCCTCATCCTCGACGAACCTTTCTCCGGGCTCGACCCCGTCAACCTCGACCTCGTGCGCCGCGAGATCCTCCGCCTGCGCGATGCCGGCACCACGGTGATCTTCTCCACCCACGATATGGCGTCCGCCGAGGCCATGTGCGATTCCATTTTCATGATCTGCCGAGGCGACAAGGTGCTCGACGGCACGCTCGCCGACATCAAGGCGCGCTACGGCGAGGACACCCTGCGCGTGTCCTGCGCAGAGGGCGCCGCACCGGTCCGGGCGCTGAGGGGGATCGATGAGATCCGCGATCTAGGCAGCCACCAAGAACTACACACACGCCGCGACCCCGGCGAAGTCCTGCGCGAACTCGCCGCCACCGCAGCGGTGCGCCACTTCGAAATCCAGCAGCCGACCTTGCACGACATCTTCGTGCGCATCGCCGACCGGCCGGGAGGCGCGAACGATGAATAAGATCTTCCAGATCGCCCGCACCGAGTTTCTCAACTCGCTGCGCAGCAAGGCCTTCATCATCGGCGCGCTCGCGGTACCGCTATTCTCAGGCATCGCGTGGGCGGCGATCCAGATCTCGAACAAACAGTCGGATTCCGGCGAGAGGCGCTTCGCCGTGATCGATGGGACCGGGCGCCTGTTCGGGGCCATCGAAGCCGCCGCCGCCGGTCGCACCGCAGCCCCCCCGTTCGCCCCCGAGAGCATCGCTCCCGGAGCCGACAAGGCGGGGCAGATCATCGCCCTGTCCACCCGGGTCCGCGACAAGGAGCTGTTCGGCTTTTTCGTCATCGACGCCGGGCTCATCGAAGGCGGGGCTGCGGCGGCGCTCGACTACTACACGGGCACGCCGACCAATCGCGACCTGCCGAGCTGGGTGCGCGAGGTGGTGGCGAGGGAGGTATCACGCCTGCGATTCTCAGACGAACAGATCGACCGCGAAAAGATCGAGTGGGCGATCGAGCCTCCCCCATTCCGCGAGATGCGCCTCGCCGAGGATGAGGACGAACTCAACGCCGAGTTCGGCAAGTCCGACCAGATCCGCCATTTCGGCGTCCCCTTCATCATGACGTTCCTGATGTTCGTCATGGTCATGACCTCGGCCCCGGCCTTGCTCACTACCGCGCTCGAAGAACGCATGAACAAGATCTCCGAGTTCCTCGTCTCCGCAGTCAGCCCGTTCGGGCTGTTGATGGGCAAGCTCGCCGGCGCCATCGGCACGGCCATGGTGCTCGCCACCCTCTACCTCGCCGCCGGGGTGGGCTTCGCCGCACACTATGGCGTCCTCGCGGAGATCCCGCCCTCGCTGTTCCTCTGGTTCTACTTCTTCCTCGCGCTCGCCGTGATGACCTACGGCAGCATCTGCGTCGCGATCGGTTCGGTGTGCAACGAGGTCCGCGACGCCCAGAGCTTGATGATGCCGGTGACGCTGATGATGGTCATCCCCGTCATGATGTGGCAACCCGTTCTGCAGTCTCCGGAGAGCGCGTTCGCGAAAGGCATCACCTACTTCCCACCCGCGACGCCCGTCATGCTGGTTCTGCGGAACGCCATCCCACCCGGCTTGCCGTGGTGGGAGCTGGCGCTCGGGACGCTCGTCTGCATCGCGTTCATGCTCGCCACGGTCTGGGCGGCTGGGAAGATCTTCCGCATCGGCATCCTCGCCCAAGGCCAGACTCCGACCCTCGCACAGCTCGCCCGCTGGGTGGTCACGAAGTGAAGTGGCCTCGGGATCGCTCCGGCGCCCCACCCGTCCGGATGGCACCCGCCGTCCTCGGGGGGCTGGAACGCGCCTCTTGCCGTGCTCCACCCCGCGGAGCGGTCACCCCGGGCAAAGCGGTGCGCATCTCACCCATTCGTACCTGCTAGCCCGAATCGATCACCAAGCTCCGGGCTGCGGCTTGCCCTCGTTGAGGCTGAGGGTGTTGGCGTTGGGATCGGCTCGGGCAGGGTGTTCACCCAGCCGCTTCGCCGATCCCTGCCGCCGCCTACTCAGCATCAGCGAATGGCGGCGCCTCGCCTGCGGATGTGGTGATCGATCCGGGCTAGCCCGAATCGATCACCAAGCTCCGGGCTGCGGCTTGCCCTCGTTGAGGCTGAGGGTGTTGGCGTTGGGAACGGCTCGGGCAGGGTGTCTACCCAGCCGCTCGCCGATCCCTGCCGCCGCCTACTCAGCATCAGCGAATGGCGGCGCCTCGCCTGCGGATGTGGTGATCGATCCGGGCTAGGGCGTGTTTGAATAGAATGGCGCTCGTTTAAGGATCGGCATCGACGGGTGGCAGTGTCCCGGTGCCCGCTCGCTTGGAGCCGTCAAGGCATCCGGGGCGTCCCGGTGGCTCGGGCGCGGGTTTCATGGCGGGGTCCTTCCGGCGCTGCTCCTGTCAGGATGACACAATATTTCCTCGGGAAAGCCGGTAGCCGGTGGCCATCTGCACACACCGCCCTGACCGCCCCGACCGCCCTGACCGCCCTGACCGCCCTCAAGTCCGCGGAGCGGTCACCCTGAGCAAGGCGAAGGGCCTCTCACCGCGGTCCGCGTCTCCGGAGCCATTCGTGTTGAACGATCCCACCGCCTCCCCGGGTGGGAACTCGACTCCGAGGGGCTGTTCCGCGCCCGGCGAAGACGGCGGCACCCCACGAGGATCTCCCGCAGCGAGCATCGGTTCCGTTCTCGACCGAATCCGCCGAGAACCCGGCTTAACCGAGCGCCATTCGGGCTTGATTCGGGCTTGCCCAGGCCGGCGAGGGATCGATCACCAAGCCCTCACTGAAACCGAGCGGGTCGCGTTGGCATCTGGCATCGGCATCGAGTTTCGCCCAGCGCCTCGCCGCTCGCTGACTCGGCCTGCTCAGTGTGGACCAAGGGCGCAGTCTCGATCGCCTCCACGAATGCCCCCAGACCGACCACCGCTCCTCGCCCAGCCCATCCCCCGTTGCCTCCCGCGTCTGTCACACGGCAATCATGCTGCCACAGTACAAAGAAAAGACCGGCAGGAAACCCCACGATCCCGCCGGCCTTTCTTTGAATCAGGAGGGAGGTATCCCGACCCACCTGAAATTTGCATCGAAAGCCAACGAACAGCCCCATGAGGAGATTTGCACATCCCAAACGGATCGCCGTGCAGCTTCGACACCAATAATGCGCGCCCGCGCCAGGATCTCACTCCGGAATTATCTCTAAAAGTTACGACGCCCCCACACGTCCCACAAAATGGAGGATCGCCGGGAGAGGAATCGTAATCCCCACGAGCCGGTTCGCCCCACGAGCCGGTTCGCCCCACGAGTCGTTTCGTCCCACAGCCGCTTCGCCGATCCGTGCCGTCGCCTGCTCACCCGCAACGACTGGCAGCGCCGCGCCGGCCGAGGTGGCGACTGATCCGGGCTGAGAGGCTCTTCGAACCTGCCGGCGCGAACCGCAAACGAATCTGCCCAATCGGCCCCATACGTCCTTTTGCCCCGTCGCTGGACTCGAACAGCTCCTCGCCAGCGGTGAGGGTTGGAATTGAAGGTCTTAAATGCCCGACTCGAACGCCCTTCCCCCGACAGCCTTAAACCTAGAATCGATCACCAAGCTCCAGGCTGCGGCTCGCCCCCGTTGACGCTGAGGGCGTTGGCATGGTGACCGACTCGGGCAGGGTGCTCACCCAGCCGCTTCGCCGCCCCATTTCAGCCTCAACGAATGGCGGCGCCTCGCCTGCGGAGGCGATGTTCGATCCGGGTTAAGGCGCGGGAGCGGGGATTCGGGTCACTTGGATCCGCAGGTATTTGGTCGGGTCGACGCCCGGGAAGGCGTCGAGAAGGCGGAATGTGGCGAGTTCTGCCCCGTCTCCAAGGTCGACCGCGCTGTCTTGGAACAGACTGCCGGCCAGATCGCCGGCGCCCGACCAGACCATGAGATCGGTGGCACATTGAGCTTCGTAAATGTAGGTGTCGCCGCGCAAATCGACCCAGGTGTAAGTCTGCGAAACGGGGTCGAAGTTCCCCCCGACCGGGCGCCGATAGCGGATTGCCGCGCTCATTTGGCCGCCCCCGATGTCCACGAGATCGACCGTCGGCATGATCTCAGCGGGAGAGTCGGCTGCGTTTGGATCGCCGACGAAGGCCACCTCGAACAGGTTCACGATTCCGTCGGGCTCCTCGTCCGCATCGGGATCGAGAGGCGGGCCGGGCGCGACCGAAAGTTCGAAGGTCTGGATCGGACCACCTGGAGTGCCGCCCGGGCCCCCGAAGCTGTGGGCGCGCTGAAGAGTCACGGTGAAGACTCCAACATCACCGGGCCCCGGCGTGCCGGTCAGTTCGCCGGTGAAGAGATCGATCGAAAGCCACGCCGGCCCTTCGAGGATCGAATAGCGGGGAATCGAGGTGAGACCGAGACCGATCGCCTCGGCGATGACATTGAGGTTATTCGTATTGTTCGGCGCGCCCGGTGTCGTCCCCTCGGCATCGGGGTTGATGATGTCCGGGAAGGTGGCTGGGAACGGTGGCGGCGGTGGCTGGGTCGGAGAGGTGTTCAACCCCGCCTCGGTGATCAGCCAGTTGCCGGCTTGCTGCATGCCGGCGAGATTGCCCTCCCAGTAGTAGGCAGACTGGTTGTCGGCGATGTCGCCAACGGTGACGATGGGCAGGTTGTCGAAGATGAGCGTCTGGTTCGGCGGGTAGTTCCACGCGACGCCGTCGATGGGCCGACAGAAGAGGTCGAGCATGATGAGGTGGGCAGGATTGCCGTTGCTCACCTCGCCCCAGCCGTCCTCGTTCGTCGGCAGGATGAAGTAGCGAGGGTCGTTCGAGTTGACGACCAGCACGCCGTCACTGACATCCGTGTCGTCTGGAGGCAGAACACCATCCCGGTAGTCACCGTTGTAAATCACGATCAAGGTTCCGGCCGGGATGATCGCCCAGAGATCATTCTGGGTGAAGACCAAGTCGAAGGCGGCGATGGCGTTGGTCAAGTGGTAGCCGCGGAGATCGCTCTCGACCACCATGAGGAACTCGATCCACTCGCCGTTGGCCTCCGGTCCGAGCACCCCTTGGCTGACCTCGTTCGCCCTGGCGAAGCGGGGGAATGTGTCCGGCGGCGCGGTGGTGATCCAGAAATCGGCATCGTAGTAGTAGTCGTCGCCGACGAAGGTGTTCCGCACCGGCTCGGAATGGACAATCACGGGTTGGGTGATGAAGGTCTCGCCCTGCCGGAAGCGGTCGTAGGCCGTCACTTCCGCACGGTAGACCGTGCCCCCCGTCGTCGCCGAAGCCGGCAAGGTCGCTTCGCCGTCGTAGATGCAGTCGCCCATTGCCTCGCGCGCCAAGAGGATCGGCAGGGGATTGGGCAATTGGTCGGGGCGGAATGACTGCACCCCGAAGGTGTAGGTGTCGGTGTTGCCGGTATTGTCCTCCACCGTCAGCGAAACCGTAAACCCACCGATGGATCCATAGACATGAGTCGGGTTCTCGAGATCGCTTGTGGATCCATCGCCAAAGGTCCAGAAATGCGACACGATCTGGCCTCCCGTGTCGAACGAGCGGCTGGTGAATTGCGCAGGCTGCCCGATCGGAATCGCGGTGCTCTCGACCACTTGTCCGGTCGTCAGGCTATTGATCTCGACATTGGCGTCGGCGATCGGTGTCCAGTCGCATTCGCCCTGAACCTCACCCGTCTGACCGGGGATGTCGATCCAGGTGACAGAATCGGGATGGAGTTCCTGCCACCGATAGATCAGCGTCACCTCGTCGCCATCGGGATCGTTGAACTCGATGTTCTTGATCGTGAGGTCGTGGACCTCGGTGGTTGAAGTGGGGTTTGGCGTATCGGGCTGATCGGCGGCGAAGATATCGACGTTGTCGATCTCCGGCACTTCGTTTTTGGGTGACCCGTAGATGGTCACGCTGATCTTGTCCAAGATCCGACCCCGGTGCTCATCTTCATCGACGCCCATGTAGACGCGCCAGATGCCGTTGTCCTCGTCCTCGGCGGACGAGCGCCCCCAGAAGGCGACCGAAGTGAACTCCCAAACTTCGGGGATGTTGACATCGGTATTCTCAAGCGAGAGCGTGGAGAGGGTCGGGTCGGGATTCTGCGGGGGGATCCGCAACACGTTCCTGGGCATCGCGGCGGACTCGATGAACATCGTCAACGGCTGTGGGGCATCGCCTTCACGCCACTCGGTCTCGACCACGACGTGCTCGACGCGGATGTCGTCATAGATGCCGAAATCGAACTCGAAAACATGTGGCTCACCGCGGTTCAGATCGGCGCGAAGCGGGGTGAGGATGTTCTGTTCGATCGGGTCGTTGAAGTTCACCCGCCGGGTTCTCGAAACGTAGCCAGGCCCTTCGGGGAGCGTCGGCCAAATCTCCGCGAGGCGCACCGCTTCGACCGGGTTGATCAGGCCATAGCCGACGAACGAGCCGGTGAAATGCGGGATGTAGGTATACGAATCCTCGATCCCCGGGACAGGGGATGGATGGCCGCCATTGGGAGCGCCGCCGAGGCTGGAGGCCGCCAAAATCTCTTGGATATCGCGCAGTTCAAGGCGTCCGTTCGCTTCGAGCATCAAGGCGATCACACCGGTGACGGTCGCCGCCGCGTACGAGGTGCCGTCCATCCCGCCGATGATGTAGTCGTCGGGCCCGTTGGTGGAAACGAGGAAGGCCGGCCCCGTATCGTCCGCTAAACCAGCACAGAGGATGTTGGCTCCGGGCTCCGAATACGACGCGACCAAACCAAGGTCGTTGATCGCCCCGACGGCGATCATCGAGCGGTGACTTGCGTAGCCATCATAGTTCGAGTTGTCGATCGAGCCGCCGTTACCGCTCCCCATCACCATGATGCGCCCGAACCGCGCGTTCTTCTCCATCTCGAACAGGGTCAACGGGCCGGGGCCAGTCGCATTGAGGAACGCGTCGCCAGGACCCCAACCATGGTAGAGGATCTCGAGCGTCGCCGACTTGTAAGACATCACGCTGGAGAGGATCTCGTCGTCGGGATAGAGGTCGGGGAAGAACCTGAGACCGGACACACTGGCCCGCGGAGCGATCCCGGTGATGCCTTCGCGGTTGCGCCCGATCCCTGCGATGATCCCGGCGGCCCGGGTGCCATGCCCGCCCCCGGAAGGATCACCGTCGTCTCCGATCCAGTCATTTTGGGCGTTTTTGTTGACGTTGCGCCGCAGGTCGGGGTGGTCGTGGTAGAGCCCGTCGTCAGCGATGCCGATGTTTGACCCGCGCCCCGTGTAGGAACGCCTCAGAAACGGCAGTCCGGTAAACGGGTTGGTATTTTCCCAAACGGGCCGCACGTTGATGATCGGACCCCAAAGGTTCGGGGGAGGAGCTGGGGGAGGAACCGGCGGGTTGAGGTAGGTCTGCCAGCCGTACCAGGGATCGTTGGGGAAGAACTGTGCTGAAAACGTGTAGTCGCAGGCGCGCAAAGCGGCGCTGTGACCCAACACGAATTGTGCTTCTTCGATGGCGGGATCCGCCTTCAACGCGCTGAGAGCGTCGAAAACATCGAGCGAACTCTCGGTTGCGAAGGCGGTCCAGCCCTCGGTGAGCTCCGTCCGCAAGTGCCGGAGCCCGGCCGCTGCGGCGATCGCGTTGGCCTGCTCCACCGATCGGAACTCCTCCGCCAAACGCACGGCCAGTTTCCGCGTCAGCAAACGGTAGTCACGCAGCGGTTGAACATCATCGCCCTCGGCGGCCCGGGCGTCGAGATCGACCGGCGCCAACAGCATTCCGACAAACGTGTAGGGATCCGCCTGCTCTTCGGCCTCGATATAGGCCTCCAGCGCGGCGACGGAAGGGAGCGGGTCGATTTCCTCAAGCCGGTTGGGCTCTTGGTGTCCCTGCTTCACCACTTTGTCCAACACGATGCGAAAGGTTCTCGGCGCCATGCCATCCTTCGCTACGAACTCTCCTGCCGGGAGTCTCCCCGCAGGACTGGTGATCGGACCGCTCGAACTGGTTGCCGCCTCGATCAAGGGCGTCGCTGCGACGGAAATCGCGCACAGAATGGGGATGCCGACGGATCTCATGGTGGTGTTTGGTTTCGGGGATGTGGGGTTCGAAAAAATGGCTTTTCGCCAGACCTTCTTCAGTATCTTACCGAAGTGGGAGGTATTGTCATTGTATTTCTTTCGCGACCGGAATCGGTCGTGTTGCAATGGGAATCGGATCATTTCCGCTGGTCGAGGGAACGCGCTTCAAAAGGTCGGATCGAGCCATCAGGATAGATCACCAGCATCCCTCGACCGTGGTGGTCGCCGACCTCCATCAACCAGGGGACTCTGCCGCTGAATCCATAGGGGACGCCGGGACCCGAGGCGTCAAAGCCGGCCGGGAGATAGGTTCCTTTTTCGACCCTCTCCCCCGCCTCCCTCGCCGCCGTGGATTCGCGGCGGTAGGTCGGGCATTGCCAGGTGTCCAAGGTCACGTCTTCGTAGTCGTTGAGGACATTGAGCCAGAACTCCCAAAACTGCTTCTCATCCCCTCGCCGTGAGATCGGAACCTGCGGCCAGTGACCGTGGTCTTGGGTGTAGGAGTCCAACGCGACGAAAAGGGTGCGCATGTTCGCCATACAGCCCGCCATCTCCGCCTTACGCCGCAAGGTGCTGGTCGCGGCGAACACGATCGAAGCGAGGATGCCGATGATCGCGACAGTGATGATCAGTTCAGCCAAAGTGAACGCGACGGCGCGGCGTCGGACGGTCGCGTCAGACATCCTTACCCGCCCGTCAGAGGCGCCGTGCGAGACCATGGGGAACGGGGGCTTCATCGTTTTGCGCCGGGACAAAGACGCCCGTGAATGGATCAGAGCGAAGGCGCGGGCGAGCGTCAAACTGGGTTGAGGCAGCGAACCTCTCCGACCCAAGCCAGAGCCAACGAGGCCGCCCTAGTTCGTGAAGAGCGATCCCCCGACGCCTCCGGATCCGGCACCGCTGGCCGGGTTCAGGAAGGTGTTCGCGGCGGAAGAGATCTGCGCGCCGTGCACCCAGATCTTGGTCTGGTGACCCGCGCTGCTAGAAAACTCATCGAATTCGCCGCCGGTCTCCAACAGGGTCGTGTCGATCTCGGTCTCCGTGTCGCCCTCGATGACGGTGGTGGTCGTGGTCGTCTCCCGGTCGAACTGATTCAGATCGCCGAAGAAATTCGCCTGCCCTTCACCGGCGAAGCGCATGATGGGAGCGTGCTCGGTGATTTTCGCGAAGAAGGTGGTGTTGCAGATGTCGACGTTCGTCCCGACCCCGCTATCGACGAAGTTGTTGATGGTGTCGCCGTTGGTGGTGCAGGTGACATGACCGCCGACCCAGTCGACAGCACCGAAAGCCCCGCCCACGTAAACGAAGCCGCGGTAGAAAACGACGGACTGGTTGACGAGGGCGAACTGGGCATTGGTGTCATCGGTGAAACGCGCCATGCCGAGGCCGTTGCGCATGAACATCGTCGCCTGGTAGGTTCCGGTGTTCTGCTGGTTGTAGTTGTTGCCGTCCCACGGCCCGCCAACGATGGCGGATGCGGGTAGGGATCCGAAAGTGAGGGTGGTAGCGAGAATCGCGAAGAACTTCTTCATATTGGAATTTTTTCTGGAAGGATGCACCCGACGCAAGACGAAAGTTCACCGGAGGGTGCTTTTTTTTGCGGCAGAAATTTGAGAATTCCGGGCGTTTCTCCCGTCCCCGTGCCATGGATTTCCAGCCATGTCCCTCTCCTCGCTCGCCGATTACCATATACATACACCACTCTGTCGTCATGCGAAGGGGCGACCGACGGAGTATGCCCGGATCGCAAAAGATCTTGGCTTGGCCGAGATCGGTTTCAGCGACCACAGCCCGGCCGCCGAGGACGGGTTCGACGATTGGCGGATGCGGCGCGCGGAAATGCCGATTTATTTGGCCGAGGTCGAGGCCGCCCGCGAGGCCGTTCCCGAGCTGCCGATCCGCCTCGGGCTGGAGGTCGATTACCTCGAAGGCAGCTCGCACGAACAGTGGATGGACGAGCTCGCGACCCTCGCCCCCTTCGACTACCTCATCGGCAGCGTCCACTATATCGCTCCCGGCTGGGACATCGACAATCCCATGTGGATCGGCCGCTGGAGCGGCGAAGCGGAGGTGGAGGAGATCTGGGATGCCTACTGGGGTCTCTACGCCCGCTGCGCGGCCAGCGGCCGTTTCGATATCCTCGCCCATCCCGACCTGCCGAAGAAGTTTGGCCACCGGCCGGTTGGCGATCTGCGGCGCTTCTACGAACCGGCGATCGCCGCAGCGCGGGAGACGGGCGCCGCCATCGAGATCAACACGGCCGGCTGGCGGAAGGAGTGCGCGGAGCAATATCCGACGCGGGAGTTCCTCGGGTTGATGCTGGAGGCCGAGATCCCGCTGACGATCAACTCCGACGCCCACCAGCCGAGCGAAGTCGGGGCGGAGTTCGAGCGCGCCCGGGCGCTGGCGCTGGAGGTCGGGTTCACCCACACCGCGCGCTTTTCGGGTCGCGAGCGAACCCTGGTCCCGCTCGAAGCATGAAAGTGGCGCCCCCGAGAGCGGGAGAGATCCGCTTGGCCGCCCGCGGGCGGGAGATCGGGTTCCCCCGCCCCCGGCCGCTGGTGATGGGCATCGTCAACATCAACGACGACTCGTTCAGCGGCGATGGCTCGCTCGCGCCCGAAGCCGCCCTCGCGTCCGCCTCGCGCCATCTCGCCGCCGGCGCCGATGTGATCGACATCGGCGCGGAGAGCGCGCGCACCAACCGTGCGGCGATCTCGCCCGCCGAAGAGATCGCGCGCCTGGAGCCGTTCCTCGAGGCCTGGCCGAGGCTCGCCGCCGAAGCGCCACCCGGCCCGCGCTCGTTGGCGAGGCCGCTGCTCTCGCTGAACAGTTGGCGGCCGGAGGTGGTCGGCGCGATCCTGGCGTCCGGCGAGGTCGACCTGCTCAACGACATCGGCGGTTTGCCCACCGCCGCGAACGCCGAGCTCTGCGCCCGCGCGGGCTGCGCGCTGTTGATCATGCACAGCGCCGGCGAGCCCAAGGTGCCGCGCACCGGCCAACGCTATGCCGATGTGCTCGGCACCGTCCTCCAGTTCTTCGAGGACAAGCTCGAACTCGCCCACAGCGCGGGGTTGGCGCGCGAAGCGACCGTGCTCGACCCCGGGATCGACTTCGCCAAGGACCGCGCCGACAACCTGACGCTGCTGCGCCATGCGGCGCGACTGAACGCGCTCGGGCGTCCGGTGTTGATGCCGATCTCCCGCAAGACGGTGATCGGCGAGGTGCTCGAGATCGAGGAACCCGCCCTCCGTGACTCGGGCACCTTGGCGTGCGCGGTCGCCTCGATGCTCCGCGGTGCGGCGATCCTGCGGGTCCACGACGTCGCCGGGGCGGTGGCCGCGACGCGCGTGCTCGAGCGTCTCGCCTGAGGCGCGCCCCGTGCGCGGGACGCACACTCCCACCTCCGGCGAACGGCGCGCCGCCCTTCGACGCGCGCCCCGTGCGCGGGACGCACACTCCCACCTCCGCCGAACGGCGCGCCGCCTTTCGACACGCGCCCTGTGCGCGGGACGCACACCCCCATCGCCGGCGAACGGCGCGCCGCCCTTCGACGCGCGCCCCGCACACCCCCATCTCCGGCGAACGGCGCGCCGCCTTTCGACACGCGCCCCGTGCGCGCGACGCGCACCCGGCTACTTCAGCGGCCGGACGCGAAGGTTCCTGAACTGATAGACCTGCCCTTTCTCACCGTGGTGCTGGATGCCGAGCGGCCCCTCGGCATCGACGTCGTCGTGAAGGTCGGTGGTCTGGACGCCGTTGACCCAAATTTGCAGGTGGTCGCCGCGGCAGACGATCCGATACCGGTTCCAGCCGGTGCGGTCGAGCGCCCCGCGCACCTCCGCTTTGGCAAAGTGCGCCTGCCCTTCGGCCTCGCGCGCGAGGATCGCCTCATCCTTGGTGCGCCCCGACTTCGGCGGCCAGATCCACTGGCGGCGGCCTTCGTCGTAGAGCCCACCGGACCAACGCCGATCGGAACCGTCGACCTCAGCCTGGTAGCCGAACACGCGGTTCTTCTCGACGTGGCAACGGAACATGAACCCGCTGTTCGCCTGCCCCTCAGGCAGCTTGATCTCGCCTTCGAATTCGAAGTCTCCGTAGAACTCCTCGGTGACGAGGAAAAACTTCTTGTCTGCCTTCAGGCTGACGATGCCGTCGGCCACGCTCACCTCACCCCACTCGTAGGGGTTGCTCCAGCCCGGCATCCCCTCGGCGATCAAGTCCTTCCAGCCATCCGCTTCCGCCTCGCCGTCCCCATCGGCGGCGGCGGCGCGGTTCGAGGCGATGCCCTGCGCGAACAGGGCTGCGGCGAGAAATAAGGGGGCGGTCAGGGTCTTCATCGGAGCGCGCGATACTCGCCCCACGCGGGCGAAAATCAACCCCGGACCCGCGCACGATCGCCGCGCCTGCCCGCCGCGTCAGCGCGCCTCGACGAAGACCTGTCCGGCCGCCCGCTCGCCGATCTTCAACGCCCCGCGCGGACCGCCCTCGACCCGCACCTCGACCACGCCCGCCACCTTGTCCCGCCCGGCCAGCTCCAATGCCGCGCCCGGCACGAGCCCGTGCTCGCGCAACCAGTCCAACAAGGCGTTGTCGCCATCGCCGACCCTCGCCACGCGCCAGCGCCCGGGGTCAGCGTCGGCCAGCGACCGCCCGCCCGGCTCGGCGACCTTCCCCGACGCGTCCGGGATCGGGTCGCCGTGGGGGTCGTGCGAAGGCCGCCCCAGCATCTCGTCCATCCGCTCTAACAAACGGTCAGAGACCACATGCTCCAAGACCTCCGCCTCCTCATGCACCTCCGACCAATCGAAACCCATGACCTCGACGAGGAAGGTCTCGACCAGCCGGTGCCGCCGCACGACCGACAGCGCCTGACGCCGCCCCTTGCGCGTCAGGCCGACGTTCCGCCGCGGCACGTAGTCGACCAAACCTTCGCCCGACAGGTGGCGCATCATCGACGTCACCGTCCCCGGCGTCACCTCCAGCTCCTCGGCGATCGCCCCGACGCTCACCCCACCCGCCTCCCCCCCCACGGGGGCCGACAGACCTAAGATGGCCTTCAGATAGTTTTCGACGGTGCTGGAGGCCATGCGAGGTGAGGCGGTTGCACTTTAGCCATCAAAACCGGGAATTGGCAATTTCAAAATATTTATCTTGATCAATCAAGATAGGCCACGCTATCCTCCCGCATGCGCCTCGCCCCCGCCCCTCGACGAAGCTCCAAGACGGCCCCTCACCGCTCCCTTCTCGCCACCGTAGCGGCGGCGGCCATGACCTCCCTCGGCGGCTGCGATCACAAGCGCGGCGACTCGGCCGGCGCGCCCGACATCCCGTACCGCACCGTCGCCACCGTGGGGATGATCGCCGACATCGTGCAGAACGTGGCAGGCGGGCGATCCGAGGTGGTCGGCCTCATCAACGAGGGGGTCGACCCCCACCTCTACAAGCCGACGACCTCCGACATCAAAGCGCTGCAGGCCGCCGACATGGTCTTCTACAACGGCCTCATGCTGGAGGGCAAGATGGGCGACGTGCTGGTCAAGGTCGCGCGCAAGGGCAAACCGGTGTTCGCCGTGACCGAGGAGATCCTCGAGTCCGGCGACTACGTGATCACGGGTTCCGACGCCCACCACGACCCGCACGTCTGGATGGACGTCGCCGGCTGGATCCGCGCCACCGGGGTCGTCGCCGACCGCTTGGCCGAGTTCGATCCCGACGGCGCGGACACCTACCGTGCGAATGCCGAAGCGTACATCGCGCGGCTCGAGAGCCTCGACGCCTACGCGCGCGCAGCGATCGCCTCGATCCCCGAGCGCCAGCGCGTCCTGGTGACCGCCCACGACGCCTTCAACTACATGGGCCGCGCCTACGGGATCGAGGTCCGCGGCATCCAGGGGCTGAGCACGGAGTCGGAAGCCGGCGTCAAAGACATCGAATCGCTCGTCGCGTTTCTGGTCGAGCGCGAGATCCCCGCCGTCTTCGTCGAGTCATCGGTCTCGGACAAGAACGTGCGGGCGCTCGTCGAGGGCGCCGCCGCCCAGGGGCACGCGGTCGTGATCGGCGGCGAGTTGTTCTCCGACGCCATGGGTGGCTCCGGAACCTACGAGGGCACCTACATCGGCATGATCGACCACAACGTCACCACCATCGCCCGCGCCCTCGGCGGCGATGTTCCGGACGGGGGATTCCGAGCCGCTTCAGGGGCATCCGCCCCCGCCCCCCAGCCGCCCCCGGAGACAGCCGCCGCGCCGGTCGGTACCGCGCCCGCCACGCGCCGCGGGCCGGACGCCAAGTAGAAGCCGCCCCCCACGCGATGCCCGAAGTCCTCAAGACCCTCTCGCCCCCCGGCGATGCGACCGGCGAGGACCTGTCGTTCCACCCCGCCGACGTCCCGCTCGCGGTGCACGACCTCACGGTCGCCTACCATCGCAAACCGGTGCTCTGGGACATCGACCTCGACATCCCGGAGGGCAAGTTGGTCGGCATCGTCGGGCCCAACGGCGCCGGCAAGAGCACCTTGATCAAAGCCTGCCTCGACCTGATCCCGAAAGCCTCCGGCGAGGTCGGCGTCTACGGCAGACCGTACCGCGACCAACGCCACCTCGTCGGCTACGTGCCGCAGCGCGAGAGCGTCGACTGGGACTTTCCGATCAGCGTGCTGGACCTCGTGGCGATGGGGACCTACCGCAGGCTTGGCTGGTTCCGCCGGGTGGGCAAAGCCCAGCGGGAGGCGGCGGCGGCGGCGCTCGAGAAAGTCGGCATCGCCCACCTCGCGTCGCGCCAGATCAGCCAGCTCTCCGGCGGCCAGCAGCAGCGCGCTTTCCTCGCCCGCGCCCTCGCCCAAGACGCGCGCGTGTACTTCATGGACGAACCCTTCGCGGCGGTCGACGCCGCGACCGAGGAGGCGATCGTCGCCATCTTGAAGGACTTGAACGACGCCGGCAAGACCTGCCTCGTCGTCCACCACGACCTCTCCACCGTGCCCAACTACTTCGACTGGCTGGTGCTCCTCAACATGCGTGTCGTCGCCGCCGGGCCGACCGGGGACGTGTTCACCAAAGAGAACCTCGAGAAGACCTACGGCGGCAGGCTGAGCCTGCTCAACGACGCCGCCCACGCGCTCAGCCATGTCGGCCGCTAGCAGAACCGCGGCCGTCACGCTGGCGATGTCTGCGGCGGGCTTGGCGGCCGCCCCCGCCTCACCGCTCGGCCTGCCCTCCGTGCAGGAGGTGCTGGAGGTCGCGTCCTTGCGCAACTACAACACCCGCCTCGTCGTCACCTCGACCACCGCGCTCGGGGTCGCCGCCGGCATCGTCGGCGCCTTCCTCCTGCTGCGGAAGCGTTCGCTCATGGGCGACGCCCTCGCGCACTCGACGCTCCCGGGCGTGGCGCTGGCCTACATCGCCATGACCCTCGCCGGCGGCGCCGGCAAGTCGCTGCCCGGCCTGATGGCGGGCGCTGCGGCCTCGGGCGTGCTCGGCGTGCTGGTCATGCTGGCCATCCGCAACACCACCCGCCTGCGCGACGACGTGGCGATGGGCTTCGTGCTCAGCGTCTCGTTCGGCTTCGGCCTGGCCTTGCTCGGGGTCGTGCAGAAGATGCCCGGCTCGGGCGCCGCGGGGCTGGAGTCGTTCATCTACGGGAAGACCGCCTCCATGGTGTTCGCCGACGCCGTCCTGATCCACGCGGTCGCCGTCGCCGCCTCGCTGGCCGCCATCCTGCTCTTCAAAGAGTTCACCCTGCTCTGTTTCGACGAGAAGTTCGCCGCCGCCGAGGGCTGGCCGGCGCTCTGGCTGGACATCGTGCTGCTCGCCCTGGTCACCGCCGTGACCGTGATCGGCCTGCAGGCGGTGGGGCTCATCCTGATCATCGCCTTCCTCATCACCCCCCCTGCCGCCGCCCGCTTCTGGACCGACCGCCTCTCGGTCATGGTCGCCCTGTCGGCCGTCATCGGCGCGGTCAGCGGCTGGCTCGGCGCCTCGATCAGCGCCCTCGCCCCGCGCCTGCCCGCCGGCGCGGTGATCGTGCTCGTCACCTCCGCGGTGTTCCTGTTCAGCATGGTCTTCGCACCGGCGCGAGGCGTGCTCGCGAGGCAGCTGCGCCACCGGCGCCTCAAGGACAAAGTCGACCGCCAACACCTGCTCCGCGCGGCCTTCGAGATCCTCGAGGCGCGGGCGCAGGCCGATGGGGCAGCGCTCGCCAACCGGCCGTTCTCGCGTGACGAGCTGCTCGCCAAGCGCACCTGGCGCCCCCGGCACATCGACCGCGTGATCCGCAAGGAAGCCGCGTTCGGACACCTCGAGCGACCCGGTGACGGCCTGCTCCGGCTGTCTGAGTCCGGCTTCGGCGAAGCCGCCCGCATCACCCGCAACCACCGGCTCTGGGAGGTCTATCTGGTCACCCACGCGGACATCGCCCCGTCGCATGTCGACCGCGACGCCGACATGGTCGAGCACGTGCTCGAGGCGGAGCTGGTCGCGCGCCTCGAAGAGGTCCTGCGCGAGGCCGGGGCGTGGGTGCCAAGCCCTCACGAGATCCCGCCCGAGGCGGGGCCGCTACAGCCCGCCGCCCCATGAGCTGGACCTCGACCGACACCTGGATCGTCGTCGTCGGCGCCCTCACCGCCGTCGCCTGTGCGCTGCCCGGCTGCTTCCTGGTGCTGCGCAAGATGAGCATGATGGGCGACGCGATCAGCCACGCCGTGCTGCCCGGGATCGCCGTCGCGTTCCTGATGACCGGCTCGCGCGCCAGCCTGCCGATGTTCCTCGCCGCCGCCGCCACCGGCGTGCTGACCGCCGTCTTCACCCAATGGGTCAGCCGCTTCGGCAAGGTCGATCGCGGCGCCGCGATGGGCATCGTCTTCACCACCCTGTTCGCGCTCGGGCTCATCCTCATCGTCCAGGCCGCCGACCACGTGGACCTCGACCCCGGCTGCGTGCTCTACGGCGCGATGGAGATGGCGCCCTTGGACAGCGTCGCCGCCGGCCCGTTCGAAGTGCCGCGCGCCGCCCTCAGCATCGGCGCCGTCGCCCTGTTCAACCTCGCGGTCATCGCGCTCCTGTTCAAAGAGCTACGCCTCAGCGCCTTCGACGCGAGCCTCTCGGACACGCTGGGGTTCTCCGCGAACCTCCTCCACTACCTGCTCATGACGATGGTCGCGGTCACCACCGTCGCCGCCTTCGAGGCGGTCGGCAGCATCATCGTCATCGCCATGCTGATCGTGCCCGCGGCGACGGCCTTGATGTTGACCCACCGCCTGGTGCCCATGCTCGTCATCGCCTGCGCTTCCGGGATCGGCGCCGCCCTCGCCGGCTACCTCGGCGCCATCACCGTCCCGCGCTGGTTCGGCTACAGCGACACCAGCTCCTCCGGCGCCATGGCCACCGCGGCGGGGGTGATCTTCACCCTCGCCTGGCTGCTTTCGCCGCGCGACGGGTTGCTGGCACGGCTCCGCCGACCGCCGATCGAGGCGCCGGCATCCGCCGCGCCGCCGGGCTCCGCTTGACGCCGGGATCCGCGCCGCAGGGGCGGCGGATCTTTGGTTGCCGGATACCGCGATCCACCGCTAGGCTCCCGGCATGGAAAACCCGCAGAAACCCGCTACCGCCCCCGCTGACACCCAGAGCAGCAAACGCTTTTCCCGCCGCGACGCCGCCAAGATGGCCGCCGCCGGCTCCGCCCTCGCTGGCGTCAGCATCCCCCACGTCCACGCCCAAGACACGAACACCGAGGTCCGGCTCGCCCTGATCGGCTGCGGCGGCCGCGGCACCGGCGCCGTCGCCAACGCCATCACCGGCGGCAAGGATGTCCTGCCGGTCAAACTGCACGCCATGGCCGACGTCAACGCCGACCGGCTCTACGACTCCCACGCGTCCCTCGCCGGAGAGCGCGCCCGCCCGGGGATCAAAGAACACTGCGACGTCCCCAACGACCGGCAGTTCATCGGCTTCGACGGCTACGACAAAGCCATCGACACCCTGCGCCCGGGCGACGTCGCCATCTTCACCACCCCCTGCGCCTTCCGTTGGGTGCACTACAAGAAGGCCATCGACAAAGGCGTCAACGTCTTCATGGAGAAGCCCCTCACCCCGGACGGCCCCAGCACCCGGCGGATGTTCGCCCTGAACGAGGAGGCCAAGAAGAAGAACCTCAAGGTCGGGGTCGGCCTCATGTGGCGCCACTGCGATGCGCGGGGCGAACTCTACAAACGCATCCAGGACGGCGCCATCGGCGACATCAACCTGATGCGCGCCTACCGCATGCAGGGGCCGGTCGCCTCGTTCCGGACCAAGAAGAACGACGGCAAGCAGTCCGAGATGCTGTTCCAGATCGCCAACTTCCACTCCTTCCTGTGGCTCTCAGGGGGCTGCTTCAGCGACTTCTTCATCCACAACATCGACGAGTGCTGCTGGATGAAGAACGACTGGCCGGTCGAGGCCTCCGCCAGCGGCGGCCGCCACTACCGGGAGGACTGGGTCGATCAGAACTTCGACAGCTACACCGTGGAGTACACCTTCGCCGACGGGGCGAAGCTCTACCTGCACGGCCGCAACATCCCCGGCTGCAAACAGGAGTTCGCCAGCTACGCGCAGGGCTCCAAGGGCGCCGCGGTCATCTCCTCCGCCAGCCACACCCCCGCCTACCCCCGCATCTACAAGACGCAGAAGATCGACAAAGTCTACCGCCGCCCGAGCCACCCGGACATGACCTGGCGCTGGGACAAGCCGGAGCCGAACCCCTACGAGCTGGAGTGGACCCACCTCCTCGAAGCCATCCGCGACGACAAGGAGTTCAACGAGGTCGACCGCGGCCTCAAAGCCAGCCTCGTCACCAGCATGGGCCGCATGGCGACCCACACCGGACAGGTGGTCACCTACGACGGCATCCTCAACGCCGAGCACGAGTTCGGCCCTGAGAACGACAAGCTCACCCTCGAGTCGGCCCCGCCCTTGCAGCCCGACGCCGAAGGCAGATACCCCCTCCCCCAGCCCGGCATCCTCAAAGACCGCGAATACGCGTAGCGTGCGCCGCGGCGGCCATCCGCGATGTGGCATCGGCGCCCCGCCTGCGGACCCGAACCGGCGCCGCGCCCGCACACGGTCAACGCGCCAGATGACTGGCCGGCGAGCGATTCGCTGGATGACTGGGACCTGCTTCCGACCGCTCCCGACTGGGCCAGCGGCATTCGCGACGAGTGGGAACCGGGCGAGGAGGGCGCGCGCAAACGTCTGGACGCGTTCCGCGATGAAGCCGCGCACTATGAAGGCCGGAGAAACCTGCCCTCGGTGGAAGGAACATCGAGGCTCTCGCCGCACCTGCATTTCGGTGAGATTTCGCCTGGCGCCGTCTGGCACGCAACGTCCGACAAGGGCGGTTCGGTCGCTACCTTCCTCGGCGAATTGGGTTGGCGCGACTATGCGCAGAACGTGATCCTGCAATTCCCGGACTACGGCAAGTCCAATGCACGTGATCGGTTCGATGAGTTTCCATGGCGCAATCCCAATCGCGGTCACACAATCGCAGATGAGTTGCAGGCCTGGCAGCAGGGCCGAACCGGTTATCCCATCGTCGATGCCGGGATGCGCCAGCTGTGGCACACGGGCTGGATGCATAACCGGGTGAGGATGATCGCCGCCTCGTTCCTCATCAAGCACCTGCTGATTGACTGGCGGGAAGGCGAAAAGTGGTTCTGGGACACGCTGGTCGATGCAGATTACGCCTCGAACGCGGTCAACTGGCAGTGGGTGGCCGGAACCGGCATCGATTCGAACATGTTCGTGCGGATCATGGCGCCGCTCTCTCAATCCGAAAAATTCGACGCTGCGGCCTACATCCGCCAGTGGGTTCCGGAATTGGCCGACCTTTCGGACGAAGCCATTCACGATCCATCCGATGAACTGCGTCCGCAGGATTATCCGGCAAAATTGGTCGGTCACCGTGAGGCCCGCGAGCGAGCGCTTGACGCTTATTCGGAAATCAAGTCCTGAAATACAGCTTGTGGCCAATGAATTACTGCAGCCTTGAACAATTGCCGCAGCCGTCCATTTTCGGCATACTGCGCGCATGAGCACAACGGTGCCAGGCAGGGGTGATGAGTTGATGTCGGGCGGGCGCGCGGGGCGGCTGCTGGCCGCCGTCGCGCTGGGCACGGCGGGCTATGCGATGCAGGACATCCTGCTCGAGCCCTACGGCGGCGAGGTGCTGGGCCTCGGCGTCGGCGCGACGACCGCGTTGACGGGCATCTGGTCCTTCGGCGCGCTGGTCGGCTTCGCCGCCGCCGCGCGCTGGCTGGCGCGGGGGACCGATCCCTGCCTGCTCGCCGCCTGGGCGGCGGTGGCGGGGG
>JAUIGD010000318.1 GCA_030430255.1 Verrucomicrobiia bacterium
CTGGCGATGGATCCCGCCACATACCAAGGTGCGTTCTTCGAAGAGTGGTTATAAGTAGGGCAATTAGAGGGCAATTAGGGGTCAGTCAAAGAATTTCGATTTTTGCTTCGACGGCTCGGCGATGTGAACTGCGATTGGCCGCCCAACATGGCCGGGCGCCGATCGCTCTCAACGACGACGCTCTTGGGGGCTCTTGGGGGGGGGCGTCGCGAATACGCTTGACGGCTCAGGCACGGCCCGCTTCGATCAAGCATCCAAGGAGGTAGTCCATGAAAAAGAGAGCATTATTGATCGGGATCAATCGGCACAAGGTGGGTGGGCCGGACTTGCGGGGCTGCGTCAACGATGTCGAAGACATGCGCGAGGTGTTGACGAAGCACTGCGGGTTCGCCGCGAGCGGGATCCGCACGCTGACGGACTTCCGCGCGACGCAGGCCAACATCGAGAAGGGGATCGCCAAGTTGATCGACGACGCCCGGCCCGGCGACGTGTGCTATCTGCACGTGTCCTGCCACGGTTCGAACGTCCCGGACAAGAACGGCGACGAGGCCGATTCCAGGGATGAGATCCTTTGCCCGACCGATACCGATTGGTACCACCCGTTGACGGATGACTGGATCCGCAAGGTCTTCGACCGGGTCGCCGACAAGGTCAACCTGACCTTCGTGTCCGATTGCTGCCACTCCGGCACGAACAGCCGCAACTTCTTCCCCCCCGACGCTCCGGTGATCCCGCGGCAGATGACCTGTCCGCTCGACCTGATGGCCAGCGAGTCGGGGCGGGCGCTCAAGGGCACGGTGAGGGGCGGTCGGAGTTCGAAGCCTTCGAAGTCGAAGCGCGGGGATATCCGCGAAATCGCCATCCCGGAGGTGAAGCTGAGCGGCTGCCGAGACGATCAGACCTCTGCCGACGCCCGTATCCGCGGTCGGTTCAACGGCGCCATGACCTATGCTCTGGTCAGAACGCTGAAAGCGCGCAAGGGCAGGATCAGCAACCGTGAGCTGCAGCAGGAGATTGCTGGGTGGTTGAACGGGCGCTACGAGCAAGTGCCGCAACTGGAAGCCAGTTCCGGCAATCTCGACCGCGGGTTCCTTGAGCCGTTCGACGTTTAGGAGGGGGAGGAGGGAGCGGTGCGCGGATCGTCGAAATCGCACGGGAGGGTAGCCTTGGGCGTGAGGCTTCGGTCGTTCGCCGGAGGGCGGAGCCCCGCCTCCGCCGTGACGGATCGGGAGGGCACGCGTCCGCGCGTGCCGCCGAGGGGCGCACGCAACCCACCCGGGGCACGGGCGCATCGAGAACCGCCTTGCGCCGCCGCTCCGAGCCCGCCGCCAAGCGAGGGCCGCTCCCTGAATGGCGGGCTGAATCCTACGATCGCCGGGCAAGGTCGACTGAGGTGATCACACCACGAAGCCATGACTGACCACACGAGACAACTGTATGCAGGCCGGGTCACCGGCAAGGGCACCCTCGAGACATCGGAAGGGGAGCTCTTCCTTTCCGGCGCGCGCGCCGGGCACAAGGGCAGTTTGCGCTCGCTGACCTTCGCCTCGGCGAGGGAGCGGGAAGGCCAGTATGTGATTATCAAGGCGGCGCGGCGCGGCAAGGCGCTCTGGCTTTGTGAGATGGTCGAGGCGGCGGAGCCGCTCACCTCCCGCCTCATCGATCGGCTGCTGGAGGACATGCCCGCCTTGCGCGCGGAACTGCTGGCGCTCGTGAGGGGCCTGCGGGACGAAACCGTCGGCGTGCGCCCGGATCCCCCCGACCCTTCCGACCCGTTGGCGCGCTCGATCTCGAGCCCGAAGCCGATCTGTGCCCTAGTCGTGGGGCACCGCAGGGGCGCCAAGGGCGCGCAGGGGGAACTCGATGGCAGCCGGATCACCGAATGGGACTACAACCGCAAGCTCGCCGAGGACATCGCCGGCCGCTGCGAACTGGCCGAGGTTCTAGTCATCTACCGCGACGACACCCGCGACGGCTACGCCAAGCTCCCGGCCAAGATCAACGCGCTGCTGCCGAAGTTCGTGGTCAGCCTGCATGCCAACGCCGCCGATGGCGTCGCGGGCGGGACGGAGACGCTCTACTTCCACACCTCGGCGGAGGGCAAGAAGCTGGCCGGGGTCGTGCAGAAGCACCTCGTGCAGGCGATGGGCCTGGCGGACCGCGGATCGAAGCGGCGCCGCTCAGCCGACCGGGGCGGGACGCTGCTGGCGGGCACTTGGGCGCCCGCGGTGATCGCCGAACCGTTCTTCATCGACAACCCGCGAGACTTGAAGCGCGCCGTCGCGCGGCAGGGGCGCCTCGCGAAGGCGTATGCCGAAGCGATCGACGCGTACGCGGCGCTGATTTCGGTCGGCGCCGTCCGCCGCGCGCCCGCCGCGCGGGGGCGAGGTTCCCGGAGCAGCGGCCGATCGGCGGTGCGCGGGCGCTCCCTGGTGGCCGGCGATCGCGGCAAGCGCCGATTCTTGAAGGAGAACCGGGGCGCGTTGCTGCAGATGATCGAGGCGACCAACGGGATCTTGGTCCGCGAGTACGGCGACGCGGCGGTGCCGCTGACCCAGACCGATTTCTGGGTGCTGTTCAATTCGGAGGCGGGCCTCCGCCCGGGAGGGAAGATCGACGTCGATCACCGCCACTCCGAGGGGGAGCGCGGGCTGCTGCCGCTGCCCTCGAACATCCGCTTCTGGAACGGCCCGGGCGCCCCGGCGTGGGACAGGCCGATGGCCTTGGAGCGCAACATCGAGCACTTCATGCGCTACCTCGGCCAACTCAAGAACAAGCACGTCCGCGAGGAGGGGGGCTTCGTCTTCTACCGTGGCGCCTTCCAGCGGGCGGCGATCCGCGGCCATGTCCTCAGGGAGGCGCGGGTGCTCTCGGGGATCGTTCACGGCTACCTCTATTTTGGGAATTTCTCCGACCGCGAGGTGCCGGTGGAGCGCATCCTGCGCGGCTTTGCCAATGACCGTCCGATCCCCGCGATCATGGATGGCACCACCTACCGCCATGCGGGCACCGCGATCCTCGCCAACCGCGAGAAGAACATCCGAGAGGCGATCGCGATGGTGTGACGGGGCGCCGCCGGCAACCTCGCAACCCGACAGCCCATGAGACCGTCGCTGAACATGAACCCCTCGCTGATCATCCAGACCACCTATCTGCATGAGTCCGACCGGGAGGCCGCGCGGCGCTTGGGTGCTGACCTGTACGGGTTGCTGACCCGCCCGGCCTCGGACCCGCTGGCGCACGGGCCAGGGATCCCTGTCTATCCGGCGGTCGAGGCAAAGTTCGTCAACCCCGGCGCCGCGGGGCGGGTGGTCGTGATCCCGGTGCTCGGGGCCGAGACCTACATGATGAACCGGGAGGCGGCGATGGAGCAGATCAGCCGCTGGCACCGCCAGGCGGGGAAGGGGATCGTCATCCCGGTGCCCCACTCGGAGAACTGGCGGGGGGTGGAGAGCCAACTGCCCGGCAAGCTTCTCCTCTCCGGGCTCTACGGTCCCGGCGACCGGAGGCGCAAGGTCCTCGACGAGATCGTGCTGGCCGTCCTCCGGCTGCTCATCGACCGCGATGCGAGCAGGATGCGGCTGTTCGTCTCGCACGCGAAGGCGGACATGGCGGCCACCGGATCGGCGGCCAAGGCGATCGCCGACCACGTGGCGACCGACCGGACCGGCAGCGCCTTCTTCGACGCCACCGGGCTCCACGCCGGAAGGTCCCTCTCCGAGCAACTCGAGGAATCGGTCAGCCAGGGCGTCTTCCTCGCCGTGCGCGGCGACACTTACAGCTCGCGCAGTTGGTGCCAGAGGGAACTGCTGCTGGCCAAGCGCGCTGGCTTGCCCGCCCTCACCGTGGTGATCCTGAAGGAAGGGGAGGCGATGAGTTCCGCCTACGGGGGCAATTCACCCACCGTGGTCTGGGGCGGCAGCCCGGAACCGGTGGTCTCGCGGGCGATGGTCGAGTGCCTGCGGGCGGAATGGTTCCGGCAGGAGGGCGAGCGGATCCGGAGGGCCGCCCAGCTGCCGGAGGCCGTGGTGCTGTGCCGGCCGCCGGAGCTGCTCGACCTCGTGCAGGGGCCGCTCGATAGCCGGCGCGCCTTGGTGGCGATCCACCCGGATCCGGAGCTGCCGGTGGTGACCCGGGGCGTGCTCGAAGCCGCGAACCCGAAACTGCGGCTCGTCACACCCACCTCGGTGTTCCGCCGGGTGTTCGAATCCGAAGCGGCGGCCAACCCCTTCGATGGCTACCAGGTGGCCTTGTCGCTCTCCAACAGCCCCGACGTCGATGGCCCCGAGGGCTTCACCGAGAAGCACGTCGAGGACGCGACGGTCTACCTCGCCCGCTGCCTGGTCTCGGCGGGGGCGGGGATCGCCTATGGCGGCGACTTCCGCGACAACGGCTATACGGGGATCCTCAGTGAGCTGATCGCAGCCTACAACCACACGGTCCGCCCCGCCGGAGACCTCCTGCATAGCTACCTGGCGTCGTTCATCGACCTCGACGGGGTCGACCTGCAGATCACCGCCCACCATCTCGGCAAAGCGCCCTTCGAGTCAGAGGCGATCCTGCCGCCGCCCGACGAGGAGCCGCACCCGATCCCGCTTTACTTCAGCGACATGCGCAGGGCGATGGCGGAGCACACCGAGGCGCGGGTACTGCTGGGCGGCGGGTCCTTGCCCAAGATCGAAGAGATCGACCAAGAAGGCTACGGCGGGCGGTTCCCGGGGGTCGTCGAGGAGGCGTGGTGGACGCTGAAGCGGGGCAAGCCGCTCTACGTGGCCGGCGGCTTCGGCGGTGGGGCGGGGGTGGTCGCCGACCTGCTGGAAGGGGGCGACGTGCCCGATCTCCTGCGCGATGAGACCTGGACGAAACACGGGTCGTTCCGCCGACGGGCCGAGGAGATCGATGCCGATCGCTACAGCGGGGAACTCGGGATGCCGGGGTCGATGGAGGCGATGGCGGAAGAGATCCGCGCCTTCGGGCGCGATGAGTTCGGTGGCGGGAAGGTTGATGGCGCGCCGCTCCGGAACGGGCTGACCAAGGAAGAGAACGCGACTTTGTTTTGGAGCCGCGACCCGCTGACGATCGCCTCGCTGGTGATGAAGGGGCTGCGGGAGGTGCGCCGGCGGAAGACGGAGGGAACGCTCGAGATCGAACTCGTGCTGGGCAGCGTGACCGGGGCGGCCGACCTCGATGCCATCGCGGTGGCGACCTTCGACGGCATCCCGCTCGGGGGCGCCGGCGAGGCGATCGATCGGGCGATGGGCGGCCGCGCTTCGCTGGCGAGGTCGCAGGGCGAGACACTCATCCGCCTCGAGTCGGACGAGGTCGCTGCCGACTGGCTCTATCTCGCCTCGCTCGGCAGGATGGAGAGCGCGGAGCCCCTGCCCGCGAAGATCGAGTCCGCCAGCCGACAGACGGTCGGACAGGCCTTGCGCCACGGCTTCTCGCGCCTCGGGCTCGTATCGTACGGGGGGGCGGTGTTGAGCGATCTCGAGGTGGTCACGTCCTCGATGTTGGGGGCGATGAAAGACTTGGTGGGGCAGGCCACCCTGGTGTGGTTCGAGAACGACGAGAGGCGCTTCGACGAACTCCACCGACTGCTGCGGTCGAGGCGGCCCGACGCGGGGCAGACCGATGGGATTTCGGTTTCGGTCTCGACGCGGCGCAGCGCCGAGGTTGAAAGTGGCGATGGTGGTGCGCGCCGCGGCGCGGTGCTTTTTGTGAACGTCCGCCATCAGGGCGGGGTGCTCGATGTCTCCTACCTCGCCCCGGAGGGCACCGCGCTCACCGGGAAGACCCAGGCCCCGATCTCGGAGGGCGACCTGCGCCGCCTCGGGCGAGGTTCCGGACCGCGGGGGCGCGGCACGCCGCCTTCGAGCCAGCTCGCGCCTCTCGGGCGCCGAGTCGCACAACTCCTGTTCGGGGCCGATTCCGGCAAACTTCTCCAACAGTGCGAGCGCGCGGCACTCTGGGTCGTCCATGACGTCCCGTCGTCGCGCATCCCGTTCGAGGCGCTGCTCGCCGATGCCGACCATGGGGAGCTCTGCCCCGCGACCGGCGGTGGCATCAGCCGCCGCCTCGCGGTCCCCGGGGCCCCGGTCGAGCGCCTGTTCGCCAGACCGCCGGCGGCCGGGAAGCTGCGCGTCGCCCTGGTCGTCAACCCCACCGAGGATCTGCCCGGGACGGAACGCGAAGCCGAAGCGATCGAAGCGATTCTGGCAGGCCTCCGCGACAAGATCGAGCTGTGCACGATCCGGCGCACGAACGCGACGCGGGAGGCGGTCGCCCGCGAGCTGGTCGTCGCCGACATCCTCCACTACTGCGGCCACGCCTTCTACGACTCGCCCGACCCCGACGACAGCGGGCTGGTGCTCAGCGATGGGAAGCTGACCTTGGCGGATCTCCGCTCCAGCCGCCCCAACGTGCGCCTGGCCTTCGTCAATGGCTGCGAGTCCGGCCGCGTGCGCGGGATCCCCGAAGAGGAGTTCGGCACCGCCTCGTTCGCCGAGTTCTTTCTGCGGGGAGGGATCGAATCGTACCTGGGGACCTACTGGGAGGTCTCCGACGCCGGCGCCGCCCAGTTCGCATCCACCGTCTACGCCGGTCTCGCCCGGGGGGAGCCCCTCGACGCCGTCGTCGCCGAAGCCCGTAGGAACCTCAGAGAAGCCACCCCGCCCTCCCCCGAGTGGGCGAACTACGTGCTCTATGGGGAAGGGCGGTTGAGGTTGGTGGAGGGGAGGCGTCGCTGACGGATGGCGCGACGATTCATCTGACCCTCCCGCCGCGATGGCGATTTGGCGACCGAAAGCCACCAAGGTGATCCGGGCTAGCCCGGGCTAAACCGCCCAGAACCCGGCTTCACCGAGCGCCATTCGGGCTAGCCCGAATGGCGCTCGGTTGAGGTGGTGCATCGCTTTGTCGAGGCTTCCCCCGCCCCTGCCGGGGCGAATCGCGACGCGTTCCGGTTCCCCGGAGTTCCGCTGGCGCTCCACTCCGCGCTCCCTCCTCTCGTGCCTCCGGCAATTCCCCCGAATGAAGCTCCATCCGGGCTAGCGGGGGTGTCGGGCATGTCCCGCCCCGGCTACTTCGAGACCATGACCCGGTATTCGCCGGTGCGTTGCTGGTCGAAGTGGCGGATTTGGAGGTGGTAGGTGCCGGTTGGAAGTTCAGCGCTGATCTGGGCGTTGCGGCCCGCGCCGGTGTCGTCGTCTTCGGCCAGCTTTCGCGCCGGGTTGTCTGGCCCGAAGAGCGTCATGAACACGTCGGTCGCACCGGTGGTCTGGATGGTGTGGAGGCCGGGCTCGTCGACGGTGAAGGTAAATGCATCGATCTCCCCTGGCGCCCCGATCGCGGCGGCGGTCGATCGGCAGACGGAGAGTTCCGTTGCGCCCGACAGCGGGCTGTCGGTCGGCGGGTACATCCTCGCCGAGCGGACGAAGGCGCGGTCGATGTCGGACAGCTTTTCGTTCTCG
>JAUIGD010000319.1 GCA_030430255.1 Verrucomicrobiia bacterium
TGTTGCCGTTGGGAACGGCTCGGGCAGGGTGTCTACCCAGCCGCTTCGCCGATCCCTGCCGCCGCCTACTCAGCATCAACGATCGGCGGCGCCTCGCCTGCGGAGGTGGTGATCGATCCGGGCTAGGGTCACCGCGGCGGGCGCCGATCGAAGGTCCGCGCTGATCTAACCCAAGTAGCTCCTCATCATCCAGACGGATTTCTCGTGCACCTGGATGCGGGCGATCATGAGGTCCTCCGTCTCGGAGTCGTCCTCCTCCCCGGCACCATCGCGAGCCGCCCGGAGGTCCGTCAGGAGTTTCTCGTTGGCGTCGATCAGATGCTGGACCATCTCTTCGGCGGAGGCGTCCTCGGCGATCTCCGGGATGCCGGCCATCGCCGCGAGCGTCGAGAGCCCACCTGGCGCCAAGGCGCCCTTGGCGCGAATCCGCTCGGCGATCTCATCGACCGCGATGAAAAGCTCATTGTACTGCTCTTCGAACGCCGTGTGCAGCGAGAAGAACGACGGCCCGCGGACGTTCCAGTGGCAGAGGTGGGTCTGCCCGATCAGGGCGTAGGTGTCCGCGACGACCAGTCGCAACGCGTCGATGATGGGAGTGCTCATGAACCCGCAATGAGGATCGTCTCCAGAGCGGGGTCAACCGGAGATCCGAACCGATGCGGTGTCGGCGATTGCGGGCGCGGCGGAGCTTGCGTCCCCACCGGGTGTCGAGGGGGCTGCGGCTCGCCCGCGCTGCCTCAGATCACCTGGAAGTGCTGCAGGTGGACCGAATCGTTGAGCTTGAGGCGATTCTTGACCTTGTCGATCACGTTCGGTTCGGCCTTGAAATAGTAGTTCACGTAGTGGCCGCCGGCGAGCTTGCGGGCATTGTAGGCGAACTGTTGGTGGCCCATCTGCTTGATCTCTTCGAGCTGTGCCCCCTCTGACTCGATCTCGCGCCCGACTTCCTGGACGAGTTGATCCACTTCGCCCTCACGACCGGTGGCGTCGAGGACGATGATGCTTTCGTAGTTCCGTTTCATTCGTTGGCGGGAAGGCTGTCTGAGGTGGGTTGGTCTGCTTGCGGGGGTGTTTGCGCGCCCCCGGGCGTTGCTTCGGGATGGTCCGGCGCCGGATCCGGCTTGGCCTTCGGCCGCTTCGGCTTCGGGGCCTTGGGCGTCTGGTTGAACCGGTTCATCGCGGCCGAGAGACCCTCAGTCGCGATTTGGGCGGTCGCTAATAGCGCGTTTTTTAAAGAATTTTCAAGCTCGGATCGCTCTTCCTCGCGGAATTTTCCCAACACGTGCCCCGTTTGGGCGCCGCCACCGCCGCGTTTGCCGATGCCGATCCGCAGCCGCGGGAAGGCGTCGGTCCCGAGGTGGGCGATGATCGAGCGCACGCCGTTGTGGCCGCCGGCCGAACCCCCGGGGCGCAGCCGCAAGCGGCCGAGGGGCAGGTCCATGTCATCGTAGATCACCAGCACCTCGGCGGGCTCGATCTTGTAGAACGCGGCGACCCGGCCGACGGCGACACCGCTGTCGTTCATGTAGGTCTGCGGCTTCAGGAGGTAGCGGTCGCCATCTTTGGCGATGTCCGCACGCCAGCGTTTCTCGGAGTCGAACCGCAAGCCGCGCCCGGCGGCGATGCGGTCGAGCAGCATGAAGCCGACGTTGTGCCGCGTATCGGCGTAACGCGACCCCGGGTTCCCGAGCCCGACCAGCAGGCGCGGCGTCGGAGAGGGGCCCTCCATCGGCGTCGATGGGGAGGTGGGAGGTCGGGCCGGGGCTTAGCCCTCCGCCTTCTCGCCCTCCTCGGATGCCTCGTCGGCCGCCCCTTCGCCTTCGCCGTCGCCGGCACCCTCGGAGCGCGCGGCGCGGGTCTCGTTGACGATGGCGATCAGGACGCCGGGCTCCAGCACGGGGGTCACGCCGTCGGGGAACGAGGCGTCGCCGATGTGCAGGCTCTCGCCGATGCCGAGGTCGCTGACATCGAAGCGCAAGGCCTCCGGAAGATCTTTCGGCAGGCAGCGCACTTCGAGGTCGTGCAACAGCGTATCGAGGATGCCGCCCAGCTTGATGCCCTTCGCCTCGCCGGTGAGTTCGACCGGCACGCGGGCGTGGATCTCGCGATCTTCGGCGACGGCGTTGAAATCGACGTGGAGGATGCCGCCCGTCAGCGGCGCGTGCTGCACGGACTGGATCAGCGCGAGCTTGTCGGCCTCCTTCGCCCCCTCGATCTGCAGGTTCACCAAGATCTGCTCCGAAGCGCTGTGCCGCAGCAGATCGCCCAGCTCTTTGGCGTTCACCTGGATGGGATAGCTCTGCTGGGTGGCCCCATAAACGACGCCAGGAATCTTCCCGGAGCGGCGGAGGCGACCGACGGCGGCGCTTCCGACCCCCTCGCGTTTCTCGGCTTTGAGAGTGACTTGATCTGCCATAACTTGTTGTGAGTTAGCGAGTTGCGGTAAGTTTTAAAAATGGGCGAAGGGCGAGGATTTTAGCCGCCCTTGGTGACGATGTCAAAAAGAGAAGTGACCGACTCATCGTTGTGGATGCGGCGGATGCCCTCGCCGAGCAGCCCGGCGATGCTCAGGGTGGTCACCTTCGGGCCCTTGGCCATCGGCGTGCTGTCGGTGGTGATCAGTTCCTCGATGACCGAATCTTTGAGCCGCTGCTGGCCGATCTCGCCGAGGACGCCGTGCGAGACACCGGCGAAAATGCGCTTCGCGCCGTGCTCCTTGAGCAGGTCCGCCGCCGCGCAGAGCGTGCCCGCCGTCTCGGTCATGTCGTCGATCAGCAGCACGTCGCGGCCCTCGACCTCGCCGATGACGTTGATGGCCTCGACCTTGGTGGCGCTGATGCGGCGCTTGCCGACGATGGCCAGCGGGGCGTCGAGCGCCTTGGCGTAGGCGTCGGACATCTTCAGGCCGCCGACGTCGGGCGAGACGACCGTCAGGTCGCCGAGGCCGCGGTCCTGCACGTAGCCGATCAGCACCGGCGCGGCGTAGAGGTGGTCGACCGGGATGTCGAAGAAGCCCTGGATCTGGCCGGCGTGGAGGTCCATGGTCAGCACCCGGTTCACCCCGGCCGCGTCGAGCAGGTTCGCGACCAGCTTGGCCGTGATGGGCACCCGCGGCTGGTCCTTGCGGTCCTGGCGCGCGTAGCCGTAGAACGGGATGACCGCCGTGATGCGCGCCGCGCTGGCGCGGCGCAGGGCATCGACCGTGATCAACAGCTCCATGAGGTTCTTGTTGGTCGGCGGGCAGGTCGGCTGGATGATGAAGGCGTCGCGCCCGCGCACGTTCTCGTTGATCCGCACGAAGGTCTCACCATCCGGGAAGGTGGTGATCTCGGCGTCGCAAAGCGGCACCTGAAGGTATTCGGCGATGTTTCGGGCTAACTCCGGGTGGGCGGTGCCGGCGATGATTTTCATGGGCATGGCTCGGAGGGCGATCTGACACCGCCGGTGGCGATTTTGCAACGCCGAAGCGAGCGGGCCGCGCATTCGCCGCCGCCCCTTGCATTGCCCGGCGAATGATTTTAAATCTTGGCGGCCGCGGCCGCGGAACCGCCGTCGCGAACCCAACGCCTCTCCGTCCCCCAGCAGATGCCCTCCGAAGTCCCCGCCGCCGCCCCTGATCCGAACGGGGCGAAGACGCTCGGCCAGCTCTACCGCGACCCCGAGGGCCGGTTCACCTTCTACGGTTTCGGCCTCGCCCTGCTCATCCTGATCGGTTTCTACAGCCTGTGGAACCTCTACGGCTTGGGGAGGACGCAGAGCACGCTGGTCTGGTGGTGGACCGCCTGCAACGACGAGAACGACTACGAGCACGGGCGGCTGATCCCGCTGGCCATCCTCGCCCTGCTCTACCTCGACCGCCACCGGCTGGCGGCGGCGGTGGTCAAGCCGGAGGCCAGACTGGGCCTGACCTTGCTGGTGTTCGGCTGCATCTTCTTCCTGCTCTCGGTGCGGGTATTGCAGCCGCGGCTCGCGGTCGGGGCGATCCCCTTCTTCGTGCTCGGCGCCTCGATGTATCTGTGGGGTTGGAGGACCAGCGCCATCCTCGCCTTCCCGCTGGCGCTCACCTATTTCGCCATCCCGGTGCCGGGACTCCAGCAGGCCACCACGCACCTGCAGCTCATCTCCACCAAGACCGCCTACCACCTCGCCAGCCTGTTCGGCGCCGACATCTACGCGGCCGGCAACATGATCGGGTCCAAGACCGGCGCCTGGGAGGAGCTCAACATCGCCGGCGGCTGCAGCGGCATCCGCTCGCTGGTGGCGCTGACCACCATCGCCGCGGTCTACGCCTACAAGACCCAGGACAAGCTCTGGAAGATGGCAGTCCTGTTCGCCTCCTCGCTGCCGCTCGCCCTGGTCGCCAACGGCCTGCGCATCACCGCTATCGTCCTGCTCAGCGAGTACGGCGACGACGAGTTCGCGCGCGGCGGCTTCCACAACATCTCCGGCTTCATCTTCTTCCCGGTGGGGATCGCCGGGTTGATGCTCGTCGACATGGCGCTCAACCGCCGCCTGCCGTGGGCGGCGAAGAAGCAGTACCGCACCGTCCGCGTGCGCCGCGGCCCGAAGCCGGAACCCCTCGCCAGCCCCGAATCTTAGCGACCGCCACCCTCCCATGTTCCGCCGCGCCCTCATCCTCAACCTCGTGCTCGCCGCCGGCCTCGGCGCCGCGCTGCTGCTGCCCACCGAGTACGCGGTGCGCGAGTCCGCCATCGTGCCCGCGTTCCCGGAGTCCACCGAGCATTGGGCCGCCAAGGCCAAGGAGGTCTCCGAGACGGTCAAAGAGACGCTCGCCAAGGACACCGGCCACCGGCGGGCGACCTTCTACAAGAAAGACGGCACCGCCCGGGTGGAGGCCTTCATGGTCATCTCCGGCGCCGACATGAACGCCAGCATCCACCGACCGGAGCGCTGCTTCCCCGCCCAGGGGCTGACGATCCAGAAGACCGAGGCGATGTCGCTCGACCTCGGCGGCAACCGCCGCCTGCCGGTGAAGATGCTCGACGCCCAGGGGCGGGTCAAAGAGGGGGAATACGCTGGCAAGACCTACCGGCAGCGCGCCTATTACTGGTTCGTCGGCCACGATTCGCTGACCAACGACCACTGGGAACGCACCTTCAAAGACATCTCCGACCGCCTGCGCACCGGCACCAATCAACGTTGGGCCTACGTCATGCTGTCGATGAACTACAGCCGAGAGGCGGACGGCGAGGTGGTCGGGCGGGAGATCGAAGGCTTGATCAAGGAGCTCTACCCGCACCTGCACAAGCTCGACCAGCTCGCGGGAGATTGACGTCGCCCGACACCCCGAGGTCGAGGTTCGGGGGCGAAGGCGGCGTCGCTCGACATCCCTGTCGCCGGCAGGCAGGCGGGGCGCACGGCAGGATGCCGTGCCTACGGCGACGCGCCACCCCCGCGTGAGCGGTGGGCGGGTCGACTCGACTTTGGAACGTCGAGCGACGTGGGCGGGCACAAAAAAAGCGCGCCCTGCAGGGCGCGCTTCTCGAAGTCAGATCCGGTCGGCGTCTCTCGATTCGGGCTCAGCCCGCTGCGGCGATCTTGTCGAACTCCTTGAGCGCCATGGCGACGACCTGATCCATGTTGTAGTAGCGGTAACGGGCGAGGCGGCCGACGAAGTGGACGTCCGGCTCGGCCCGGGCGCGGGCGGCGTACTTCTCGTAGATCGCCTTCGAGGCCGGGCAGGGCACCGGGTAGTAGGGTTCGCGGCCGGCGGCGTAGGCTTCCGGGAACTCGCGGACGATCGTCGTCACCGGCAAATTCTGACCGGTGATGTGCTTCATCTCGACGATGCGGGTGAAGGCGAAGTCGTTGGGGTAGTTGACCTGCACGGTCGGCTGGAAGAACTCGCGCTGCAGGGTCTCCGGCTCGAAGCGCAGCGTCCGGTAGGGCAGCTCGCCCTCACAGAACCCGAAATAGGCATCGATGGGGCCGGTGTAGATGAGTTTGTCATACTCCACCTCGGCGGCCACCTCGCGGTAGTCGCGCTCGAGCACCAGGTCGATGCCGGGTTGCTGCAGCATGCGGTGGAACATCGGCGTGTAGCCGTCCTTCGGCAGCGCCTGGAATCGCTCGCTGAGGTAGCGGTCGTCGCGGTCGAAGCGCAGCGGGATGCGGCCGCAGACGCTGGGGTCGAGCTCCGAGGGGTCGCGCTGCCACTGTTTGAGCGTGTAGTTCTTGAAGAACTTCTCGTACAGCGGGCGCCCGACCTGCGAGACGATGACCTCCTCGGAGTTGGCCGGGTTGTCGATCGGCTCGCGCCATCGCTCGAGCGTCTCCCGCATCTCCTCGGGGGTGCTCGAGCGGCCGATGAACTTCTCGAAGGTGTTGAGGTTGATCGGGAACGGCCAGTATTCGCCGTCGGTCCAGCTGAGGATGCGGTAGGCTTCCGGGCGCCACTCGGTGAAGGCGCTGAGGTAGTCGATGACGCGCTGCGAGTTGGTGCGGAAATAGTGGGGGCCGTAGCGGTGGATGAGGACGCCGGCGCGGTCGAGCTCGTCGTAGGCGTTGCCGCCGATGTGGTCGCGCCGGTCGACGACGAGGCAGCGCTTGCCAAGCTGGGAGGCCAAGCGTTCCGCGAGCACCGCCCCCGCGAACCCGCTGCCGGCGACGAGGTAGTCGTAGGTCATTCGGGGCGGTCGGGGTCGGGGGCGGGCCGGCCGGTGAGCAGCGATTCCAGCTCCTCGGCTTTGGCGCGGCCGGCGTAGCGCGGGGCGTTGTAGTCGCCCGTGAAGCCGACCATGTCGATCGCGCGCTGGAACTGGGCCTTGCTCGCGCGCACCGCGGCGAGCGACCGCTCCTCCTCGCCGAGCGCCGCATGGATGAGGGCGATGTCGTAATAGAGGTCGCCCCCTTCGAGCATCAGGTAGCGCTTGGTCGGGGCGAGGCGTCTGGCGACCTCGAAATTCTCCGCCGCGGAGGCGAGGAGCTGCTCGCGGGCGGCGGCGTCCCCGGTCTCGAAGCTGGCGAGGTCGACCTCGCAGCGGGCGATCATCATGAAGGAGACGAAGTCGTAGGGGTGGCGCTCGACCGCCTCGCGGAAGGCTTCGGCGGCGGTGCGCAGGTACGACTGCTGCAGCGGCGGGATGTCGCGCGAGGCGTGGCTCTGCCGGAAGCGGATTTTGCCCAGCTCGTACCAGGGCTCGGATCGGGCGCGGTCGAGTTCCGTGCAGCGGTGCAGGTGGGCGACCCGCGCCGCCTCGTCACCGGCGCGGCGCGCAGACTCGGCGCGCAGCCAAGCGGCGTCGGCGCGGCCCACCGTGGCGGCGAACAGCGCCAGGCCCACCGCGCAGGCGGCGACCGCAGCGCGGGTGTACACGGCCAGCGGCAGCGGCGTCGGGCGGGTGCCCGCCGGCCTGCGGCCGCCGGGGTTGGCGAGGATGCCGAGCGCGAAGGCCATGGGCAGCGCGTTCGAGGGCAGGTGCATGTTGAAGT
>JAUIGD010000320.1 GCA_030430255.1 Verrucomicrobiia bacterium
GCGCCTTCCAGGGATTCGATGTAATCGCCGACGGCACCCCGCTGCGACTGTTCGGTCAACTCGGCGACGATCTCGTCCTTGACCTTGTCCAGCGGGCGGAGGCCGGCCGGGATCTTGTCGGTGACCATCACGATATGGTATCCGAACTGGGTCTCGATGACTTCGCCGACCGCGCCGACCGGCTGGCTGAAGGCGGCGTCTTCGAAGGGTTTGACCATCTGTCCGCGGCCGAAGGCGCCGAGGCTACCACCGCGCTCGCTGCTCGGGCAGTCGGAGTGTTCGCGTGCGAGGTCGGCGAAGCCTTCGCCCTCCGCTTCGATCAGCGTCTTGCGCAAGGCTTCGATCTCGGCGCGCTTGGCATCCTTCCCCGCCGCGTCGGCCCCTTCGGTTTTGATCAGGATGTGGCTGGCGGCGACCCCTTCATCGCTGGCGGTGAAGCGTTCTTCGTTCTGCGCATAGAATTCGGCCACCGCCTCGTCGGTCGGTTTGGGGAGGGTATCGAGGTAGGTGCGGATATGCTGGCTGATGCGGATCTCGTCGGTGATCTCGGCCCGCATCTCGGCTTCGTTTTGGCCGATGCTCTCGAGGTAGCTTTCGAATGGGAGGTTGGGAGGGAGCGACCCTTTGAGCCCGTCGATCGTCTCGTCGATCTCCGCCTTCTCGGGTTCGACCTTCGCTGCCTTCGCGGCGTTGAGGAGGAGGGTGCGGGCGATCAATTCCTCCGCCATCTGCGGCGTGGTGTCGACGATGACCTTGGCGCGTTGCTCGTCAGGCATGGCGTCGAGCTGGGGGCCGAAGCGCATGCGCAAGGTGCGCTCGACATCGGCTGAGGTGATGGCGGAGCCATCCACGGTGACCAAGGTTTCGGGCGGCGGCGCCGGCGCGTCGGCGGCGGATGCGTCGGCGGGTGGCGGGGCGGCACCCCCGATGGTCTGGGACAGGAGGAGAGCGGCCGAAGCGCTCAGCAGGGAAAGGGTCGTGTTCATGGTAGGATCGCGGGGGGGGAGGGGCTTGTCTGGCGGCACCCGTCCCCGGGGATCTGGCCGCGATTCGCATTTCAGGCTAGCAAACTGAGATCTCTGTCGCTTTGAAACCGCCCGCTGACAACCGTTCAGTTGCCGGCTTTGATTGCGCCGCCGCGACGCGCTAGGCTCCGAGCATGCCCGACCCCCGACCTGTGATTGACGAGATCCCCGAGCGGCCGCACCTCGTGGTGCCGCCGGCGGTGGTGCGGGAGAGGCCGGGGGCGGAGCGGGGTGACGGCGACGAGGGGGGGGCGCCGCCGCGGTGGTGGAGCTGGTTGAAGCGGATCGGATCGGTGGCGCTCGTGGCGCTTTGGATCTGGACTTGTGGGGCGCTCCACTACCTGGCGGGCTTGCCTTGGCCGCTCGCGGTGCCGCTGTTGGCGGTGCCCGCTCTGTCCATGTGGCGTTGGCCTAGCCGGCGCCGTCCGATCGTCGTGGCGGTGTCTCTGGTGGTGGGCGGGATGCTCTATTGGTTCCTCTTCAAGACCAAGCCGGAGGGGCATCGCGATTGGTGGGTGGGGCAGATGCGCCCGCCGGTCGTCCGCTTCGACGGCCAGCGCGCGCCCGGAGAGCAGGTGCGGACGGTGTTCGTCGATAACGTCCGGCAGTTCACTTGGCGGTCGCGCGAGGATTACTGGTCATCGTGGAGCGAGATGACGTTTCACCTCGACTCGCTCGACTCGCTCGACCTCGTCGTCGAGCCGCTCGGCGACTCGCGCTGGTTCGCGCACACGATGTTGAGCTTCGGCTTCGGGCCTGAGCAGCGGGTGGTTGTTTCGGTCGAGGCTCGCCGCGAGCACGACGAGGAGTTCTCGATGCTCGGGGGGCTCTACAAGCAGTTCGAACTGATCTACCAGGTGAGCAGCGAGCGTGACGCCTTCACCTTGCGGGCTTCCGATCCGGAGGCGCACCTCTACGTCTACCCAGTCAAGGCCACCCCCGAATTCATCCGCGGGCTCTTTGTCGACCTGATGGAGCGCGGAGGTACGCTCACGGATGCGCCGAGGTTCTACCACTCCCTGAGGGCCAACTGCACGACCGTGCTGTTCGACCACATCAACAGACGGCTCGACAAGCCGATCGGCTATTCGCTGGAGGTGCTGTTCCCGGCCAAGGCCGGCAAGCGTTTGCACGAGTTGGGGTGGATGGACACCGGGCTCGACTATGAACCCGCGCGCGACCGGTTCCGGCTGGCGGCGAAGGTGCGCCGGTTTGCCGACGACCCCGCGTTCTCGCGGCGGATTCGCGAGTGAGCCACCCGGGCGTGAGGATCAGGTGATGTCGGCGGAGATGCGGACGAACAGGCGACCTCCAGCGGCGCTCGGGATGCGGATGGCGAGGTTGGAACCGTCGTCGGTGAGCGCGGTATAGCCGGAGGCGGACCAACTGGCGAGGTCGGTGGAGATGAGCACCTTGAGGCTAACTCCGGTGGCGGCGCTGTTCTTGGCGATCGTTAGGAGGTAGCCGCCGCCGGCGGGGTCGGGAACGAGCAGAGGGAGGGGTGTCGGCGTGGTCGGGTCGCCGTTGGCGAGGGCGTATTCCACACCATTTGGCACCCCGTCGCCATCGTCGTCGGCGGTCGGGCCGCCGCTCACCCCGAAGCCGGCCGCCCACGCCTGGTAGCCACCCGCAGCGGTCGCGAGGTAGTCGAGCTTGCTGTTCTGGCCGCCCGAGACGGTCGCCGTGAGTTGCGTCGCGGCGACCCCACCGCCGCTGAAACTCACCGCGTGCGCGCCGTCCGAGTCGACCGGCAGGGCGTAGCCGCCGGAGCTTGAGGTGAGCGCGTAGAAGGGTGAAGCATCCGACTCGACGAGGACGCCGCCGACGCCTTCCCCCGGATCGTAGAACGCGTCGCCGTCGGCATCGACGAAGACGACCCCGGTGATCGAGGTCGGTCCCGAGGTGCCGAAGTTCTGGGTGACGATCTGTGGCCCGACGCCGCCGTTGCTGCCCTCGAGGACGCCGATGCCGACGGCGCGGAAGTCGCCGTTGTGGATGGAGAGCCGGTGGCCGGGGGGGTTCTGCATGCCCTGGCCGGCGAAGGCGGGGTTGTAGCATGCTGAGGCGGAGTTCGTCGTGCCGCCCCAATCGACGTCGAAGCCTGCGTGGCCGTGGGCGACCGATTTGGCGTAGGCGTAGACGTTCTCACCCGCGCCGCCGCTGTAGCCGACCCGCTGCAGTCGCTGGCCGAAGGTATCGCGGGGCTGGAAGGGGGCCGGAGGGTTGGCCGAACTCACATGGCCCTGAAAGCTGTTGGTCAGCATGTCGAGCGAGTGCTGCCCGGACATCAGCAGCAGGCGTTCATCGAAGGCGAGAGGCTGCGCCACCTCCTCCATGCAGCCGCTGGTGACGTGCCAGGCGAACTGGTTTTCGATGGCTGGCAAACTGACGCCGGTGTTCGAGTAGGCGGCGGTCACCAGCGGGTCGGTCTCGTAGCGGAGTCGCGTCGCCTCGGCGCTGGCGCCCGCCCGGGCGCGGTTGACGTATGCGAGATAGAGCTGTTCGAGGTCGCTCGGCTCGCCGAAGGCGGTGTAGCGCTCTTTGGTGAAGGATTGCCCGACCTGGATGTTGTCGACATGCCAGCCGACGCCGGGCTCGAGCTGCGGGTAGAAGGTGCCGCCCGTGTAATCGTAGAGGAAGCGGATCGCCACCGTGGAACCTGGGTAGGAGGAGAGGTCGATGCTCTGGAGGGAGAAGCCGGTGTCACCCGGGTTCGAGGTGCCGGCCTGCGACCAGAGGGTCGCCGGCCAGCTGGCGCCACCGTCGGTCGAGATCTGAACTTTGGCGACCTGCGTCGGAGTCGCCCAGTTGAGCTGGGAGAAGAAGAACAGCCGGCAGCCGGCCTCGACCTCGACTACCGGCACGGGGCGGAACCAATCGCCGGCGTAGCCCGCGAGGTGGAAGGCCCAGTCGCCTTGGCCGACGACTTCGTTCTGCAGCAGCGCGTAGGTCGACGCCGAGTAGTCCGCGATGCCGGCGGCGCCGGACTCGCCGTCCTCGATCAACGCCGGGGTCCCAGAGCTGCCCTTCGGCGATCGCCCCCGAGGCGCGGGCGAAGGGGATGCCGGATCGGAGGGCGCGCCGCCGGCGACGGGGAGCGGGTCCGGCGGCGAAAAGGAAACGGGGGGCGGGGCGGCGGGATCCGCGAGGCCGAACGCGGTCGAGGCGATCAGCAAAGCCGCGCTGACCGACGGTGGGCGGGAGATTCGGAGGGGGGACATGGGGGCAAGGAGTTGGTCACGTTCGCGAGACGATTGCCGTCCTCAAGGCCGGAGATTTGCCGCCGGAGGCGACGGAAGAGGGAACCTCTCGATCGCTGGCGGGTGGGCCTCCGTGTCCACCGATGCGGTTCGGGGGTGGGGCGGGCGGCCTCCGGTTTGCCCTTCGCTCGGGAGGGTTCGCGTGGGGCGCTTCGGATCGATCACGGCGGAGACGGAGCTCCGCCCTCCAGCGGGTGGATTGGGGGCGGGAGGCCCCCTTCACGGCGTGGCCCGACGGAGCCTCTTCGTCCGGATTTGCCCGCGCCGATGGCGGCCTCACCACTTCAGGATCACCTTACCCGATTCCCCGCTCTGCATGGCCTCGAAGCCCTTCTCGAAATCTTCGGCCCCGAAGCGGTGGGTGATGATGGGGCTGATGTCGAGGCCGCTCTGCAGCATGGCGGTCATCTGGTACCAGGTCTCATACATCTCGCGGCCGTAGATGCCCTTGATGGTGAGTCCGTTGAAGATCACCACGTTCCAGTCGATGGCGATGTCCGCGCCCGGGATGCCGAGCAGCGCGATCTTGCCGCCGTGGCACATGTTGTCCAGCAGGTCGCGGAAGGCGGCCGGGTTGCCGGACATCTCCATGCCGACGTCGAAGCCCTCGGTCATGCGCAGCTCCTTCTGCACGTCGGGCAGCTTCTCCTCCTTTACATTGACGACCCGCGTGGCGCCCATGCGCTCCGCGAGTTCGAGCCGCGACGGGTTGACATCGGTGACGACGACGTGCCGCGCGCCGGCGTGTTTGGCGATGGCGGCGGCCATGATGCCGATCGGCCCGGCGCCGGTGATGAGCACGTCCTCGCCGAGCGTCTCGAAGGACAACGCCGTGTGGGCGGCGTTGCCGAAGGGGTCGAAGATCGACATCACGTCGCGGTCGAGCTTCTGGTCATGGTACCAGACGTTCGTCTGCGGGATCGCGATGTATTCGGCGAAGGCGCCCGGCGTATTGACGCCGATGCCCTTGGTGTCTTTGCAGAGGTGGCGCCGGCCGGCCATGCAGTTGCGGCAATGGCCGCAGACGAGATGGCCCTCGCCGCTGACGATGTCGCCGACGCGGAAGTCCTTCACGTTGGCCCCGACCTCGACGATGTCGCCGACGAACTCGTGGCCGACGACCATCGGCACCGGCACGGTCTTCCGTGCCCAGGCGTCCCATTCGTAGATGTGCAGGTCGGTGCCGCAGATGCCGGTGCGGTCGACCTTGATCAGGACGTCGTTGATCCCCGGCTGCGGTTCAGGGACGTCCTCCATCCACAGGCCGGGCTCGGCCTTGGCTTTGACGAGGGCGCGCATGCGTGGCTGGGGCGGCGATGCGCGCGGCTACCAGGGCAGATGCCGCACGAAGATGTTTTTGAACTCCAGCGGCTGGCCGTGGTTCTGCAGTTCGAACTGCTCGGAGCGGTAGAGGGGCTGGCCTTTCTCCCAGTAGTTGTCGAGCTTGGCTCCATCGACGACGAGCTGGCCGTTCAGGTAGATGGTCGCGCGCTCGCCGACCATGCGGATGAAGAAGGTATTCCACTCGCCGGTCGGCTTGTCGGCTTTGACCAGCGGGTGTTTGCCCTCGCCCTTGTTGTTCCAGAGGCCGCCGGAACCCTTGTCGGCGCCGTGCTGCCACTGGCCCTCGTTGGTCGGGTCCCAGATCTGCACCTGCGGGATGCCGCGCAGGTAGAGGCCGCTGTCGGCGTTGGCCGGGATCTTCCAATCGACGTAGACCTCGAAGTCGCCCCACTTCTCGGCGGTGCAGAGGTTCTGCCCTTTGCCGTCGAAGTGCAGCACGCCGTCTTTCACCGACCAGTGGGCGCGCATCGCCTCGTCGGCTTTCTCCTGGGCGGCGGCGAGTTCCTCGTCGCCCATCTCGGCGCGCTTCTTCGGGTTGGCGACCAGGCCCTTCCAGCCGTCGAGGTCGGCGCCGTTGAACTGGGCGGCGAAGCCCTCGGGCGCGACGTTGTCGGCGCTCGGTCTCGCGCTCGGGTCGGCCATGCTGAAGTCTTTCACGCGCAGGCCCCGGTAGGCGACCTCGTCGCCGTGGCCGCAGAAGGCGATGTGGCCGGCGGCGCGCTCCTTGCCCGGGTGCACCTTGCCGCTCGGCGGATCGGTGATGTCGCGCAGGAAGCAATCGACGATGGTGTGACCGTTGAGGATCACCTTGATGTGGTCGCCGATGGCGATGACCTGCTGCCGGTTCCATTCGCCGACCGGCTTCAGGTGGCCGCGTTCCGCAGCGCTGATGCCGTAGACGGAGCCGTGGTACTGCCACTCTTTCAGGTTGGCGTACTTCGGGTGGGTGTTGTCGAGCACCTGCAGTTCCATGCCCGCGTAGGCGGCGTCGCCCGAACCGGGGTAGCGGATGCCGAGGCCGTTGTTGGCGCCGGGGGTGAGCTTGAACTCGAAGTCGAGCACGAAGTCGCCGTACTCTTCGGCGGTGTAGAGGTTTTTCCCCTTGCCCTTCAGGCAGGTAATGGCGCCGTCGACGACCTGATAGCCGACCGTGTCGCCCGCCCAGCCCTTGAGCGATTCACCGTCGAAGAGCGTCTGCCAGCCCTCGATCTTCTCGATCATGGCCAAGGTGCGCGCCGCGTCGGGGTCGGCGTCTTGGGCGGCGGAGGTGCCCGCGAAGAGCGCGAAGCTCGCGAAGGGGAGGAGGTGGATTGGTTTCATGGTAGCGATAGGGAATGTCGGTTGAAGGATGGCGATTGCTGATGGTTGAACTGCCTCTCGGGGGCGGGTCTTCCTCCCAAATCTGCCGAGGCTAGAGTTTGACCGTCTGGCCGGTGCGGAAGGCCTCGTCGGCGGCGAGGACGATGCGCAGGCTGTTGACGGCGTCGGCCATGTGGTCGGAGAGGTCGACGTCATTGAGGATGGCGTTCAGGAAGACCTCCTGCTCGAGCTGGCAGAGGCCGTCGTGGCCGGGGTCGTCGGAGCAATCGATGATCTCGTCCTCCTTGGTGAACTTGCCGTCCGGTCCGAGTTCGGCGTGGTGCAGCAACAGGGAATCGGCCTTCGAGTGTGAGTCGACGTCGTCGGTCTCTTCGCCGGCCTTCATGCCGCCGATGGTGACGCTGCCCTTGGGGCCGACGACGTCCTTCACGAAGAAGGCCTCCTGGCTCATCATCGGGCCCCAGCCGGCCTCGTACCAGCCGACCGAGCCGTC
>JAUIGD010000321.1 GCA_030430255.1 Verrucomicrobiia bacterium
GGCAGCGACATGGCAGGCTATTCCTGCAGCTATAATGCAAATCGCAATCGTGAAAGTTGCCCCCCCGGGTTCGAACATCGCGAATACAATTGCCGAGCAGATTCTTGCGACAAATTGCAGCTCCTTGATTGTCGCAGAAAGGGCTGCCACCGCTAGAATTGCAATAGCTACCTTTGCAATCGGCGCGGGAAGCCGCTTCACAATGTTTAAAAGGGGCATGCTTTTACTTGAAACTTGATTGCAATGAAGTCTCGGGGAGCCTGTGAACCCCGATTTGAAGCACTTCGGTGTGCGACCTCGTTCCGAGCCACCAGAGCGCTTTCGAGTGAACTCGTCATGGCGATTGAGTGTTTTGCATCGATAGTCATCCAGCTAGTTTTCGCTATAGTCTGCGGACTCTCGGTATGAAGCAAGCCCCAATCCTCTCGGATTGGGGCTGTAGTCACTTCCCTTCCACGGCGCAGAGGTGCGTATGGGCGGCGTCGGCCACCTTGCTCAAGAGGAGCAGGTCGCTGGCGCTGAAGCTGTGGGCGTCACGCCACTCGTCCTTCTCGTTCTTGTAGAGGCGGGAGAAGGCCACGGTCTGGTAAGGGGCTTTTCCCTCATCCTTGGGTTGATTCTCCCAGAAGGTGGCTTTGACGCGCCCCAATCTGATCTCGTGCACAGGTTTTTGGCGTTTTTCGGTCTTTTCTGGCATTTTGGTGGGTGGTGTAGGTTGTGGTGAAGGAACTATTCTTTGGGTTCTGGTGAGGAGGTTTAGGTCCCTGCCCTGCCCCTCACCCATTCGACCGCCTTCCGGGCTTGCCTTGAGGCGTCGATGATCCACCGGCGGTTGCCGGGATCGCGGAGGGTTTTTAGCCATCCGGCGATGTAGTCCGCGGAGGACGCGTGGTCGTCTCTGACGATGCCGGCCTCCGCCCCAAGCATCGAAGCGCCGATCTCGGCGATCAGCTCCTCGAAGCTGTAGGAATCCCGCCCCATCTGCCCCGGTGCCCCTGCCACTCCTTCGCGCGCGAGGCGCTTCACGTGGCCGGTTGCGTGGATGAGTTCGTGGAAGAGGGTCAGGTAGAACTCCTCCAAGGACTCGAAGCGCTTTCTGGTGGGGATTTGGATGCGGTCTGCCGTAGGGGCGTAGGTGGCGCGCACCGACTCGCCTTCGATGATCTCGGGCGGGTCGGGCATCTCGCCCAGGATGGCCTCGGCGGCGATGAAGTTGGGGTTCGGTTGCTCCGGTGTCCCCTTGTCGCCTGCCTCGATGCCTTCGATCTGGGTGAGGTTGAAGACGTGGTAGATGCGCAGGAACCGGCGGGGTTTGCCGTTCGTTGCCTCGTCCCCAGCTTCGTCCTCGGTCGTATCGGTCGCCTGCTTCCCGCTTGTCCCCCATTTGACGATGACGGAGCCACGGGCGTGGCGCTTGATCTTCCCGCCGGCGGACTTCGTCTGAAGGTAGGTCATCCAGTAGGGCGAGGCGAAGTTTTGGGAGCCGAGAAGGAGGACGTTGACGCCCTGATACTTCGCCTTGGTGACGTAGTTTCTGGGGGCGCCGACCTTAGTGTCCCAGGGCTTCCGCCACGGGACGGTTCCGGCTTTGAGACGGGCGAGGATGGCTTCGGTGACCCGCTTGTGAAGGTCGAGTTTGACGAGCCCGCTCTTGAAGCGCGGGCGTTTGGCTTTGGTTGGCATGGGCGTGGTGGGGATGGGGTTCAGAGGCCCTCGTCCGCAAAGGTCGCGGCGATGGCGTCGAGGTCGTCGCCGAGCGCCGAGACAATGGCGGCCCTCATGGCGTCGGTTTCGGATTCGGGTTCGGCTCCCTCCGGACAGGCCGGGCAGGAGCGGACGTGGAGGAGGCTGCCGCCAAACTCCCAGCCCTCGCGGGCAAAGAAGTCGCGGTGGTGCGTGCTGAGCTGCTCACTGCGGGGCAACTCGAGCCACACGGCGGCCTCGTCCTCGGTCATTTCGGTCTCGTGGACGGCGTCGTGGCACAGGTGCCAGACCTCCCACGGCTCGCGGCAACTGGAACAATGGACATCCATGGCTCTAGCGACCGCGAGGCGCGGTGTGTGGGTTCTCGGTGAGACTGAAGGTGTGCATAGGTGTATCGGGTTGGGTTCCGGGATCGGGGCGCCTCCGCTCGAGGCGCCCCGAATGCCGCAACCCATCAAACAATTCCAGAGGCCCCCGGTCGGGCGATCCCCCTTGAACCCGCTTCAATTCAGCACTAGGGGATCATCAAGCGAGATGAGTGCGCCTGAGTCAGTCCCGTATGGAACCGTAGTCGAACGGTGCCGAATGGGTTTGGCGATGCCTCTTCTCGTGATTATTAGCCTAACGTCATCGAATATGACAAAAGCTAGTCAACCGTCGGCCTCTCGGTCTTCGGATCAGCCGGGAATCCGGAACGAACGCAACGATACAGCTCAGAAGCGCCTGGAGTTTGAAGTCGTAAGCATCGAGGAGCACCAATCGGATTCGGTCTTCGGCCCTATCTGGTGCGTTGGAGCAGGCGGCACAAGTGGAGAACGGATGTTCGTCACCCTGAGGGTCGGACGAGCTGAGTTCTTGCTTCCCACCGCGCCCTTCGCGCCAGATCTGGTGATGACCTACCCGGTCGATGCAACCCTCGACTTAGACTTCCAACGTTCTTGCGAAACCGTCCTGTATCTGCACGTGGAGTTCCTGGAGGCCGGAATATCCGACACGCCGGTCAAAGGCCTTCGGTTCGATGCCTGCCTCGATTGGGACGCAAAACAGTTCGCGATCGAGACGACATCGAATACCGATATGACACAGTTTGACGAAGTCTTCAAAAGGCTTCTGCCTAGACCGTAGTCAGATCGCTGCCGGGGCCGCCGCCGAGCACATGCTACGGCGGCGGCCCTTTCCATTCTAAGCGGGACGGATTCCCGATGAGTCTTTCCTCCGTGCGCTCGTGAGCGGATGCAGCAACATCGATAGACCGGGAGATCAGGGCTGGTGCAGCAGCTCCGAGATGTGCTTTGCGCCGCCGGGACGCCGGGTTTGCCCGCGCCCCTCCTCCTCGGGAAAGCCTCGCTTCGGCGGGTCTCCCAGCATCAGTCGCAGCCGGTTCGGCAAATCGAGCTCCCCGACAATTTCAGGCGGGGCAGCCTCCAGCGCGATCGCCATGCCGCGAAGGACTTTCGGGTTGGCCACCTGGTGCCGAGTGAACTTGATGATCCCGAGCCACGGCTCCCTGTAGATAACCTTGCCGTCCTTCTCGAACTGGGTCAGGCATTCGGCGACTTCGGACTCGCTCAGAGCGGTGTCGAAGGCCATCCGCCTCCGGCTGATTTCGTAGGCGCCGGCGACGTTTGCCAACGGACTCGATAGAATATAGAGGTAGAAGAGTTTCTGGGTTGGGCTGAGCCGGGCGATGTAGGCGTCGTCCCAGAACCTCGTGCGGATGACTCTGTATGTCGCCATGGTCAGTAGTCGATTCGCTCCTCATACTTCCTCTGCCGACCGCTCAACTCCTCGTTCGCCCACCGCCTCGCGACCGTCGCCAGCCTCTTGATCAAGGTCGTGACCGGATCCTCGCCCTCCTCGATGTGAGGCAACGGAAGGTACTCGATCTCATGCTCCTTTGTGTTCTTCATATTTGCTTTTGTTAGATTGTAAAGATCGCCAGATTCAGCCCAGAGTTCTGCACGGCTCGCGTGGAGGGACGGCGGGCTTTGTTAGCGGTTAAAGAAAGGGTGTTCCGATCCCTGCGCCCGTGCAGAACCCTGAACTGAAAAAGGCATGCACACGGATCACCGCCTGACATGCCCTTCCCGCCCCTTTCTTACCTACTTCGACCCTCCGTCCGCAAAAGTTCATATTGTGCGACACATACCGGGCAAAATGTTACTGCAGCCCGTGGCTGCAGGTATGGCGTGTTCCCAATTGGGAATCGCGACCGGGAGGCCGCGACACCGAGGCTGGCATCGTTACGATTCACCGTGCCTCACCATTATAAGGACCGCCGGCCCCGAGGTCCAGCTGCCGGGCTGTGGATAACTATGCTGCCCTGAGGGATTCCGCCTCGTAGAAGGCCCGCTGCTCGAACGCGTTCAACCGGGTGTAGTGGGCCACCGTGATCGGGCTGGTATGCCCCACGAGCACCGAGGTCACCGAATCGGGAACACCCTTCTTCGCCATCCTGTGGATGAACGCGTGCCTGAACGAGTGCGGACAGATCTTCTCCTCGATCTGCGCCCCGGAGCAGTAGCGCTTCAACCGCCGCTGCACCGCCCTCCCGGTCAGCCGGCCGCCACATTTCGCTCCTCGCAGCAGCGGTGAACCCCTCCCGATCTCCTCGCCCCCCTGGCGGCGGAGTTCGAGGTAAGAGCGGATCGCCCTCTCCGTCTCGCCCGACCAAAACACGTGCCGGTCGGTCACCGTCTTCTCGGTCGGGATCTGCGCCGACCGATCCGGCTTCAGGTCGCCGACGTCGAGCCCGATCAGTTCGCCCAGCCGCATCCCCGAGTCCCAGAGGAGCCGGAACATCGCCTCGTCCCGCGCCCTGATGAGGCCGCTCCCCGCGGCAATCTGATCGAGGATCAGCTCGAACTCGTCCCCCGTGATCGCGTAGTGAGACTCCGCGCGCGCCCGCGGGACCCGCACGAAGTACATCGGGAACCCGAGCCTCCCCTGCTCCGCGAAGAACCGGAGGTAGTTGTGCACGATGTTGAGCGCGAACTGGACGGACTTCTCAGCGTACCCTTCCTTGATCGATTCCGCGAAGCCCACGTAGTCCCTCGCGCACATTTCCTCCGGCACCTTCGAGACGTGCTCCTGGAAGCGGGTGACCCAGATCCGGTAGCGGTCGAACGCCCACTTGGTGTAGGACTTCTTCCACTCGAGAAACTCCTCGATGAGCTCCCCGTTGATCGCATCCGCCGAACGCCGGGCGCCGCCGATGCGGGTCGAATAATTGGTAGGTAGAAAGAGGCCTCCCCTATTTACTGTCTCCATATTGCATATGAGTTAAACCAAATAAATCGAGTGACCTCCTTGGAGACCGATGGACGGGATGAGGGGCGCTGGGAAGGACTCCCGGCCCCCGCTCAGTTGGATCGGCATGCGCCTTGCCTGCGGCTAAGTCACTGCTCCGGATCGGATCGCAATGGCGCATACACAAAAACACCCCCATGAACATCAGTCCCATTTATCAAAGATCTAACCGCCTCCCCTTTCCGGTGAACCGATTCTAACAAATATACACTGCCGGGCCAAGGCCCCCACCCAGTTGCCCCCCTCATCGCAATTTGATACAATGGATCCATCATGACGAACGCGGTTCAAGCAATCACCAGAAGCCTGGATACCCTCAGCGATGAGGAGCTTCTTCAGGTTCACGCCGCGATCGACGACAAACTGTGCCACCCCCTGACCCCTCGCGAGGAGCGCGAGGTCGAGGCCACCCTCCGGGAGCGAGCCGGCGCACCTGACCAACAGTTCAGGGAGGTCGACGATGAATTCTGGGCCGAACTCCGCCTCGACGCCGACGAGATTATCCGCAACAGCACCCGGAATGCGTAGCTACCGCGTCTCAGTGAACACTGACGCGCGTGCGGCGCTCCTCGCGATCGTCGAGCACCTCGCCGCCGAGACCCCCACAGCCGCCTCCCGCCTCATCGACGACTTCAACGTCGCCCTCGGCAGGCTGGAACAACTGCCCGAGAGCGGCTCGCGGTTCCATCGTAACCAACAACCGACACGGTTCCGTTGGGTCTGGATCGACAGGACGCGGATCTACCAGCTCTACTACGAGATTATGGGCAATGCCGTGAGGGTGCTCCATGTCCGAGCAGGCAGCGGCAAGCTTCCGAAATCGCTAAGCTAGAACGCGGCCCCCCGCCCACTCGTCCACCGCCGCCGGCAACAGCTCCAGCCAACCGCTGAGAAGTCGCTTGCCAAGCCATGGCGACCCAGCGATGATGTTGCGGCAGTTAGACACGGAGCCGTGGCAGAGGACATTCTAGAACGGGTTGATCGGATCAGAGCATCCATCACCGCATATCTGTTTCTCGCCGTCGCCGTGCTGCTGCTGAAGTCCCCATCCGGCTTCGAGCGGCTGCTCGCCCTCGGCGCCGTCGCGTGGGGCGGATTGCAGACGCTCCCCTTGCTCTTCTCCCTCCTCCCCGCCATACGCCTAGTGGCGCTCGGCTACCTCATCTGCTTCGTCCTCGTGTTTGCCGGAGGCTGGGGCGGCAGCGACGAACGCGCGGGTAGCCGGGCGCCATCCAGGGCAGCGCGGCCTGAGCGGCCCATGCCCGTGCGGGAATCCCCGCCACCTCCGCCCGAAACCGAAGCCGAAACCCCTGACGAACGGACCGTCCCCCCGAGGGACATTGCCGCCACTCCTCCTTTCCTTCCCCAACCCGTTCCCTCTGCGCCGGGGATCCCCCCGAACCCGCCGCCACCCCCTCTTGTCGAACAACCCCCTGTCGTAGAGAGCGAACCGCCTCCCGCCCGTCCCCTCGTGGAGGTGCTTGGCGAGGTCGTCGCGGACGCTCGGCGAGCGGAGTCACGGCGCGAGCTCGAAGCGGTGATGTCCCACTACGCCCCCGTGGTCGAGTACTTCGGGAAACCAACTAACCGCGCGGAGATCAGGCAGGACAAGGCAGAGTACTTCGCCCGCTGGCCTCGGGCATCCGAAACGATCGACAACCGCTCGCTCAAGGTCACCGAGACGGGCTCGGGCCGAGCCGACGTCACGTTCACCTCGACCTTTCGCGTCGAGTCCGATGAGCGCAACGCGTGGTTCTCAGGCACGATCGCCAACGAATACACGTTCGCCCGCGAGGGAGGTGGGCCATGGCACATCGTGGCGCAACGCGGCGCTGTTTCCGACACCGCCAACGGGACTTTGCGGGAAGTCGCGCCTGCGCCGCCTCGCGCCGAACCTGTGGCGGAAGAACCGCCCCCGCTCCGCCCGCCCCCGATCGACCGGGGATCCTACGCAGGGAACTGGGACGGGAGGCTGCCGCCGTCGGATGATCCCCGGGCCCGCGGACACCGGTTCCGCCTCATCGTTTCGCCGGACTTGCAGGAGATCCACTACGTCAATGACATCAAGATGTCGCCCCGGACGCTGAGGGCAACCACGCGGATGGACGGCAAGACACTCCACGGACAGGTGCAGTTTCGATATCAGCGTTCGTCGTACAACATCCAGACCTTCACGGTCACGTTCACGCTGACACCGATCGAGGGGACGGATCGCGCCCGGGCGACCTTCGTCCGGGCGATGAAGGAATCCCGATTTCCAACGAACAGGCCGGAGGTGTCCTCCTTCTCCGGGGAAGTGAACCGAGCAAGAGAATAGCGATGTTTTTTAATAAGAATAACCGATACCCAGATGAGGTGGTCTCGCAGTGGGGGCAGTTGCTCTACGGGATCACGATCCAGCCGACGGAGCT
>JAUIGD010000322.1 GCA_030430255.1 Verrucomicrobiia bacterium
CCGCCGCTCGAAGAAGTCCGATTACGCGGTCGCCCTCGCCGAGAAGCAGAAACTGCGGTTTCAGTACGGCGTCCTCGAAAAGCAGTTCCGCCGCTATTTCGCCGAGGCGCAACGCCGCATCGGCGTCACCGGCACCCTGCTGATCCAGCTCCTTGAGATGCGCTTGGACAACATCGTCTATCGCATGGGTTTTGCGAACACCCGAGCCGGGGCTCGGCAGTTGGTCAACCACGGGCACATCTTGGTGAACGGCCGGCGCGTCGATGTCGCCTCCTACAATACCCGCCCCGGCGACGTCGTCTCGGTGCGTGAGAACCCACGTTCCAAGCAACTCGCCTTGCGTGGGCTGGATCTGACCCAAACCGCCTCGCCTTGTGAGTGGTTGGTCATCGACCGTGACAATCTGTCAGCGACCATCAGCCGCGTGCCCGAGCGTGAAGAAATCGACCCCATGGTGAACGAACAACTTGTGGTCGAGCTGTATTCGCGCTAAAGATAAGTCCTCCTACCTCCCGACTGGAAGGCGGTGTCGCTTGGTTACCAAGTCGGCGCCGCCTTCCACCTTTTAGGACTGGGCTCTTGAGGGGGTCTTTCCAGCGGCCGCTGGAGCCACGATGAGCGACGACCAGCAACCACAGCATCCGGTTGGGGGCGCGCGGCGCCCGTCGGAACAGGGATTGGCGACCCAGGCCATCCACCGTGGGGCTCAATTTCGCGAATCGACCGGTGCGGTCGTTCCCCCATTGTTTCAAACCTCCACCTTCGAGAGCGGCAACCCGGGGGGATTTGATTACACGAGGTCAGGAAACCCGAATTTCCGTAACCTGGCCGACGTTCTGGCCGGATTGGAGGGGGCGGCGTTCGCCACCGTCTTCGGCAGCGGGGTGTCCGCCATCACCGCGGTCGCCTCGACCCTGCAGTCCGGGGATCTGGTGGTGGCCGAGGAAAACGTGTATGGGTGCACCTATCGCTTGTTCGAGCAGGTGTTCGCCAAGTTCGGGGTGCGTGTCGAATATCGCGACCTGACGGACGGCGCCGAGGTGGAGCGCCTGAGCGGGCACAGCGCGGCCTTGGTGTGGATCGAATCGCCGACCAACCCGATGCTCAAGGTGATCGACATCGCCGCGGTGGCGGAGGCCTCGCACGCCGGCGGCGCAGCCTTGGTCGTCGACAACACTTTCGCGTCCAGCATCCTCCAGCGCCCCCTCGAGCTCGGGGCAGACCTGTCGTTGCTCAGTACGACGAAATACAGCAATGGCCACTCGGACGCGCTGGGGGGCGTGGTGTGCACGGACTCTGAGCCGTGGTTTGAAAAGATGGAGTTCGCCCAGAAAGCGCTCGGTCTGCAGCCGTCGCCTTTCGATTGTTGGCTGACCCAGCGCGGGGTGAAGACACAGCCGCTGAGGATGGAGAGACACTGCGCCAACGCGCTCGCCTTGGCGCGGTTCCTCGAGGCGGAGTCTGGGGCGGTGTGGGTGCGCTACCCCTTTCTGCCGAGCCACCCCCAGTACGAGCTGGCGCGCCGCCAGATGCGGGGGGGATCGGGGATCGTCAGCGCCGAACTCGGCCTGCCCCTGCAGGCGACGGTCCGATTTCTCGACCGCCTGAACTTGTTCCCCAGGGCCGAGAGCCTGGGCGGCGTCGAGTCGCTCTGCTGCCATCCCGCCAGCATGACTCACGCCTCCGTCCCGAAGGCGGCGAGGGAGGCGGTCGGGATCAGCGACTCCCTCGTCCGCTTCTCGGTAGGGGTCGAAGCGATCGACGACCTCGTCGCCGATCTGCGGGGTGCGCTCTCGGAGGTCGGGCGATGAGGGACCTGTTCACCGACCCGGCTTGGGGAGAGGAGGATCTCGGGCAGCCTCTCCCGGACTCGCCGTTCGCTGTTTCGGTGGCCTTGCCGCTGTGGCGGCATGTGGTCGCCTACGAAGAGTGCGACCCGGAACTGTTGCGGCGCCTGCGGGCGGGCTACCCAAGGTTCTTCCCGCCACATCCGGTCCGCATCCTGGCGCAACGCGAATCCGCACAGATCGGCGGCGGCGACCGCCAATGCGCGATCTACCCGAACGAGGCGGCGGCCCAGCGTTGTGCCGCTTACATCCGCGATCGGACCGACGGGTGGGCGCTCGAGGTGATGCCCGCCTGTGACGGGCGCGCCTTCGCCGTCACCTTCCCGCGCGAGATCGCCGGCGTCGCGGATGACTATTGGCGCTATGCGGGAGAGGGCGTCAGCGGGAGGCAGGCACAGGATTGGCTCGATGGGCGCCCCGCGGAGCAGGGGGGAGCGGGAGCCCGCGCCCGGGAGGAGATCGCGATGCGCATTGCCGTCAATACGGGGCAGCGCCCAGAGGACGTGTTCCTGTTCCCGTCCGGCATGGCGGCGGTCGCCGCCGTCCAGCGAGCTCTCACGGCACGCCGCCCCGGCGCGCGAACGGCCCAATTTGATTTCCCCTACGTCGATGTCTTGCGGGTGCAGCGGGAGATCGGCTCAGGCGCGCACTTCCTCCCGTCCGGGGATGCCGGCGCCATCGCCGAACTGGCGGCGAGGGTCTCGGCTGGCGAGCCCCTCGCCGGCATCTATTGCGAGTTGCCGAGCAACCCCCTCCTGCGCTGCGCAGACCTCCGCGCCATCGCCCAGATCGCCCGGCCCGCGGGCGTCCCGGTCGTCGCCGATGACACGGTCGCCACCCACCTGAACATCGATGCCTTCGCCTCCGCCGATCTCGTCACGACGAGTTTGACCAAGGCGTTCTCAGGCACCGGTGATGTTCTCGCCGGCAGCGTCGTCGTCAACCACCGCTCGCCTCTGGCCGACGAACTGCGTGCGGCGCTGTCACGCGAGGCCGACACCGAACTGGGCGGCGCTGACGCCGTCGCCCTCGAGTCGAATAGCCGCGACTTTGCGCAGCGGGTCGCCGCGGTCAACGAAGCGGCGCCGCAGCTGGTCGAGTGGCTTTCGGGCCGGCCTGAGGTGGCGCGCGTGTACTACCCCACCACGGAGTCGGTCGAGTCCTACCTGGCGGTGCGCCGAGACGGCGCGGGCTACGGGGGATTGCTCTCCGTGCTGCTCCACGATGCGCCGACAGCGGCGCCGCGTGCCTACGATGCGCTGCGCTGCTGCAAGGGGCCGAGCTTGGGGGCGAACTTCAGCCTGGCATGTCCCTACACGCTGCTCGCGCATTACGGGGAACTCGATTGGTGTGAGTCGAATGGGGTCTCGCGGTGGTTGATCAGGTTCAGCGTTGGCCTAGAGGGGGCCGATGAACTGATCCGGCGATGGGCCGCCGCGCTGGATGCGGCGGCGTGAACGGCGGAAGCCAGACGCCGGGGCATGATGCATCATCGCCGCGCCGCCGGAGGCTCAAGCGGTGCTCAGGTGTCCGTGCTCGATGCGCACGAACACCCCGCCGCCCAGCAGAACCTCGCCGTCATAGAGCGCGCAAATCTGTCCGGGGGTGAGCGCCCGCTGTGGTTCGGTGAATTCCAATTCCGCGCCGCCACGGCCGTCGAGCGAGAGGCGGGCGGGGACGGCGGGGCTGCGGTAGCGCGGTTGGGCGGTGATCGTCTGCCCCGGGGCAGGGGGCTGGTTGACGAAGGAGAGCTGCCCCAACGTGCAGCGGGAGGCGTAGAGGCGGGGGGTGTCGGGGCGGTCGAACGCGACCACCAACTCGCCGGTGTCACCGCGCTTCTCGACCACCACGAAGGCCTCGCGGAAGGTGTTCGACGGGACGCCGATGCCGCGGCGCTGCCCCAGCGTGAAAAGGTGGAGCCCGCGGTGCTCGCCGAGCACCTTTCCGTCGAGATCGACGATCGGACCGGGACGGTCGGGGACGAAGGTGCGCAGGAAATCGCTCATCTTCACCTGGCCGATGAAGCAGATCCCCTGGCTGTCTCTCTTCGCTGCATTGGGCAGGCCGAGTTCCGCCGCCACCCCTCTCAACTCCGGCTTCTGGAGGTGCCCGACCGGAAACAGCGCCCGCTTCGCTTGCTGCTGCTGGAGCAGCGCGAGGAAATAGCTTTGGTTCTTGTTGGGATCGACGCCGGTGAGGATGTCCGCCGAACCGTCCGCATTGTCACGCCGCCTGGCGTAGTGGCCGGTGGCGACGGCTTCGAAGCCGGATGCGAGCGCCTCGTCGAGGAAGGCGCCGAATTTCATCTCCCGGTTGCACATCACGTCCGGGTTCGGGGTGACGCCCGCCTGGTAGCCCTCCAGCAGGTAGTCCACGACCCGCTCGCGGTACTGCGCCATCAGGTTGACCACGCGGAACTCGATCCCGAGGTGGTCGCAGACCGCCCGCGCGTCCTCGATGTCCTGCTGCCACGGGCAATCGCCGAGGATGTTCTCCTCGTTGATCCAGTTCTTCATGTACGCGCCGACCACCTCGTGCCCGTCGCGTTGGAGCAGCGCGGCGGCCACGCTGCTGTCCACCCCCCCGGACATCGCGGCTAGTATTCGCATCTGCGGCAACCTGCGGTGGGAATTCGCCCGATCAAGTCGATCGAGGTGGAATCGCCCCCCGTCCTGCGGCAGATTCCCTGCCCGACATGGCGGAAACTTCCCATCACGATCCCCCTGAAGCCGAGCTAGACCCCGCGCCGGAGGTGGGCACCGATGCTGAGAGGGAGGCGGACCGGGTACCGGGTGGCGAGACCGCGGCCGAGGAGGGCGAACCGGCAAAACCGTGGGCTCCGACCTTCGGGTGTGTGATGTTCGCCTTGATCTTCATGCTCTTCAGCGGGGCGTTGGTCTACGGCATCGTCGCCGGGGTGCGCATGTATGGCGAAGTGGCCTCGTTCACGGACGACTATGCCGCCGAACTGCCTGAGGAGAAGGGGACGCCGGCGGAGCTCAGCGCCGCGAAGGCGAAGGTCGAGGGGTTCATCGAGGCGGTGGAACCGAACGCCCCCCCGTTGGCCGAGCTGGCCCTGTCGGCGAGGGAGTTGAACATCCTGATCGCCAACCACAGCTATCTCGGCGACTTGCGCGGCGCCCTGTTCGTCGAAGAGATTACGCCGGCGGGGCTGCTGAGGACGAAGGTGTCACGACCGATCCCGCAGATCGTGTTTTGGAAGCCGCGGCGCTACCTGAACGGCGAGATCGACTACCGGCCCGAAGCGAGGGAGGGCAATTTCTTCCTCCGGGTGGCCGAGGTCCGTGCCCCGGGCAAGGAGATCGCCCCGGGCATCCTCGAATACATGCGGACCGAAGATCTCCTGACCCCGTACAAGGAAGACGAGCGATTCGAGGCGGTGATGAAGAAAATCAACAGCGTTCGGGTCGAGGGCGGCGCGGTGATCGTCTCGACAGCGAGGGCGGCCGACGGGGCAGAGGTCGGTGGGGGTGATTGACGGGCGGGATGGCCCGGTTAGCTTGCCGCCATCGCGATGGACACGATCGAACACAGCACCCGCCGGGACTTCCTGCAGAAGCTTGGCGCCGCCTCCGCTGCAGCGATGGCCGGAGCGGCGCCGCGCGCATCCGCGGCGGAGGTCGAGCACCCCGAGCCGAAGGCCGACTGTTGCATCTTGCTTTGGATGGCGGGCGGGATGGCGGCGCCGGACACCTTCGACCCCAAAGCCTACCTCCCGTTCGAAGTCGGGCTGGAGGTCGAAAGGATCGGCAGCACATTCCCTGCGATCCCCACCGCGGTCGATGGCGTGCAGTTCACGACCGGCCTCGAGGAGATCGCTTCGGTGATGGACCGCGGGACGATCATCCGCTCGGCCGTGCAACCCGACCTCGGCCACATCCTCCACTCGCGGCACCAGTACCACTGGCACACCGGGTATGTCCCCCCCTTGACGGTCGCGGCGCCGCACATCGGTGCCTGGATGGCGAAGGTGCTGGGGCCGCGGAACGAGGCGATGCCAGCCTTCATCGACATCGGTCAGCGTTTGGAAGGGGTGGGGGAGAAGGAAGAGCTGAAGGCGTTCCACACGGCGGGGTTCTTAGGGAGCGAGTTCGGCCCCTTCCTGCTCCCGTATCCCGACCAGGCCGCCGCGGCGGTCCGCCCCCCGGCGGGGATGACACCGGGGAGGTTCGCAGACCGCTACAAGCACTACCGGAAGCTGATCGAGGGGAGCCCCCTCGGGAGGTCGGGAAGCCGGTTCCAGCAGGAGTCGATGCTGCGGGCGATGGACAACGCGCAGCGGCTGCTCAGTTCGGAGGAGGCGGCAGCCTTCGACCTGGCCGAGGAGCCGGCGGAGAGTTTCCGCCGCTACGACACGGGGCGGTTCGGGCAAGGGTGCCTGCTCGCCCGCCGGCTCGCCGAAGCTGGCGCGAGGTTCATCGAAGTCACCACCGAATACATCCCCTTCATTCACTGGGACACCCACGAGAACGGTCACAACACTGTGAAACGCCTCAAAGGGGAGGTCGATCGCCCGATCGCCCAATTGATCCGCGATCTCGACGAGCGCGGCTTGCTCGAGCGCACTCTGGTCGTCGTCGCCAGCGAATTCAGCCGCGACATGATCATCGAGGGCGTCCCCGGTTCGAACGCGCGGGATCAGTCGCGCGCCAAGACCGACGTCCTCAAGGAGATCAAACACTATGGTCAGCACCGCCACTTCACCGGGGGCACGAGCGTCCTGATGTTTGGCGGCGGGGTGAAGCGCGGCTTCCAGTTCGGGGCGACGGCGGAGGAGCGCCCCTACGTTGCGGTGGAGAACCCTGTTTCGGTCGAAGATCTCCACGCGACCCTTTTCCACGCCATGGGGATCTCCCCGCAGACGGCGTTCGATGTCGAAGGGCGCCCGTTCTACGCGACCAAGGATGGCAAAGGGACGCCCGTGCTCGAGGTCTTTTCTTAGCGCGGCGATCTCCAAACCCGAATCGCTCATCAAACATGTCCCCGACCGCGAAGGCCATGATCGTCGTTATGCCATTAACGCTGACAAACTTTGCAATGAACTGGGATGGAAGCCAAAAGAATCCTTTGAAACAGGCATCCAAAAAACGATTGCCTGGTATCTTAAAAACTCTGCTTGGATTGAACATATAGTTTCAGGAGAATATCGACAACTTGAGGCTGAAACGGCATGAAAATAGTCTTACTCGGTGCAAACGGTAAAGTTGGACGTGCATTAAACAAAATTCTTCCGAGCGATAAACTCACAGCGTTAACACGCCAACAATGTGACTTTACCAATCCAGAATCTGTGGCCGATACCGTTCACTCTTTTCAACCTAATCTTATTATCAATGCCGCCGCCTACACGGCCGTAGATCAAGCAGAGAAAGATCAAGAAACCGCTGATTTTGTCAATCATCAAACAGTGGCTGCACTGGCCAATGTGAGCAAAACTTTGGGTGCTTGGTTTATTCATTACTCGACAGACTATGTCTTTGATGGCACCAAACCATCTCCCTATATTGAAACTGACACACCATGCCCTGCTAATGTTTATGGTGAGACAA
>JAUIGD010000323.1 GCA_030430255.1 Verrucomicrobiia bacterium
CGGCGACGTCGCGGATCTGGGTCTGGATGGAGACGAAGTGGGACATGGGTTCGGGTGGGTTGTTGTTCAGGGGTGGGTTGGGTTCGGATGTGGTGTGTTCTTGGTTGAGGTGTGGTGCCGGGCAGGAGCGCGGCGCCGTTGACGGCGCCCGCCATCGCGGGGTAGCGTCCGCCATGAGGCGATGCTTGCCCCTCCGGCGCCGGGTGCCCTCGGCCGCGGCTTCGTGCGTCTTCACCGTCGTCCTTCCCGGTCCAGCGCCCGGCCGGGTCCCGACGGACGAGGACGGGCGGAAGATCGAGGCCGACTGCCGCGAGCTGAAGCGCGGCGGGCAGCGCTGGTGTTGCGTGGCCGGCGACGCCGACTACGACCAGGAGGCGGTGCGCAGCGCGGTGCGGTCGTGGCGGCGCGAGGGCGTGCCCTCTGAGGTGTTCGAGAGCCAGGAGCACGCGGCGCTCGGCTGGTCCGTGTGGGATGGGCGATGAGCTGGTTCGACCAGCTGGTCGGGTTCCCGGAGGCGGGGGGCGACGACGTGCGCGCAAGGTTGTCGGCGGAGCCGCCGTTCCTGATCCGGCGCCCGGACGGGGCGCGCTTCCGTTGTGGGCACCTCGAGACGCTGTCGCTCGGCGAACTCCGCGAGCGGGTGCGGGAGGCCGGTGTTCCGGGCGGGGCGGGGCCGCCGGAGGTGGGCGAGGTCGTGGGCGATGTCGGGGCGCTGCACCGGGACCCGGAATCCGACGGGGCGCTGTTCCAGGTGGCCTCGCAGTTCAACCTCTTGGAGATGGTCGGCCCCGCGGTGAGGCCGGAGCAGGGGGTGGGGGGCTACGAGTTCGACCACACACAGGGGCCGGCCTGCGCGATCGCCTGTGGGGCGGCGACGATCTATCGCAACTACTTCGCCCCGGTCGACGGCGGGCCGGGGCAGTCGGCCGGGCGGCAGATCGACTGCCTGCGGGACCTCGGCGTCGCGCTCGGCAATGGGGACGGGGCGCTCTGGACGATGCGCAACGGCTACGCCTTGGCCACGCCGGAGGGCTTGGCGCGGGTGGGCGGTGTGCTGGCCGGGCTCGGCGAGGGCGGCCGCGACGCGCTGCGGTCGAAGTTGCGCGTCGGCGTGGTGTGGGAGGCTGGGGTCACCACCGGCGGCACCAATGTGGTGAGCCAGGTGTTTTGCTCGGCTTTGCCGGTGGCCTATTCGCGGCTCGGCGCGAGCGGGTGGGAACCCTTCGCGCGGCTGGTGTTGGAGGGCGCCTACGAGGCGACATTGCTCGCCGCCGCGCTGAACCGGGGGCGCACCGGATCGCCGCGCTGCCTGTTGACGCTCCTCGGCGGTGGCGCGTTCGGCAACCGCATGGGGTGGATCGTCGATGCGGCGGAGCGGGCGCTGCGGGTGGCTCCCGCCGGTGGGTTGCAGGTCGATTTTGTCAGCTACGGGAGCCCGGTGCCGGAGGTTCGCCGGCTGCTGGGCGGCGGTTGGGGATGATCGGATCAGCCGCCGCGGGCAGGGTGTCGCCTGCGGCGGAGGTGCGGGCGCTGCCGTTGTGGCGATCGGAGAACGTTCGGATCGCCCCGTCGAGCGGGCTCTGCGGGAGGGAGCCGATCAGACCTTCGAAGGTGATCCAGCGCAGCCGGAGGGCCCCGAGCCGGGCGCCGATGTCGGCGGGGTATCGCCATCCCCCGGTCCCGCGCCGCGGCATGGTCGCGTCCGAGCGGGCGAACTCGTCGAGCAGCCGCTGCGGCGCCGCCGAATACTCGTCGAACTTGTAGTGGTAGAGGCGCGACTTGGGCTCGGCTTTGAAGGCGGCCGGGGTGACGAGGGTGACGGTGCAGCGGGACGGGCGCTCGCAGCCCGCGCCTTGGAAGGTGAGGGCGTTCTCGATGACGCGCGCGAGCTGATTGCGGGTCTGGTCGTGGGTGACGCTCTTCGAGATGTCCGAATACCACTTCATCTCGCAAAAGGCGATGTGGTCGGCGGCCGGGTCGTAGCGGATGCCGAGGCCGCCGGCCTTGCCCGCTATTGGCCGTGCGGCGATAGCGCCACAGGCGAGGTCGAGGTTGGTGTTGCCTTCGCGGTGGCGCGGCGGCACGGGCAGGGCCTCCAGCCAGAGTGGTGTCGGCGGGGCACCGGGGTCGCCGGTGACCTGCCGGCAGAGAGAGCGCAACCCCGCTTCTTCGGCGACGGCGTAGCCGCAGGCGACGAGGAATGTCCAGAGTTGTTCGTCGTAGCACTCCGGCTGCGGTGTCGCCGCGCCTCCGGCCGCGTCGAGGAACGCCCGCAGACGGCGCGAGATGTTCTCCCACTGGGCGGGGGTGATGTTGAGCCGGTCGGGGCGGCGGATCTCGTGCCGGTGGTCGTCGATGAGCCGGTCGATGCGCATCGCCGACGGTCGCCCGCCCCCGGAGGGAAGTCGATCGCGGAGGGGCGGTGGGCCGGCGGGGGCGGCTCTCCCGCAGCCGCCCCCGCCCCGATCTCAGCCCGCGAGCTGGAGCCTGCGGCGGCCGAGCTGGCCGAAGTTCTCGACCAGCTCGTCGGCGCCGCTCTGGATGAGCGCGCGGGCGTGGTCGCGCATGGCGGCGAGCCCGGCCTCGAGGTCGCGCTGGGCGGCGGGGTCGGCGCGGTAGCCCTCGGCGCTGCGGCCGAGGAACTCGGCGCGCACCCTCTCGAGGCGCTCCTCCATCTCGCGGTCGTCGGCGAAGTTCATCGCCTTGAACTGGTCGATGAAGCGGGCGAGGCGGTTGAGGGTCTTCCCGTGGACGCCGCCGGTCTTGCCGGAGGCCATGCTGGCGAGCATCTCGTCGCAGAGCTGCGCGGTCTGGGCGCGGAGGGTCCGCACGCAGTCGCCGACGAACTCGCGGGCGTCGTGCTGGATCTGGTGGCGTGCCTCCCGCGCGGCGCGGCGGCGGGCGTCGATCACTTCCCGCTGCTCGCCGAGGCTGACGAGTTCGCGGCTCAGGCCCCCCGGGGCGCTGATCTGGAACAGGCGCAGCTCGAAGGCGAACTTCGCCTCGAGCTTATCGGGCTCGGGGAACGAGGCCTCGATGGCGGCGAGCAGGGGCCCGGGGTCGGCGGCGAGCATGGCGGCGCTGTCCCTCCACTCGCGCAGGGCGCGCCCGCGCTCGGGGGCGTAGTTGGCGAGGAAGTCGCGGCGGGCATGGTCGAAGTCGCGCCCGAGGGCGGCGATCCGCTCCCGGAAGGCGTCGAGCTTGGCGTTGGGCAGGAAGCGGGCGATGCCTCCGAGGAAGGGGAAGGTGTTGGCCTCGACGAAGGCGTGCGCCCGGCCCTCGACGAGGGCGAGCGGGGCCGTGGCATCGCGCGGGAGCAGGCGCTTGTGGCCGAGGCTGATGAGGCGCTCGGAGACGCGGTCGGGGTCGAGGCCGAGGTCCTGCGCCTTGAGGCGCTTGTTGGCGCGCCAGTAGCGCACGCTGACGCCGGCGAGGACGCCCTCGCGGGTGAGGGCTTTGAGGAGGTCGGGTTCGGTCATGTTCGTCGTGGGTGTGGAGTTGGAGGGTGGAAGGGTGGAAGGGTGGAAGGGTGGAAGGGTGGAACCCGGCGGCACCTCTCGGCGCCGCCGGGTCCCTCGGGGTCGGGTGTCGTGTCGGCTGTGGTTTGCTAGAGGCGGACCTTGCGCAGCGACTCGAGGGCGCCGCGCACGGAGCGCACCTCGCGCTGGGAGGCGCGCCGCTGCTGCTTGGCCTGCTTGAGGTGGGCGGCGACCCGCCCGAGGTCGCCGGAGGCCGAGCGCAGCGTGTCTCTCATCGCCGCGATCTCGGCGAGGGCGGCGTCGATCGGGCAGACGGGGGCGGGGTCGCCTGGGCGGGGTGCCCCCCGTGCCGTGGGGTCGGTCTTGCTGGGGCGTTCTGGCTTTGGCTGGCGTCTGTCTGGCATGGGGTCTGGTTTTTTGGGCTGGGGTGGCGGTGGCGCGAGCCTCCGTCTGGCGGGTTTCGTTGGCGTGTGGGGCGGGGGTGCGGTGCTGCGGGTGATGCGCAGCGGCATGGCGACGAGCTGGCGCCCGCCGTCGCCCTTGAAGAGCACGGGGTCGCAGTCGCCGCCGAGCCCGATGTGGCCGAGCCCGAACGCGAGCGCTTTGGCGAGGTGGGCCTGGTTGAGCTGGACGGTGAACCGGGCTCCGGCCGCCCCGGCGCCTGGGAGCGGCAGGGAGCGGGGCTCGCCGCCCCCGGCATCGCGCCAGTGCATGACGACCCCGCCGCCCTCCTTGCGCAGGGTGACGGGCCGGTGGCTGCCGCACCGCTCGACGGCGAGCGCCTTGACGGCGGTCGCGAGCGACCCGAGCTGCTCCGGGTCGACGGTGATGCTGGCGGCGAAGGCGTCCTTGTCGGGGAGGACTTGGCGCCAGCTCGGGTAGCTGCCGTCGACGAGCCTGCCGACGGCGCGCCAGGCACCGGCGGTGACCTCGTAGGAGCCGCCGCCGCCCGAGCGGTCGCGGGCGAGGCGCAGCCGCCAGTCCGCGGCCTCGCGCACCGGCTTCCAGGCGAGCAGCGGGTGGCTGCCGAGCGTCGCGGGCGCGGCGAGCGGGAGCTCGGAGCTGTTGGCCGAGTAGAGGTGGCGCCCGTCGGTGCCGACGACGTGGTGGCCGCGGCCCCCGGTGTCGAGGCGGACGCCGTTGAGGACGTGGCGGGTCGCGTCGGTGCTCGCGCAAGCCGCGGCCTCGAGGATCGCCCGGCGCGCGGCGGCGGGGCGCGGCGCGGGCTCGCCCTCGAAGTCCGGGGGCGAGGGGAAGTCGCCGGGCGGCGGGGCCTCGAGGGGGTGCGCCGCCCCGGCGAGCACGACCTCGGCGCCCCGCCCGCCGGCGGCGGGGCGCAGCGCCACGGGGGCGGCGGGCCCGGCCGCCTTGAGGAGGGCGCGCAGGGGCGCGAGGGGGACGAGGAACTCGCCGGGGGCGCCGCGGGCGGCGCCGGGGAGGCGGGCGCAGGCCCAGCGCTCGAGGTCGGTGGCGGCGAGGTCGGCGGCGCCGCCCGCTTTGGCGGCGCGGACGTGGATGCAGCGGGTGGCGGGGAGGCCGGTTCTGGACGCGGCCTTGCCGAGCCCGGTGAGGAGCGGGCGGAGCTCGCGGGCGGCGAGCTCGACCCTCGGGGTGTCGGTGTTGTCGGTGTTGTCGGTGGACATGGTGTCTGATGGGGGTTGGGTTCTACTGCATGCCGTAGGGGTCGCCGTGGTCGTGGTAGCGGCCCCGGGATCGGCGCCGCAGCCAGTTGCGGCGGAGCAGCTTGTAGGCGACGAGGGCGGTGGCGATCGCGATGACGACCGGCGGTAGCCCGGCGATGGTCGCGGTGACGTTTAGGGCGGTCGCCTTGACCAGCTCGCTCCACTCCGCCGTGCCCTCCAGGAGCATGGTGACGGGCGGGACGACGAGCAGGGCGAACGCTAGCAAGGCGATGCCGACCCAGAGGTTGAGCCGCAGCCACTCGCGCAGGACGCCCCGGCGGCTGACCCAGTGCTCGGCGGCGAGGGCGGCGTAGCGGAGGGCTTCGGCGGCGCGCTCGGGCCAGCTGAGGGATGGGAGTTCGCGGTCGATCTGGGGCGGCTCGACCGGCTCGGGGTTCCAGGCGGACCTGGCGAGCCTCAGCGCTTCAGGGGTCAGCGCCTGCCGGACCGCCGGCAGATTGCGGCCCCCGGGGGCCTCCGCTCCGGCATCGCCGTCCGGCCAATCGGTGTCGTCTTCAGGGTCGTGCATGCTTCTTTCCTTTGGAGCCGATGGCGGTGCCGCCGATGAAGGCGGCGCAGAGGCCGACGGAGAGGAGGGCGGCGGTCGCCCGCCAGAAGTCGGCGTCGGCGCTGGCCTCCTCGGTGCGGGCCTCGGCGGAGGCGCGCAGCTGGCGCTCGTGCTCGACCTGTTCGCGGAGGACGTCGTGCGCCGGTGGTGGCTCGGGTCGCGGCGGCGGGCCGGAGGCTTCCTCCTTGTGGGGGGAGCAGCCGGTGAGCGCCCCGATGGAGGCGATCACGGCGATGAGGATGAGGAGTTCGAGGATCCGTTTCATAGTGTTCGGGTGCTTGTGGGTTGGTGGGGGGTGTGGGCGATGAGGCCGGGCGCTCGCCGGGGTGGGGACCCCCAGTTCGCGCCCGGCCTCGGGCGGTGTGGTCGGCCGGTCGGTGCCCGCCCCGGCTAGGCGGCCGGGGCGTGGGGCTGGCGCTGGCTGCCGAAGCGCTCGAAGAGCGCGTCGATCACCCGCGAGGCGGCGTCCTTCTCCAGCGCGTCGAGGCCGGCGCCGCCGTGCTCGTTGGCGAATGCCTCGAGCACCTCCGGCGCCATGCCGTTCTCGCGGGCGACCTTCAAGATGAGGTCGCGCTGCCGCTGCGAACAGGGGTAGGGCGCCGCGTCGCGCCCGCGGGGGGCACGGCCTCGCCCCTCGCCACGGCCCCTGCGCGGGGAGCCGTCGCGCGAGCCGTAGGCTTCGTCGGGCACGTAGCCGGTGTTGCGGATCTCGCCGTCGACGGACGCCTGAAGGAGGCCGTAGAGGCGGGCGCACTCGGTGCCGACCTGGTTGATGTCCGCCAGCTCGACCTCGACGGAGGCGGAGAAGGCGTGGGAGGAGTAGCCGGGGAGCCCGAGCTTCTTCGAATAGGCGGTGTTCAGTTTGATGGCCATGATGGGTTGCGGTGTTGGGTGTTGGTTCGGGTCGCCGGCGGGGTTCGGACCCGCCGATCTCGCTTGGTTCGGTTGGTGTTCGCACCCCGGAACGCGAAGAGCCCGGCCGTTGCCGGCCGGGCTCCCGCAGATCTGGGGCGATTCGGGTTCCGACTACCCTTGGGGGCAGTCCCGTCGTTGTCCCGCCAGCGATTCCGGGTCGGTCTGCGCGCGTTTCCACCCCTCGGTGCCCTCCAGGGCGCCGCGCAGCAGCTCGTCGGCGAGCCGCGTCATGGGCACCCGGCGAAACCGGGCCTCGTGGAACAGCGCGGAGACCAGAAACCGGTCGATCGCGGGCGAGTAGTAGCGTGGTCTCGCCATAAAAATGCCCGATCTCGGGTGAAATCGGGCAGATTCGGAGGTCGTCCGCGAGCTAGCGGCGGCCTCCAAGGGATTATGGCGGATTTAGGTGCGTCTTTCTACCCCGTGTGACTCCTTCACAACAATTTGCTGGTAGAAGTAGGGAAAAGTAGTTCCGCCGACTTGTTTGTCTAACGGCGGGACGCATCCGATTGCCCCTCAAGAGTAAAAAAGTGCGGTTTCACAGTGAAACCCGGACGCCAACCGATCGTCCAGGGTGAGCGGTGGGTCTGTGGAGCCATTGTTGATGGCCGCGATCGGCCATGGGCTGGGACGGGTGTTCGAGGGAGGGCGGGCGAAAGCGATCAAGAGGAGGAAGTTCTTCGTCCGCGTGCATTTACGTGAACGGGGGCATCTCTCGTGCTCTCGGCAC
>JAUIGD010000324.1 GCA_030430255.1 Verrucomicrobiia bacterium
CCCAGTCGCGCAGGTCGGGCGGCATCAGGAGCGGGGTGTCCCGGTCGACGGGGACGAAGCGGATGGCCATCGCAACACCTCGACCACGTCGGCGGGAGGGTCAAAGTCCGACAGGCTCCTAGCCCGGGCCAATCCGAATGGCGAATGGCACGAGGTTCAGGCTGAGCATCGACGGGAAGGCGTCTCCTTGCCCGCCCGCTTCGCACCCCGCAGGCCATTCGGGACGTCCCGGTGCCCCGGCGCGCCGGTTTCAGCGCGGGATCCTTCCTTCGCTGCGCTCGTCAGGATGACACCGCACCTCCTTGCGAGGGCTGGTGGCCATCCCCACACACCGCCCTCAACTCCCCGGAGCTGTCACCCTGAGCAACGCGAAGAGCCTCTCGCCGCGGTCCGCGCCTCCGGAGCCCTCCGCGGTTCGATGACCCCAGCGCCCCTTGGGCTAGCCCGAATTGCTCACCAAGCTCCGGGCTGCGGCTTGCCCTCGTTGATGCTGAGGGTGTTGCCGTTGGGAACGGCTCGGGCAGGGTGTCTACCCAGCCGCTTCGCCGATCCCTGCCGCCGCCTACTCAGCATCAACGAATGGCGGCGCCTCGCATGCGGAGGTGGTGATCGAGCCGGGCTAGCCCGAATCGATCACCAAGCTCCGAGCTACGGCTTGCCCTCGTTGATGCTGAGGGTGTTGGCGTGGTGACCGGCTCGGGCAGGGTGTCCACCCAGCCGCTTCGCCGATCCCTGCCGCCGCCTACTCAGCATCAACGATCGGCGGCGCCTCGCCTGCGGAGGTGGTGATCGATCCGGGCTAGTCCAAACCCTCGCGGATTCGGCTACGCCCCTTCGATTCAAGCGGAAGCGCGCGTTGCTCGAGAGCCCGCCATCCCGACTGTCCCTGTCTACCCGGCGGTGATCGCCGCGCGGGCGTCGGCGAGGCCGCCGCTCTTCTCGAGGTAGTAGTCGTAGTCCCCGGCGTACTTGGTGACCTGGCCGTCGTTGATGTGCCAGACGGTCGTCGCCAGCTTGCGGATGAAGTGGACGTCGTGCGAGATGAACACCAGCGAGCCCTCGTACTTCGCCAGCGCCTGGATCAGCGCCTCGATGCTCACCAGGTCGAGGTGGGTGGTCGGCTCGTCCATGAGCAGGAGGTTGGGCGGGTCGACGAGGAACTTCACCAGGTTCACCCGGCTCTTCTCGCCGCCGGACAGCACCTTGGTCTTCTTGAACACCTCCTCCTTACGGAACAAAAACGAACCCAAGACGCCGCGGCACTCGTCCTCGGTGAGCGTCGTCGAGGACTTCGCCACCTCCTCCAAAACGGTGGCTTCCGGGTCCAGGGTGGCGGCGCGGTGCTGGCTGAAGTAGCCGATGCGGCAGTTGTGGCCGAGGTCGCGTTCGCCCTCTTGGAACTCCAATACCCCGGCGAGGATCTTGAGCATCGTCGACTTGCCCGCCCCGTTCGGGCCGATCAATGCCACGCGGTCCTCGCGCTCGATGTCGACGTTCAGCTTGTCGTAGATGACGTGGTCCCCGTAGGCCATGTGCACATCCTTGAGGCTGATCGCACGCTGGCCGACGCGCTCGGGCTGCGGGAACTGGATCTTGAAAACCTTGCGGATCGGGCGCGGTTTCTCGAGCCGCTCCATCTTCTCCAGCTGGCGCTGGCGGCTCTGCACCTGCGCCGCCTTGGACGCCACGGAGCGGAAGCGGTCGATGAAGTCCTGGATGCGCTCGATCTCCTTCTGCTCGTTCTTCCACGCCGCCATGCGCTGCTCGAACCGCTTCTCCTTCTGCTGCTCGAACTTCGAGTAGTTGCCGCTGTACTGAACCAGCTTCTTCTCCTCGATGTCGTACACCGTGGCGATCAGCTCGTCCATGAACGCGCGGTCGTGGGAGATCAGGAGCACGGCACCGGAGTAGGTCTTGAGGTAGTTTTGAAACCACAGCAGCGAGGCGAGGTCGAGGTGGTTGGTCGGCTCGTCGAGCATCAGCAGATCGGGCTCCATCGCCAGCAGCCGCGCCAGGTGGGCGCGCATGACCCAGCCGCCGGACATCTCGCTGGCCGGGCGCTCGAAGTGCTCCTCCGGGTAGCCGAGCCCGCGCAGCATCTTTTTGGCTTTCGCCTCCATGCCGGGGTCGTTGAGGGCATCGAACTTGGCCTGTGCCTGGTAGTACTCGGGGCAATCGACCGTCCCGGCCTGCTCCAATTTCTTCAGTGTCGCGTCCAACTCCGCGAGGACGCCCGCCTTACCGGTGGCGATGTCGAGCACCGACTCCTCGCCCAAGGCCTCGCCCTCCTGCGGCAGGAAGCCGAGGGTGGTCCACTCGTCGCGCTGCACCTCGCCGCGGTCGGCCGAATCCAGCTCGAGGATGATGTTGAACAGCGTCGATTTGCCCGCCCCGTTCGGCCCGACCAAGGCGACGCGATCGGCGTAGTTGACCGTGAAGGAGGCGTCCTCGAATAAGGTGCGGCCGCCGACGGACTTGGTGAGCTTGCGGATATTCAGCATGGGACGCGCACCTTCCACGGGAATGCCCGCGGCGCAAGGAGGGGCGCTGTCGGCCTAGCCCGAATGGCGCTTGGTAAAGCCGGGTTCTCGGCGGTTTGGGTCGAGAACGAAACCGATGCTCGCGCCGGGAGATCCTCGTGGGTGCCGCCGTTTTAGCCGTGCGCGGAACAGCCGCTATGAGTCGAGTTCCCAACTTGGGAGGCGCTGGGGTCATTCACCACGAATGGCTTCGGAGGCGCGGACCGTGGTGGGAGGCCCTTCGCTTTGCTCAGGGTGACAGCGCCGCGGACTTGAGGGCGGTCAGGGAAGTGTGAGGGGATGGCCACCAGCCCTTCCGAGGAAGTGTGGTGTCATCCTGACAAGCGAAGCGCCGGAAGGACCCCGCCATGAAACCAGCTCGCCGAGCCGCCGGGACGCCCCGGATGCCTTGACGGGCGCCAATCGAGCGGGCACCGAGACGCTGCCACCCGTCGATGCCTATCCTTAACCAAGCGCCATTCGGGCTAGCCCGAATCGATCACCAAGCTCCGGGCTGCGGCTTGCCCTCGTTGATGCTGAGGGTGTTGCCGTTGGGAACGGCTCGGGCAGGGTGTCTACCCATCCGCTTCGCCGATCCCTGCCGCCGCCTACTCAGCATCAACGAATGGCGGCGCCTCGCCTGCGGATGTGGTGATCGATCCGGGCTAGCGCTTCTCCGGCATCGCCGCGCCGACCGCCTCGCGCCAGGCGCGGAGGTCGGCGAGCATCGCCGCGGCGCGGTCGGGCTGCGCCTTGGCCAGGTCGTTCTTCTCGCCGAGGTCGTCGCGGAGGTTGTAGAGCTCGACCGCATCGTCGGCGAAGAACTCGATGAGCTTGTAGTCGCCGGAGCGGACGGCCGAGCCGAGGCGGTTGTCCTTGTGGAAGGCGTAGTTCGGATAGTGCCAGTAGATGGCGTCGCGCTCGAACCCGCCGGCGCCGGTCAGGAGCGGCGTCAAGTCGGTGCCGTCGAGCGGGGTCCCTGCAGCCGGTTTCAGGCCGGCCGCCGCGAGCAGCGTGGGGAAGAAGTCGGTCAGCACCACGGGCGTGTCGCAAACCTCCCCGGCGGCGATCCTGCCGGGCCAGCGGACGATCAGCGGCACGCGGATGCCGCCCTCGTAGAGGTGGCCCTTGTCCGCGCGTAGGGGGCGGGCGTCGCCGACGCCGCCGAAGGGTCCGTTGTCGGAGGTGAAGACCACGAGCGTCTCGTCGGCGATGCCGAGCTCGTCGAGGGCGGCGAACACGCGCCCCAGCGCGGCGTCCATGGCCTCGATCATCGCCGCGTAGCGGTGGTCGCGGTAGCCCTCGAGCGGCCGGTCCTTGTACTTCGCGACCAGGTCCTCCGGCGCCTCCATCGGCCAGTGGACGGTGTAGTTCCAAAGCATTGCTAAAAATGGGCGCCCGGCCTCGCTCTGATCGCGCATGAAGGCGATCGTCTCGTCGGCGAGGCGCTCGGGCAGGTACTCGCCCTCGCGGCGGTCGGGGAGGAAGTCGATCCGATACGGGTCGAAGAAGGTCGGCGGGCCGCCGAAGGAGCAGCCGCCGAGGTTGATGTCGAATCCCTGTGCGAGCGGGCCGAACTCGTGCTGATCGCCGCCGTAGAGGTGCCACTTGCCGATGAAGGCCGTGGCGTAGCCGGCGTCGGCCTTGAGCCGCTCGGCGACCGTGACCGCCTCGAGCGGCAGGTGGTCGCGGCATTCGGCCGACTTCAGCACCGCGTCTTCGGGGGTGAAGCGCGGTTGGTCGGGCAGGTGGTTGGTGATCCTGAGGCGCGCTGGCGAGTGGCCGGTGAGGATCGCCGCGCGGGTCGGCGAGCACACCGGCGCCGGCGCGTAGGCGTCGGTGAAGCGCATCCCCTGTCTGGCGAAGGCGTCGATCCGCGGGGTGTGGAGGTTCGCGTTGCCCTGGCAGGCCAGATCCCGCCAGCCGAGGTCGTCGGCGAGGATGAACAGGATGTTGGGGCGCTCGGCACCAGGGCAAAGTGGGGTAAAAGTGGCGGCGAGGACGAGGGGCGTGATGAGGCGGAGCATGGTGGCTTGGGCGGGGAGTCTAGGGATCGGAGCTGGCGCGGGCAAGTCCTTGGTAGCGGGCGGGGCTGACGGAGGGGGAGGGCGCGGGCTGGGGAGGTTGGAAACCTCCACCTCGCAGGGCGGGCCGGGGCGTTCAGTGCAGCGGTGGCTGTGCGGGCGCGGGCGCCAGCGTTTCCGCGAGCCAGGCCCGTGCGGCTTCGCGGGCGGCGCCGGGGCGCAGGATCCAGGCGTCGTCGTGGTTGCGGAAGCCGGTCGGCAGGAACGTGAGCGAGCGCGGTCCGGCGCCGGGGATCCCGTCGAGGTAGCGGGCGGTCGCGCTCAGGTTCCCCCCTTCGCGGCGCCCCTCGCCCATGATGAGTTGCGGCCGGCCGCCGAGCCGGCGCAGGCGTTCGACAGCCGGGCCGCGCCCGGCGCCGGGGTAGCCCCAGTCGCGCACGCCGTCGTAGTGGCTGAAGGCGGCGAAACCGCACCAGAGGCCGGCGATCTCGTCGTCGTGCAGGCCGATGAAGTTGCAGGCGATGGCGCCGCGCGAGAAGCCGCACAGCACCACCCGATCCGGGTCACCGCCGTACCGTCCGCAGACGGCGCGCACGGCGGCCTTCGCGTAGGCGACGGTCGGCGCGGGGTCGTGCCCCGGCGGGTCGCCCCACCACTGCGTCACGTTCGCGTCGCCCGCGGCGTTCAGGTAGGGGAGGCAGAGCCACACGCAACCGCGGCCGGCGCTCAGCCCGTAGCCGAGCGCGCTGCCCTCCGGCCGCCCGCTGCTGATCTCGCCGTGCGGGCCGCGGTAGGGGCCGTTGCCGGCGAACTCGACCAGCACCGGGTGGTTCCCGCCTGGTGTCCAGTCGCTCGGTAGGTACAGCGCGTGGTAGACCCCGGTGCCGGCATGTGACGGCAGCACCGCCCTGACGCGCCTGCCCGGGGCGGGCTCGCCGTCGACCATCGGCGGCGCGGTCAGATCGGGTTCGGCTTCGCGGATGTCCGGCACCTGCGCTTCGCGCCAACCGGTCGCGTCGAGGCGCCCGAGTTCCGCCTCGATGTCCTCGCCCTCCCAGAACCACAGGCGCCCGTGCGCGCGGACCGTCCCGGCGGGTGGGCAGTCCGGGAACTCCGGGTCCGAGTGCAAACACGGCACCGGCGGGTTTTGCCAAGCGCGGTGGACCGGCTCCCACGCCGTGATCACCCAGCGCCGCCCCGACTCGTCGCGGCACGCCGCGTACGGCGCCCGCAGGACCTTGTTGTCCGCCGTCTGCGCGGCGAAGCCCGCCATTGCCTTCAACATCACGCAGGTCTGGGCGCGCAAATCGGTCAACGCCTCGCCCGTCCCGTTGTGCAGCCAAAGCTCCATCGACAGGCCCGACGCCCCCAGCGGCGAAGCCCACGCCCCGAAGCGGATCCCGTTCGGCAGCGCCCTCTCGAACCGCAAGGTCCGGCCCGGCCCCCGGTCCCATTCCAGCGCCTCCAACTCCACCCCGCGCGCGCTCCAGATCGTGTCGATGTGGGTATGTGCGAGATACGTCAGGCCGAGGTTCGACCAGATGGCCTCGGGCAGGTCGACGACGGCGTAGCTCGACGCGTCCCAAGGAGCAAAGGCGCTCAGCTTGGTCTCGCGCTGCGGGTCGACGGCGCCGTCGAGGAAGCCGACCCGCGGGTGGCGCCCGCCGGGGTACGGGAGCACCAACAAAGGGGCGCCCTCCGCGCGGGGTGGCTTCGTCTCGGGGCGGATGCCGAAGCGCTCCAGCGCGGATTGCACTTCATCCGCAGCGAGCCCGGTGGCGCTTTCGATTTCGCCGCGCCCGTAGCCATGATGCCAAACCATGTTCTCAAGCCAGAAACGGAGATCGGGGTCCGAACCCGGGGCGCGCGACTGCTCGGCGTGGGCGGCAGCGACAAGCAGGGCGATGAGAGCAGTGCCGGCAAAGCGCATCGGTCATCTTGGTCTTAGGAGGGCGGGCGGGCAATCCCCTTCGGGCGTGACCTCGCCACGCAGCATGCCTCGTTCTCAATGAATCTCCGCGTCGTGAACCTCATGCTTCCGTGCCGTAGGCGGGGCATCTCGCCCCGCCTACCTACTGGAGGGCGGAGCTCCGTCTCCGCCGTGACCGATCCGAGGGGCCGGACGCAAATCGACCGGTGCCGAGAGAATATCGAAGATCACCCGGCGTCCCTGCACCACGCCCGCCGCCCAACAGCATCGGCGGACACGGAGGTCCGCCCTCCAGTGCTTTCGGGCGCTGGCGCTCGATGGGCGCCGAACACCGAACTGAGATCCACGTTGGCTGCCATGCCCCCGCAACGCTCCCCCCTCAGTACTTCAACTTCCCCTTCTTCCCGCCCTTGCCCTTCGGCTTCGCGGGCGCCTCGCCCATCTGTGCCTTCAGCTCGGCGATCTGGTCGCGCAGGAGCGCCGCCTTCTCGAACTCCAGCTTGGCGGCGGCGTCGGCCATCTCGGATTGCAGCTCGCGCAGGACGCTGCCGATGTCGTAGGTCGCGGCGTCCTCCTTGATCACCCCCCGCTCGGCCTCGCCGCCGCCGAGCGTCACGTGCAGGCTCTCCTGCACCGCGCGCTTCACGCTCTGCGGGGTGATGCCGTGCGCCTCGTTGTGTTCGATCTGTTTGCGGCGCCGGTAGTCGGTGATGCCGAGCAGGCCCTCGATGCTCTTGGTCACCTCGTCGGCGAACAGCACCACGCGGCCGTCCACGTGGCGGGCGGCGCGGCCCGCCGTCTGGATGAGCGAGGTCTCGCTGCGCAGGAAGCCCTCCTTGTCGGCGTCGAGGATGCAGACCAG
>JAUIGD010000325.1 GCA_030430255.1 Verrucomicrobiia bacterium
CGGTGTCGAGCAGCGGGTTGGCGAGGTTCTTGAAGCGGGCGTCGCGGGCGCTCTGCCCGGCGCGGCCGAGCGGGGTGCCCTGGTGCACAGGCGGCAGGAAGGCGGTGCCGTAGTTGCGCGGGCCGCCTTTGGTCGGCGGCGGGTTGATGGTGACGAAGGCCGGCAGGTTCTGGTTCTCGGTGCCGAGCCCGTAGCTGATCCACGCGCCCATCGACGGGCGGACGAGGTTGGTCGCCCCGGTGTGCATGAAGATCGTCGCCGGGCCGTGGGCGACGCCCTCGGTGTGCATGCCGTGCAGGAAGCAGAGCTTGTCGACCTGGCCGGCGATGTGCGGGAACAACTCCGACACCGGCTGGCCGCACTCGCCGTGCTGGCGGAATTCCCACGGCGATTTGAACACGCGCTCGTCGGTGACTTTGCGCGTGCGCGGGACCTCGAAGGGCAGCTTCTGTCCGTCGCGGGCGTCGAGTTCGGGCTTCGGGTCGAAGGTGTCGACCTGGCTCGGGCCGCCCTGCATGAACAGGAAGATGACCCGCTTCGCCCGTGCGGCGTGTTGGCCGCGGCGCGCTGCGAGGGGGTTGGACGCCAGCCCGTTCAAGGCGGAGAGGGCGAGGGAGCCGAAGCCGCAGGCCGCCGACTGGAGGAAGCGGCGACGGCTGGGGGGAGAGGGTGGATGGAGCATTGGCGTTATCGCAGATGGCGGAATTCGAGCGAGGCGAACAGCGTCTGTTGGAAGGCGGTCCAGCGTTCGAGGGTGGGGGCGTCGCCGAGGTAGCGTTCGGCCAGGCCTCGTTCCTGTTCGTCGGGGGGGCGCCCGAGCGTGTGCCGGTAGGCCAACGCGATGCGTTCGGCCAACGCGATGCGTTCGGCTAACCCGATGCGTTCTTCGGTGGTGCCTTCCTGCGCTAACCAGCGCTCGGCGGCGGCCTTCGAGCGGGCGATGACCCAGGGGTGGTTCATCATGTAGAGCGCCTGGGTGGGGAGGGTGGTGTCGGCGCGGTCGCCGGAGCCGAGGTTGGGGTCGGGGAAGTCGAAGACCGCGAACAGTTCGGGGAGTTCGTTGCGGAACACCGGCGTGTAGACGCTGCGGGCGAGCGAATCGAAGCGGTAGCCGAACTCCGACTTCGTCCCGGGCTTCATCGACGGGCCGGCGGACTTCGTGAGATCCAGCTCGCCGGAGACGGCGAGCATGGCGTCGCGGATGGACTCGGCGTCGAGCCGCCGGGGGGCCTCGCGCTCGGCGCGGTAGGTGGCCGAGAGGACGATGGAGCGGACGAGTTGCTTGGTGGAGCCGCCGGAATCGAGGAGGCGGCGCGCGAGGTGGTCGAGGAGTTCGGGGTGGCTCGGCGCGGCGCCGGTGGAGCCGAAGTTGTCGGGCGTCGCGACGATCCCTTCCCCGAGCAGCCAGTGCCAAGCGCGGTTGGCATAGACGCGGGCGACGAGCGGGTGCTCTGGCGAGGCCAGCCAACGGGCGAACTCGAGGCGCCCGCTCTGCCCGTCGGGGATCGGGGGGCGCGCGCCGCCCGGTCGGGACATCACCTGGAGGAACCCGCGCGCGACCGGGGCACCGAGTTGATGGGGGTCGCCACCGATGTTGATCGCGTAGTCGGCCGGGCTGGCTTCGTCCTGGACGGCCATGGTGCGCGGCGGGGCGGCCGGCCGTAGTTTCTCGTGGGCTTTGAGCTCGGATTCGAGGGTCTTGATCGAGGCCGCGAGGGTCTCCGCTTCCCGTTCGGCCGGTGATGCGGTGGCGTCGCTCCGACGCGGGACGAAGGCGATGGCGTCGGCGATGAGGTGGCCGCTCCCGGGTTGGCGGTTGGTGAGGGTGACGCGCACCGGCCCCTTCTCGGCCACCGAGTAGACGCCCAGCGTGTGGAAGCCGCCGGGGGGCGCCACCCGTTGATCGAAAGCCACGCGGTGTTCGCCATCGGCGAGGTGGACGGTGGCGACGGCTTGGGGCGCGCGGTTCGACGAGTGGGTGTAGGCGATGCGGAGTTCGTAGTCTCCGGCTTGGGGGAGGTCTGCGACGTAGGTGGCGCTGCAGGGCTCTTCGGAGCTCGCAGCGTCATGGAGGTAGCGTTCGCCGATGAAGCCCGCGACGCTGGTCGAGGCCACCCAGGGGCCGATGAGCTCCGCTTTGGTGTCGTCGACGACCACCGTGCCGGCGGGCAAATCCCGAGCGGGTCCGCCGAGCGTGCCCTGCCGTTTTTTGAGGTCGGCGAGATCCTCCTGCATCGCTTGGTGGCGCTCTTTCCAAGCGCCGCGAGCGGCGGCGGCGGCGAGCTCCGTTGCACCGACCGGGGGGAGCTCGGCCTCGACCCAGCTCGAGACGTTGGCGTGTTCGAGCGTCTTCGTGGACCGGAAGATGCCGGCCAGCGCGTAGTAGTCCTCGGCGGGGATGGGGTCGAAGAAGTGATCGTGGCACCTCGCGCAGCCGAGCGTCATCGCCATGAAGGCTTGGCCGGTGGTGTCGATCTGTTCGTCGATGACGTCCATGCGCAGGCGCTCTTTGTCCTGCAGTTCGTAGTTGGTGGCGCCGAGGGCGAGGAAGGCGGTGGCGGTGAGCGCCTCGCGGCGGCCGCCGGCGCTTTCGCGCTCTAGCAAATCGCCGGCGATCTGCTCGGTGATGAACTCGCCGAACGGTTTGTCGCGATGGAAGCTGTCGATGACGTAGTCGCGGTAGCGCCAGGCGTCGGGGAGGAGGATGGCGCGGCCGCCGCCGGAGGAATCGGCGTAGCGGGCGACGGCGAGCCAGTGGCGCGCCCAGCGTTCGGCGAAGCGGCGCGAGCTGAGGAGCTGGTCGACGAGCCGCCCGTAGGCATCGGGCGATTCGTCGGCGAGGAACGCATCGGTCGCCTCGGGGCTCGGCGGCAGCCCATGGAGGTCGAAGTGCAGCCGCCGCACCAGTTCGCGCTTCGACGCCTCGGGCGGCGGGGGCTCGCCCCCAGCTTCCCGCGCCGCTAGAACGAAGTGGTCGATGTCGGCGCGCGCCCAGGTGGGGTCGCGGACTTCGGGGATCGGTGGGTCAGCGATCGGCTGGAACGCCCAGAAGGAGCGACCCTCCTCGATGGATGGGCCCTCCGAGGCCGGCGATGGATCGGCGGCGACCCCGAGCAACAGGGCGGCGATCAGGGTGAGGGTTTTGCTTTCGTTCGGCACGCTCGCGCGTCAGGCTAGGGGCTTCCACGGAACCATGCAAACCCCCAGCGACCCGTATGCCCTCGATCCCGCCGACGTGGCGGAACCCCCGACGACCTTGCGCGGCGCGCTGCGTCACCTCGGGCCGGGCTTCCTCTTGTCCGCCTCGATCGTCGGGTCGGGCGAGTTGGTGGCCACCACCCAACTCGGGGCGGGTGCGGGCTTCGCCGTGATGTGGGTGATCCTGGTGAGCTGCTTGGTGAAGGTGGCGGTGCAGCTCGAGTTCGGGAAGCGCGCGATCATGACCGGGGAGACGACCTTCAATTCGTTCAACCGCCTGCCTGGTCCCAAGCTCGGCCGGGCGCACTGGTCGGTGTGGACCTGGCTGTTCCTGATGGTGTTCAAGTTCCTGCAGGTGGGGGGCATCGTCGGTCTCGTGGCCGTGCTGCTGCACCTTTGGGCGCCGAAGGTGCCCGAGGTCGCGTGGCTGTGGATCGTGGCGGCGGCGGTGGCGGCCATCGTCGGCTCGGGTCGCTACCGTCTGCTGGAGTTCCTTTCGGTGACGATGATCGGACTGTTCACCGTGTTCACCATGGTTTCGCTCGGGGCGCTGCAGTTCACGCCCGACGCGGTGGCTCTCGGCGATGTGCTGTCGGGATTGAGCTTCCAAATCCCGGAGGGTGCCGGGATGGTGCTGTTGGTCATCGGCGCATTCGGGATCACGGGTGTCGGCGGCGATGAGATCATGGCCTACAACTATTGGCTGATCGAAAAGGGCTACGCGGCGAAGACCGGCAAGAACGACGGCAGCGAGGCGTGGGCGCGGCGGGCGCGCGGCTGGGTGCGGGTCATGTACATCGACGCCATCGTGGCGATGCTCGTCTACACGGTGGTGACCGTGTGCTTCTTCCTGCTCGGTGCGGCGCTGCTGCACGGGCGCGAGGGCTGGGACTTCACCCAAGGCGGCGAGGCGTTCTTGACCGGTCTGTCGACGATCTACACGGGGACGCTCGGGGCGTGGGCTGAGCCGCTGTTCTACTTCGGCGCGTTCGTCGTGTTGTTCTCGACCGCCTTCTCGGCTCTGGGCGCTTGGACGCGGCAGTTCAGCGATGCGTTCGGGACATTGGGCCTCTTCGATTTCGGGGATCTGCACCGGCGCCGGCTTTGGGTGCTCACCCTGGCGGTCGTCATCCCCATCTTGTGGGCAACCGTTTACCTGCGGATGGGCAATCCGGTCTGGATGGTCTTCGTCGGCGGGTTTGTGACGTCGATCATCCTGCTGGTCGTGGTGTTCGCGGCGATCGTTTTCAAAAGGTGGCGGCAGCGCGACGCGGTGATCCGGACGGGGAACGCGTATTCGGTCGCGTTTTGGGCGAGCGTCGCGATGATCGTGTTCGTCGGCGTCTGGTCGTCGAAGGAGGCGGTGAGGAAGGGCGTGGAGAAGATGAGCCCAGCCTCGGAGAACGCGCCGGCTCCGGATTCTTGAGCGGGTGTCGGGGGAGACGTGAGCCGACCTCCGCGGAAGGAGGTGGAAGCGTCGCCCTACGCCCGGCTGCGCTCGTAGGCGTCGGTGACCCGGAGGATCTTCGCCTCGCCGAGGGCGGGGCCGAGGATCTGCAGGCCGACGGGCAAGTCCGTGCCGGTGTCGCTGCGGACGGTGCCGCAGGGGGTGCTGACGCCACAGATGCCGGCGAGGTTGGCGGCGATCGTGTAGATGTCGGCGAGGTACATCTGCAGCGGGTCGCCCGACTTCTCACCGATCCTAAACGCCGGGGTCGGCGCCGTCGGCGAGGCGATGACATCGACCTTCTCGAAGGCTTCGGCGAAGTCTCTGCGGATCAGCGAGCGGACTTTCTGCGCGCGGAGGTAGAACTGGTCCTGGTAGCCGGAGCTGAGGACATAGGTGCCGAGGATGATGCGGCGCTTGACCTCCGGGCCGAAACCGGCGCCGCGCGTGCGACGGTACTGGTCGATGATGTTTTCGGGATCGCTCGCCCGGTTGCCGTAGCGGACGCCGTCGAAGCGCGCGAGGTTGGCCGACGCCTCGGCGGTGGCGATGATGTAGTAGGTGGCCACCGCATATTCGGTGTGCGGCAGTTCGAGCTCGACCAAAGTCGCCCCGAGCGCCTCGAGCTGCCCGAGGGCGGCCTCGACGCTGGAGCGGACGCCGGCCTCGATGCCGTCACCGAAATACTGTTTGGGCAGGCCCACCCGGACCCCGCTCAAGTCGCCGGTCAGGGCATCGGTGTATTTCGGCACCGCCGCGTCGAGGCAGGTGGAGTCGAGCGGGTCGCCGCCGGCGATCGCCTCCAGCAGGAGCGCGGCGTCGTGGCTGGTCTTGGTCAGCGGACCGATCTGGTCGAGGGAGGAGGCGTAGGCCACCAGACCGAAGCGGGAGACGCGGCCGTAGCTGGGCTTGAGTCCGACGCAACCGCAGTGGGCGGCGGGCTGGCGGACGGAGCCGCCGGTGTCGGTGCCGAGCGCGGCGACGGCGGTGTTCGCCGCGACGACGGCGGCCGAGCCGCCGCTGCTGCCGCCGGGGATGCGCTCGGGGTCGTGCGGGTTGCGGGTGACTTGGAGACCGGAGTTCTCCGTGGACGACCCCATGGCGAACTCGTCCATGTTGGTGCGGCCGAGGGGGATCGCGCCAGCGGCCTTCAAACGCGCGATGGCGGTGGCGTCGTAAGGCGAGGTGTAGCCGCCGTCCAGGAGCTTCGACGCGCAGCTGCAGGGCTGGCCTTCGACGTTGATGAGGTCTTTGATCGCGATCGGGACACCGCCCAGCGGCAGGGAGACGTCGGCCGCATCGGCGGCGGCGAGGGCGGATTCGGCATCGACGCTCAAGTAGCCGCCGAGGTCGCGGTCGCGCGCGTCGATGGCGGCGAGCACCTGCTCGACGGCCTCGCGCGGCGAGCGGTCGCCGGCGCGGAACTGGCGCTGGAGTTCGGCGATGGTGAGTTCGGCGGCGGGCTGGCTCATGGTGCTACTCGACGACGCGGGGGACGCGGAACTGGTCGGGGGTGCGGTCGGGGGCGTTGGCGAGCGCCGCCTCGGCGCCGGCGCCGGGGCGGGCGAGGTCTTCGCGGAGGACGTCGAAGACCGGCGAGGCGTGCGCCATCGGCTCGATGCCCTCGACGTCGAGCGATTCGAGCTTCTGCACGTAGCCGAGGATGTCGGATAGCTGCGTTGAGAACGCGGCTTCCTCCTCGGCGGTCAGCTCGAGGCGGGCGAGGTCGGCGACGTAGCGGACGTCGATGGTGGGCGTGGGCATGGCGGGGGCACCGGTAGTGGCGATGGGGCGAGGATCAAGTCCCCGGCTTCGCGAGCTGCACGGGGCGCGATCGTTTGCTGGGGGCGGCCTGAGGGCGAGTGGGTTCGCCCTCGACCCGGATTGGTTGGCGCCGGCGCGCGGGGGCAGCTACGGCGGAGGCGGAGCTCCGCCCTCCAGGGTTGGAAAGCGGCGGCCTCCTAGCGAACTGCCGCAATCTGGAGAGTAGAGAACGAAAGGTTAGAATGGAGTTGCTCGGATCTGCCGGCTCTTGACTAGGAATTTTGGGTATGCCGAAGCTTCAGCGCTTGAGCAGGTCGTGAGCGCCCTCTCATGCGGAGCGGGTGATGTCTCTGATCAGCTCTTCGAAGTGCTCGTCTGTCCACTCCCTCCCGAGCGAACCAACGAGTTTGCCGGCCCGGATTCCCATGACATCGCCATCTCCCCCGAGCCGTTGGTGATCGGTGAAGGGATCGCTTGGCTTCAGTGTGTCAATGTCGATGACATGAAACTCGAATCGATCCCATTCTACAGAGTCTTCTAAGCAGTAGCAGCAGAACTTGAAACGGGCTACCGCCGAGGCCGACCAGAAGGCGATCAGGTACAGCATGCCGCAGGGAATGCTTTGGATGAGGCCCTCAGGATACTGCGGATGAAAACGTGTGAACGAAGTGCAACTCGGATACAGCTCTTCGAGTAGATCCCGATCGTCCCGCCAGTAGCTCATCTCCAACTGACCTGCACGTGTTCTACTCATACTCCCACTTCATCGCCCAGGGGTCGCCGGTGGCCTTCTGCATGGCTTTGAGCTTCTCCTTGTAGCGCTCGAGCGTTTCGTAGTGATCGGGGTCGGAGGCGAGGTTGGTGGATTCGTGGGG
>JAUIGD010000326.1 GCA_030430255.1 Verrucomicrobiia bacterium
AGGTCACCACCCTGGCGCCGGGCGAGCCGGTCGAGATCGAGCTCGGCTACCGCAACATCAAGGAGGCCGAGATCCAGGTCTACGAGGTGGACCTGCTGAAGCTCTACCTGCGCGAGAAGAACCTCGCCGACGTCGCCAAGATCGACCTCGCCGGCATCGACCCCGCCGCCCAGGTGAGGGTGCCGCTCGGCGACGGGCGCGACTTCGCCGACAAGGACAAGACCGTGCCGCTCGGGCTCGAGCGCGAGGGCGCCTACCTCGTCATCTGCCGGGGCGACGACCTGTTCTCCAGCGGCTTGGTTTTGATCACGCCGCTGAAGCTGGAGATCCAGGAGGACGCGGCCGGCAGCGTGCGGGTCAACGTCCGCGAGGGCGGCGCGGGAGACGCCGGTGGCGCCTTCGTGCCGGAGGTGCTGGTGAAGGTGGTCGGCACCGCCAACGACGCCTTCCTCAGCGGCCACACCGACCTGCGCGGCCTGTTCGAGGCCGACGGCATCCACGGCACCGCCACCGTGTTGGCCAAGGCCGGCGAGCGCCAGTACGCCTTCTACCGCGGCGAGCGCAGCATCGGCTCCCCGCCCGCCGAGGCCGAGCAGGCGCCGCAGCAGCAGGCCCAGCAGATGCAGCAGCGCCGCTTCTCCAAGCAGCTCCAGCAGAGCGACTACCTGTTGAACATCGACGCCGACAACCGCGCCGTGCAGGACGCCAACTGGAAGGCCTGGGACTCCCTGCGCCGCGGCAAGAACGACGGCGTCGAGGCGAAGCAAGCCTACTAGCGCGCTGCGCGCGCAGGGATCGGGTGCCAAGTGCCCACGTAGCAAGCAACTGGCGCGCTCCGCGCGCGGAGCGCGAGCATCCTGCCCGCCCCGAGCCGAGATCGATGTCGCAATCCCACACCGCCCTGATCCGGGAGCTCAGCAGGCCGCTCGAGCCGCTGCCGACCGGCGTCGAGCCGCGGCTGCCCGCCCTGGTGCCGGCGGTCCGAGCGGTCCTGTTCGACCTCTACGGCACGCTGTTTGTGTCCGGCGCCTCGGGCGAGACCGCGCCCGGGCTCGGCGCCGAGATCGCGCGGCGCCACGCCGCCTCCCGCGCCGCGGGCGAGCCCTTCCCCGAGGTCGATCTCCGCGAGGTCTGGCGGGCGGTGCTCGGGGGCCCGGATCGGGGCGACGCCGACATCGAGGCCCATGCGGTCCGCCAGGAGTGCACCCACAACCCCGTCTGGCCCATGCCCGGCCTGACATCGACTCTGGAGGCCTTGCGCGACGCGGGCTTGGCGATGGGCGTCATCTCCAACGCCCAGTTCATGACCCCGTTGCTCCTCCCGGCTCTCGCTAACAAAAATATGGAGGCATTGGGCTTCGACCCCGACCTCTGCCTGTGGTCGTACCGCGAGCGCCGCGCCAAGCCCTCGCCGGCGCTGTTCGCCGAAGCCGCAGCCCGCCTCGCGGCGCGCGGGATCGGCGCGGGGGAGACGCTCTTCGTCGGCAACTGCACCCGCAACGACATCGCCCCCGCCGCCGCCGCCGGCTTCCGCACCGCGCTGTTCGCCGGCTGCGCCCGCTCCCTGCGCGACGGCGGCGAAGCGCTTCCGGACCTCGTCGTGACGGAACTGCCGCAGCTGGTCGGGATCGCCCGCCCTGGAGCGATGCCGATCGACTAGCCGGAATTTGGTGATCGACTAGCCCGGATCGATCACCACATCCGCAGGCGAGGTGCCGCCAGTCGTTGAGGCTGAGTAGGCGGCGGCAGGGATCGGCGAAGCGGCTGGGTGAACACCCTGCCCGAGCCGATCCCAACGCCAACACCCTCAGCATCAACGAGGGCAAGCCGCAGCCCGGAGCTTGGTGATCGATCCGGGCTAGGGCTTCTGTTGAGGGGCGACCGCGGAGGCCGGAGGGCGCGCGTCCCCGCGTGCCGCCTTTCCGCCCCCATCACCCAGCCGCTCCTCGGGCAAACCCGAACGCTCAGCACACCCGATCCCGAACGTTGTGAGGACCCTCCAAAGGGTAGAACGGGGACGTCTGCCCTCGGGGCATCCGGAGCCTCTCCGACCGTTGCGCGCTACGCCAAGCGCTCGCGGTCCCGCTTCGGCAGGCCGGCGACCACCAGGTCCCAGGAGTGGTCGACCAGCTCGCGGACGAGCTTCGCTTTGAGCGATCCGTCCAGCACGAGGGTGTTCCAGTGGCGCTTGTTCATGTGGTAACCCGGCAGGATCGCCTCGTGTTCGGATCGCAGCTCGACCGCCCGCTCGGGGTCGCATTTGAGGTTTGCGCGGCCGACTTCGACCCCGCGCTCGTCGCTTTCGAAGCCGAGCGTCGCGAACATTTTGCCCGCGACTTTGTACACCAACACGCCGGGGCCGAAGGGCTCCTCCTCTGTGGTTTCGGGTTTGCCGAGCAGGTAGTCGCGCAGTTCGTCGGGGAGCATACTGAAGATTGACAGCCGATCCTGCGCCGGGCAAGGAGACGAATTCGCTCTAAGATCCCCTGCGGGTGAAACGTAGAAATCTCAACACCATGAACGCCATCCGCACCCCATCCCTGTTGTTCGTCGCCCTGGTCGCCAGTTGCTTGGCCGCTAGCGGCGCCATCCCGATCGAGACCGAGCGGGAGTTTCAGGCGAAGGCGCCCGAGAAATTGGAGATCGAAGTCACCAAGGTGCGCCGCCTGCCGCTCGTCGGCGGCGTCGCCACCATCCGCATCACCGCCGAAGCGCGCGTGACCGCGGTGACCGAGAGCGCTACCGGCTTGGAGGTCGATGACGTGATCGAGATCCGCTACGAGGTGCCCGCCGTCCCGATCCCCGGGGCGCCGCCGAGCGTGGTGAGGCGGGACCGATCCTATGCCGCCTACCTGCGCGTCGCGGACGCCGAGGTGGATGAAGGAGGGCGCCGCTACCAGCCCGCCGCGCATAGCGGGACCTTCGAGCCCATCGGCGAGCGCGAGTAACGGGCGGGTAACGGGCGGGTAACGGGGCAGGCTTGTTGGAGCGGGGGAGCGATCGCAGCGGCGATCCGGTGGGGATTTGGGCGGGGTGCTGTGCCCGGATTCTTCGTGGCGGCAGGCCGCGGTCCGCCCCACAGTGGGCGTCGCCGACCCCGACCGCACCTTGGAAGAATCAGGATCGCTCTTCATCACCCTCGGCGCCACCTTTCTCCTCGGGCTGGCGGCCGATGCCGTCGGCAGGCGGACTTCGTTGCCGCGCGTGACCCTGCTGGTCGTCCTAGGGTTTCTCATCGGCCCCGGGGTGCTCGACCTCCTGCCTGCGGAACAGGAGGTCTTGTTCGAACTGGCGGCGGGGATCGCCCTGACCATGGTCGGCTTCCTGCTCGGTGAGCGGGTGGGCCACTTGGTCGCCGAGGGCGGCGCCCGCGAGATGCTGATCCTCTCGGTCGCCATCGTTCTGTGCACGGCCGCGGTGGTCGGGGCCGGGCTCTGGCTGATCGGCGTGCCGTTGACCATGGCGCTCCTGCTGGCCGGGATTGCGACGGCGACCGACCCGGCGGCCACCGCCGACGTCGTCGATGCGATGGGGGGCGAGGGGCGGTTCAGCAAGCTCCTCCTCGCGATCGTGGCCGTCGATGACGCGTGGGGGGTCTTGGCCTTCAGCGTCTTGCTGGCGCTCGCCGACCTGCTGGCCGGGAACGGCGAGGGGTTCCTCGAGCCGCTCCGGGCGGGGCTGTGGGAGATCGGCGGGGCGCTCTTGCTCGGCGCCGTCCTCGGTGTCTTCATGGCGAAGGTCACCGGCCGGATCTCACCCGGGGAGCCGACGCGCCTCGAGGCGCTCGGATTCGTCTTCCTGCTGTGCGGAGGGGCGCTGGTGGCCGGAGTCTCGTTCATCCTCGCCGCGATGACGATGGGCGTGGCGGTGGCGTTGCTGGCGAACCATCACGAACGCCCGTTCCACGAGATCAAGCGCCTCGAACTCCCCTTCATGATCCTTTTCTTCGTGCTCGCCGGCGCCCAGTTCGAAGTCCGCTCGCTCTGGGCGGCGGGCTTGGCGGGAGGATGCTACGTGGCCTTGCGGATCCTCGGCCGGGTCGTCGGGGGTTGGCTCGGAGGGCGCTTGGCCGGATCCGGCGACCGTACCCGGAGATGGGCCGGTTTGGCCTTGATGCCGCAGGCGGGCGTCGCCATCGGCATGGCGCTGCTGGCGGCCGAGAAATTCCCGGAACACGCGGAGGCTCTGATGCAGACCACCATCGGCGCGACCGTCCTCTTCGAGCTCGTCGGCCCCGTCCTCACCCGGCTCGCGATCTCGCGGGCCGAGGACCGATCACCGGTGGGTGGGTGAGAGGCGGTCGTGCTGAGGGGCCGGCTCCCTAGCCCGAATCGATCACCAAGCTCCGGGCTGTGGCTCGCCCTCGTTGTTGCTGAGGGTGTTGGCGTGGTGACCGGCTCGGGCAGGGTGTTCACCCAGCCGCTTCGCCTGTCCCTGCCGCCGCCTACTCAGCGTCAACGAATGGCAGCGCCTCGCCTGCGAATGTGGTGATCGATCCGGGCTAAACGAAGGGGGTGGCTTCTGCGCTGCGGGCACGCTCTGGGCCGGGCGGTCAGGAACGGGCAGATCAAGCGCCAGCGACCGCAGACCTTTGGAGGGCGGACCTCCGTGTCCGCCGTTGCTGTTTCGGCGCCTGCGGCCAGGGGTGGGCTTGCGAGGGCGCTTCGGCGGCCCGCCGGGACACGCGCCCTCCGGGCCGGTCACCCGACTCCGGGCTGCGGCCCGCCGCCATGGGCGTCCGCGCTGGGGTCGGCTCGGAGCGAAAAGAGCGCCTCGACCGCCCGCCGGTAGGGGCTCGGCATCGGCAGCCCGGGGAGTTCGGCGAGGTCGAACCAGCGTTCGTCCGGGCCGGCGGCCTGCGCTTCCCCGGTCTGGTAGAGGTGCATCGTCACCCGGTAGCGGGTGATGCTGTAGCGGCGGCGACCGGTGGGTGCGAGGTCGCCCAATTGCGCGGGCGCGCGCGCCGGCAGCTTCCAGAGCCCCCTGCGGCGGCGGCCGGTCTCCTGCTGCAGGAGGATGCGCCCTCCCCGCACCGCGACCAGCACGTGCTCGTCCACCTCCGTGACCTTCGGGCGCGGTTTCTTCATCGGCAGTGCCAGCGGGTCCGCGCATGCGCACCACGCCGCGGCGGGGCAGAGGTCGCAGGCCGCCGCCTTCGCTCTGCACAAGGTCTGCCCCAGCTCCATCAGCGCCGAGTTCCACTCCCGCGCGCCGCGCCCGGGGACGAGTTCCGCAGCCCAGCCCCAGAGCCGTTCCGCGCCTTTGGCAGTGTCCACCCGTTCGCGATGGTCGAACAGCCGCGCCAGCACCCGGGCGATGTTCGCGTCGACGGTCGCGACGGCCTGCCCGAACGCGAAGCAGGCCACCGCGCCCGCCGTGTAGCGTCCGACGCCGGGCAGGGCGGCGATCCGCTCGACCTCGCGCGGGAACTCGCCGCCGTGTCCGGCGACCACCGCCTTCGCGGCCGCGTGGAGGTTGCGCGCCCGCGAGTAGTAGCCGAGCCCCTCCCAGGCGCGCAGCACCTCTTCTTCGGGCGCCGCCGCCAAGGCCGCGAGGTCCGGGAAGCGCTCCAACCAGCGCCGGTAGTAGCCGCGCCCCAGGACGGTCGCGACCTGCGTCTGTTGCAGCATCACCTCCGAGACCAGCACCTCGTACGGGTCGCGCGTCCGCCGCCAGGGGTAGTCTTTGCCCACCTCGGCGAACCAGCGGTGCAGCGCCGCCCGCAGCCCCTCCGGGTCGTCCGTCGGCAGCTTCCCGGGCACCTTGCGGTCGGGGTTGTCGGCTTGTGGCATCGTGGGGTGTCTGCTAAGGCGGGGCGTGCCCAGCCCCACCTCCTACACCCGCGCCCTCACCCCCGCGCAAGCGGAAACCCTGCGCTCGCTGCTGCGCGAGCGCGGCTTCGAGTTCAAAGAGAAGCCCTACACGCTGTTCGCCGCCGCGAAGGGGAAGCTGAACATCGCCGTGTATGAGAAGGGGCCGAAAGTGTTGGTGCAGGGCAAAGAGACCGAGGAATTCGTGCGCTTCACGCTCGAGCCCGAGGTGATCGGCGAGGCGGAACTCGGCTACGAGGAGGAGCGAGACCCGGAGATGTTCGAGCCGCACTTCGGCATCGACGAGAGCGGCAAAGGCGACTTCTTCGGCCCGCTGGTGATCGCCGGCGCCTACACCGACCGCGGTTCGGCGCGCGCCCTGATCGACGCCGGGGTGATGGACTCGAAGAAGATCAGCGACGGCAAGATCAAGAAGCTCGCCAAGCTCATCCGCGAGACGCCCGGGCTCGACCACGAGGTCATCATGATCGGCCCCCGCAAGTACAACGAGCTCTATGCCAAGATCGGCAACCTCAACAAGCTGCTCGCCTGGGGCCACGCCGCCGCCATCGAGCGGCTGTGTGAGAAACGGCCCGCGTGCGCGCGTGCGCTCAGCGACCAGTTCGCCAGGCCGACGCTGATCAAACAGAAGCTCGGCCCGCGCGGCCGGGGGATCACGCTGCAACAGCGCACCAAGGCCGAGAGCGACATCGCGGTCGCCGCCGCGTCGGTGTTGGCGCGCGACAAGTTCGTGTGGTGGATGGAGGGGGCTTCCGAGAAATTCGGGTTGGAGTTGCCGAAAGGCGCTTCGGCTGCGGTCAAGAAAGCGGCCCGCCAATTGGTCGCGGAGAGCGGTCGCGAGGTTTTGCGCGAACTCGCGAAGCTGCATTTCAAGACCGCCGCGGAGGTGATGTGAACTCCCGTTCTGTCAAGGGCTTGCGACGGGAAAGATTTTTTTTGCGCCCCCCGGTCGGGTCGCTATGGGTGACAGCCCGCCGCGCCCCGGAGCAGTCCCGGGGCGCCCAGAGAAGACCCCAATCCCAACTTTTCCTCCCCTCGGCATGAAGACCGTCACCAAGCGCGACCTTATCGTAAAAATCAGCAAAGAGACCGGCATCACCCAGCAGCAGGTGTTCGATGTGGTGCAGCACACCCTCGAGGCGGTGACCGATGCGCTGGCCGAAGGCGACGAGGTGGTGTTGCGCAACTTCGGCTCCTTCCTCATCCGTGTCACCAAGGCGAAGATCGGGCGCAACCCGAACAAGCCGAGCACCGATGTGGTGATCCCGGAGCGCGCCATCGTGAAGTTCAAGCCGGGCAAGGAGATGAGGGAGCGTGTCGGCCAGTTGCTACCCGGCATCAAAGAGGACGGCGACGCCCCCGCGGGCGAATAGGCAGGTTTTCGGCGTTGGGGGGGTAGCCTGACGCCTGGGGAGGTGGCCCGCCGCGAGCCGGCGGGGTGCCGGCCTAAGT
>JAUIGD010000327.1 GCA_030430255.1 Verrucomicrobiia bacterium
GCTTCAGCGACCTCGACGAGTTGCTGACCCGGACCGGGCCGATCTTGGACGCCACCAAGCCGGTGTTGATGCCGACGGACCTGCTGTTCGACTACGACCAGGCGACGCTGAAGGAGAGCGCGAAGATCGGCTTGATGAAGCTCGGCTTCCTGATCCAGAAGAACCCGGAGTCGACCTTCATCATCGAGGGGCATACCGACACGACGGGCGACGAGGCGTATAACCTCGACCTCAGCCGCCGCCGAGCCCAGTCGGTCCAGGCTTGGCTGCAGCAGACGCTGGCGAACGGTGCGAACCGGATCCGGATCGAGGCGTTCGGGGAATCGCGCCCGCTGGTGAACCCCACCGGCACCAAGGAGGAGCAGGCGATCAACCGGCGGGTGGAGATCGTCATCCGCCCGCCCGGCTCTGAGCCCGGCGGGGAGGGTGCCCCGCCGCGGCCAGCGGAGGGGGGCGGGCCGGTCCCCCGTGCGGAGCCCGTCGCCCCACGCGCCGAGCCGGTGACGCCGCGCGCCAGCGCCGTCGTGCCGACCGGGGAAACCGTCGTCCGGCGGGCGCTGCCGATCCCCTGAGGACCTCCATGTTCCGGAGAGCCGCCCGACATGAAGCCGCCGGCGCTGTCACCGTCGGGGCGCCAGATCCGCGCTGGTCGGCCGCCCGGCCCTGGTTGTTCGCGCTGTTTCTGATCCTCTTCACGGGCTGCTACTTCTACTTCGCGCGCCACCTGATCAACCACACCAACGGCGACCGCAACCGGTCCGACCAGCAGAACAATATCAACCTCGCCCTCGAGGCGAAAGCGGACGTCGAGCTGGACTTCGCAGGGCGCGGCACCGGCGCGCTCTGGGACTGGTTCCCGCGCCGCACCGACGGCGTCGTCAACCCGCTCTGGCCCTGGCTCGCCGCCCGCGCCCACCGCGACGGGATGACCGAGGAGGAGTTTTTCGTGCGTGGCAAGTGGGTGAACGTCGGGATCACCGCGGGCTTGCTCCTGTTGGGTGGCGCGTTCGCGGCGGCGCGCTTCTCGCTGCCGGCGGCGATCAACCTCGTCCTCGTCGGCGGCTTCGCGGCGTTCCTCCCGCACGCGGTGTGGTTCCAGCCGGAGCCGCTGTTCTTCACCCTCTTCCTATTGGCGTGGCTGGCGGCGCTCGGTGCCCTGCTGGACAACTCGCTGCTGCGCTACGCCCTGTTCGGGGGCGCCTGCGGCCTCGCCTACCTGGCGAAAGCCTCTGCCCTGCCGCTGCTCGCCGCCTTCCTCGGGGTCGCGACGCTGCGCTGCCTTTGGTGCGGCGTCCGGGCGTGGGTGGGGCGGCGCAAGGGCGGGCAAAGCGACGCCCGCTGGTGCCCGCAGGCGCACCTGATCGGTTCGGTCTTGTGCGTGCTGGCCTTCCTCACGGTCGCCGGACCGCGGCTCAACTACGCGGCGGCCGAGTACGGTTCCCCGTTCCACTCCTACCCCTCCTACTGGATGTGGTTCGACCGGTTCGAGCCAGACTGCATCGACTTCATGGTCGAGCACCGGGACGCCGAGCAGCTCGCCGCCATCCCGGACGCCGAGCGCCCCTCGCTCCGGCGCTTCCTCGACGAGCGGGGTGCGGGGGCGTTTGTCGAGCGCACCCTCGACGGCGCGCGCGCGACGGCGTCCGACCTGTTCCACCCGAAGCGGGCGAAGGGGGCCAAGGACGGGGCGCCGAAACCGTGGCGGGCGCTGCTGCCGGACCGCGGGATCTACCTTTACGGGCTGTCCGCCGCCTTGGTCGGGCTTTGGCTGTGGTCGCTGTTTGCCAAGCCGAAACCCGAAGGGCTGCCGCAGCGCGCACACTGCGGCTCGGCCTGGGCGGCCCTGTTCGTGGTCGGCACGGTTTTGTTATTCCTCTGCCTCTACGGCTTCTACCGCCCGATCGGCAAGGGCGACCGTTTCAACCTGTCGCTCTATGCGCCCGTTCTCGTCTCGCTGATCTGGGCGGCCGAGGCGGTGCGCGAACGGTTGGTCTTGCGCGGCACCTCGCCCTGGGCGCCGCGCGTCTACTACGCGTTCCATCTGCTGCTCACGGCCGCCGTGGTCGCGCGGGTGGTCGAGGTGGCTCGCCACCCGGTGTTCTGGACGAAGTGAGCTCGCTGGAAGGACCTCAGCGGCGCCGCAGGCGGCTGCCGTGGTGGACTTCGCCGGTGCGCTCGTGTTCGTGGGCGTAATTGCGGAGGTCGTAGCCACGGTGTTCGAACCACGAGCGGGGGTGCCAACCGCGGGGCCGGTTCGGCTTGCCGCGCTGGTAGCCGGCGACGAGGCGGATGCGATCGCCCGACCCGCAACGGCAGGCACAGGAGGGCGCCGGGGCGCGACCGCGGTCGTGGCGAGCTTCCCGTTGATCGTAGCGCCACTCATCGCGACCGGAGGGTCCGCCGTGCCGGTGGCGGTCGCCATACCCACCGTGGGCGCCGTGGGCGCCGTGGGCGCCGTGCTGCGGGTGCTCGACCGCGACGGGGTCGAAGCCGATCGGCAGCGGGAGTGCCCGCTGCGCCTGGGCGGTGGTGGCCGTGCCCGCAGCGATCCACGCGGAGAGGAGGAGGGGGAGCGTCTTCATGTCGGGGCGTAGGACGGGGCGCCCCTGCTGCGTATTCAATCCGGGCGAGCGGGGCCGTCAGCCCCGCGCCGGGCTCCTCCGCCCCAGCGCCCGGAGGTCGGCCGGACGGCGCCGGCTACAGGAAACGGCCTAGGATCGGCCCCAGTTTGAGCTTGGTCTTCTCCGGCCACAGCCCCTTGTCCGTGACGAGGGCGCCGTCGAGGGAGCGGTGCTCGGGCCAGTCGGGCACCTCCGGGATCGCGGGGATGGCGGCGGCGAGGACCGCCTTGGCGGAGTCGGCGTTGGCCTGCAGGTGGCCGATCACGGTCTCGGCGGTCACCGGCTCTTCGTCATCCTTCCAGCAGTCGTAGTCGGTGATCATCGCCAGCGTCGCCAGGGCGATCTCCGCCTCGCGGGCGAGCTTGGCCTCCGGCAGGTTCGTCATGCCGACCACATCGTATCCAGCCCTTTGATAGGCCAGGGACTCGGATCGGGTCGAGAACGCCGGGCCGTCGATGTTCACGTAGGTCCCGAAATCGTGCACGCCGTGCTCGTGGTGCTCCTCGGCGGCGCTGTGGAGGATGCGGCGCAAGGGGTTGCTGATCGGGTCGCCGAACGCGACGTGGCCGCCGATGCCCTCGCCGAAGAAGGTGTGTTCGGCGCGGCGGCTGGTGCGGTCGTAGAACTGGTGGGGGAGGACGAGGTCGCGCGGCGCGTACTCCTCCTGCAGGCTGCCCACCGCGGTGACGGCGACGATCCAGCGCACGCCCAGCGATTTGAGCGCCCAGATGTTGGCGCGGTGGTTGAGCTCGTGGGGGAGGATCGTGTGGCCGCGCCCGTGACGGGGGAGGAAGAACACGCGGCGGCCGGCGAACTCGCCGCCGATGATGGCGTCCGAGGGCTCGCCGAACGGCGTTTTGAGGACGTGCTCCTCGGCGCCGGTGAATCCGTCGATCGCGTAGAGGCCGCTGCCGCCGATCACGCCGATCGCGGGTTCGGGTTGGGGTGGGTTCGCCATGGCGCGGAGCTTCGGTCGGCGGCGCGGCTTTGACAAGCCACAGCCTTGAAAGGCCGCGGCGGCGGCCGACGTTCTCTCGCAATGAACGCAACTGCCCGCCGCCGGGCGATCGCCACCGCCTGCGCCACCTCGTCCCTCGCGGCCTGCATGGCGGAGCCGGTCGCCGGGGACCGCTTCGGAGAGGTCAAAGGTCGCGTCGCGCCGCGGCTGTCGGGCGCGCTCGCCGACGCCGGATTGGAACTCGGGGCGCCGGTTTTTATGCGCGTATTCAAGGAGGAGGCCGTGCTGGAGCTATGGGTCCGGGGCGGGGCGTCGGGGCGCTATCGGCTGTTCCGCAGCTACCCGATCTGCGCCTACTCCGGTGGGTTGGGGCCGAAGCTCGCGGAGGGCGACCGCCAGGCGCCCGAGGGCTTCTACGCGGTCGGGCGCGAGCAGATGAACCCGCGCAGCCGGTTCCACCTCTCCTTCGACCTCGGCTTCCCGAACGCCTATGACCGTCTCCACGGGCGGACGGGGTCGTTCCTGATGGTGCATGGCGCCTGTGTCTCCACGGGGTGCTACGCGATGACCGACCCCTTGATCGAGGAGATCTACACGCTCGCCGACGCGGCGCTGGCGGCGGGGCAGGAGCGGTTCCAAGTCCACTGTTTCCCCTTCCGGATGAGCGGCGAGCGAATGCGAGAAGCGGTGGCCGAGGGGGGTGCGTGGGTCGACTTCTGGAGGGGGCTCGAGGGCGGCTACCTCGCCTTCGAGAGCGCGCGCGTGCCGCCGCGGGTCGATGTCGCCCCTGGGGGGAACTACCGCTTTATTCCGGGGTCGTGATCCTTTCGCGGCGGTGCGGAAGGGTGTATTGTCCCCCATGCCCCGATGCCCCCAACTCGGGGCCGCGCTCGCCCTCGCGGCCGGCTCCCTCGCCCTACCCCTGTCTCCGCTCGGTGCCCAGAGCTGGCGCGAGCTCGTCCGTTACGACGCCTTGGTCGCCGAGCTCGGCGGGGCGCCACCTGTCCGCTTCGGCGAGGTCGTGTTCGTACCCGCGGCGGACAGCTCCTGGCGATACCGGAAGGGCACGAGCGAAGCCTCTTCCCCCACCGATGCCTGGCGCGACCCGGGGTTCGCGGAGGACGCTTCGTGGCTGACCGGACAGACGCCGGTCGGCTATGGTGACGGTGACGACAATACCGAGCTGACCGATATGCAGGGGGGCGGTGGCTACACGTCCGTCTACCTGCGCCGCGAGTTCACCGTGGCGCCCGGCGAGATCCCGGCGCGGCTCCTGCTCCGGGTTTACGTGGACGACGGCGCGGTGGTGTGGATCAACGGGGTCGAGGTCGCGCGGCTGCATGTCGGATCCGGCTTCCTCGCGCACGACGACACCGCGTCGAGCCACGAAGCCGAATGGGAGGAGGTGGTGATCGCCGATCCGGGTTCGGTGCTCCTCGAGGGGATCAATCTGTTGGCGGTGCACGCATTGAACCAGAACCCGGGGAGCAGCGATTTCTCGATCGACGCCGAGCTGGTCTCGCCGGCGTTGCGGGTCAGCCATGTCGAAGCCGCCAGCGGTACCGATTACCTCCCCGAGGCCTTCCCCTCGGGGACGCCGGGCGTGGGCGACTCCTATTCGGGGAGCGGGGCGTTTGCCGGCGAGGTGTTCCGCGTCCGATCGGTGGACCCTGAGTTGACCTACGCCGCCTCCGGGCATGCGGCCACGGTCGGTAGCCGGATGTACAACGGCACCTCGGTGGCGCCGGCCCTGTCGCTAGTCGACTGCTTCTACGCCGGGGGGTGGCTGGAGGGGGATGCGCTGCGCACCGACAGCCCGCTCTCGGCTCCCCGCGCCGAGGGCAATGTGTTGCAGAACCACTCTTGGATCGTCACCTCCGAGGAGGCGACGACCGTCGAGTTGCTGGACATCGTCCGGCGCCAGGACTACGCGATCGACCGCGACGGCTTCGTGTGTGTCGCCGGGTTGAACAACGGCTCCGGCAGCGCGGTGCCGGCGGTGTTCGGGACGTGTTACAACGCGATCACAGTGGGCTTGACCAACGGCAACCACAGCCGCGGGGGAACGCCCGCCGCCTATGACGGGCCGGGTAGGATCAAACCGGAGATCGTCTCTCCGGACGGGGCGACGAGCTTCTCGACCGGGCAGGTGAGTTCGGCGGCGGCGCTGTTGATGGGGTGCGCCAACGCGGCGGGCTGGGAGGGAGGGTTTCGCCCGGAGGTGGTCAAAGCGGTGCTGATGGCGGGCGCCAGCAAATCCGAGTTCCCGGGCTGGACGCGGTCGGCGACGCAGCCGATCGACGCCGTCTTCGGGGCGGGGGAGTTGGATGTGATGAACAGCTACCACATCCTGCAGGGCGGGCCGGCGACCGCCGGCGCGGCCGCGGGCCGCTACGGCTGGGTGCACGGCTCGCTCGACGCCGGCGGGGCCAGCACCTACACGCTCGCGGTGGGCAGCGCCGTCGGGGAGTTTTCCGCGGTGCTCACCTGGCACCGGAAAATCGATGCCGCCCTGTTCCTCGGCGACCCCATCTACGCGGATTCGCTACCTGATCTCGAACTGCAGTTACACCGGCTCGGGGGTGGCGCCCCTGAGCTGTTGGACAGCAGCGACTCGCCGCTCGACAACGTCGAGCACGTGTATCTGCGCGGCCTCGCGCCGGGGAATTACACCCTCACCGTGAGCGGCGACCTGGCCACCGAATTCGGCCTCGCCTGGAGGGCGGACCCCGCACCGCTGCCGTCGTTCACGATGGCGGCGACCGGCGCGGAGGGAGACGATTTGAGTTTCGATTTCGCCGGCACGGCAGCTGGGAAAACCTACCTGTTGGAGAGCAGCCCCGACCTCGCGACGTGGACGACCGAGCACTCGTTCACCGGAGGCGGGCCGGTGCCGGTATGGGTCGTGGCCGACGGGCGCGAGGAGGCGAGGCGGTTCTTCCGCCTGACGTGGAACCCGGTGAACTGACCCGGAGCGATCGACGGCCCGGCTGCGGCTCGGCCTTGGGGGTTGGGGCTCGGTTAAGCCGGGTTCTCGGTGGTTTGGGTCGAGAACGAAACCGATGCTCGCTCCGGGAGATCCTCGTGGGCGCCGCCGTTTTCGCCGTGCGCGGAACAGCCCCTCGGAGTCGAGTTCCCGACCGGGGAGGCGGTGGGATCGTTCAACACGAATGGCTCCGGAGACGCGGACCGCGGTGAGAGGCCCTTCGCGTTGCTCAGGGTGACAGCTCCGCGGAGTTGAGGGCAGTAAGGGCAGTGTGAGCAGATGGCCACCAGCCCATCCGAGGGAGTGTTGTGTCATCCTGACAAGCGCAGCGCAGGAAGGACCCCGCCATGAAACCGGCGCGCCGAGTCACCGGGACGCCCCGGATGCCTTGACGGCTCCAAGCGAGCAGGCACCGGGACGCTGCCACCCGTCGATGCCTATCCTTAACCATGCGCCATTCGGACTATCCTGGACTAGCCTGAATGGCGCTTGGTTAAGCCGGATTTTCGGCGGATTGAGTCGAGAACGAAACCGATGCTCGCTCCGGGAGATCCTCGTGGGCGCCGCCGTTTTCGCCGTGCTCGGAACAGCCCCTCGGAGTCTCGTTCCCGACCGGGGAGGCGGTGGGATCGTTCAACACGAATGGCTCCGGAGACGCGGACCGCGGTGAGAGGCCCTTCGCGTTGCTCAGGGTGACAGCTCCGCGGAGTTG
>JAUIGD010000328.1 GCA_030430255.1 Verrucomicrobiia bacterium
CGATGTAGATGCTATTCTTCTGCAGCTGCTCCTCGGACAGTGTGGAAGTTTTGATGATCTCGGCGTCCGGCTCTTTCTCGAAAACGGTGGTGACGATGAAGAAGATGAGCAGGATGAAAACGCAGTCGATGAGCGGCGAGATGTCGATCTCGTCGTCTTCCTCGGCGATGGGCGCTTCGAGCTTCCTCATCGTGCGGGGTGGATGGCCTCCTGGGTGGCGGCGGTCTCGAGTCGCGCGAGCATCGCGGCGAAGCGCTCGCGCTGGCCGGCGAGGTAGAAGTAGAGGAAGTAGCCGGGCAGGGCGATCATCAGGCCTGTCTGGGTGGTGATGAGCGCCTCCGAGATGCCCTTCGAGATCGTGCCCATCGTCTCGTCCCCGCCGCCGCCGCTGGCGAGCCCACTGAAGGTCTTCAACATCCCGGTGACGGTGCCCAGCAGGCCCCAGAGCGGAGCGGCGGACATCGCGGCCTTCATGAAGCGAAGGTTGCGGTCGAGGGGGGGCATCTCGCGGAAGCGGAGCTCGACGAAGGCCGAGTTCCCCTCTTCGACGGAGGCGTCGTCGGCGAGGTCGACACCGCGGCTGGCGAGGTAGCTGCGGGCGTCTTCCCCATCGGGGTGGCGGGGGGCGGAGCCGAGGCGCTTGCCCCAAAGCGTGAAGCGGATCTGGGCGGCGATGGCGTAGAGGATGAACGCGTTGAGGCCGAGCGGGATCATCGCCCAGCCGCCCTTGCCCCAGAGGTCGAGCCCATCCTGGATGATCGAGGACACGCGTCGGTTCAGGCCGGTTGCGGTTCGCCCTCGAGCGGCCCGGGGGATTCCTCGTCGCCGCCGCCTTCGGCACGGTTCTGGAGCGGTCGCGGTCGCGGTGCGGGAGGTTCGGCCGGCGGTGTTGGCGGATCCTCGTCGCCTCCACCGGGCAGCCCGTTCATGATCGCCACGCCGAGCTTCTCCATGTCGTCGGTGACCGCTTTCGCCTTGCGTGAGAGGAAGGCCGCGAGGAGGAGGCAGGGGATGGCGACGATGAGGCCCCACTGGGTGGTGATGAGCGCCTCCGAGATCCCGCCGGAGAAAGTCTGGGCGTCGCCGGTCCCGTAGATGGTGATCATCTTGAAGGTGTTGATCATCCCGGAGACAGTGCCCAGCAGCCCGAGCAGCGGGGCGGCGGCGGCGGTGACTTTGATGAACGGGAGGAAGCTGTTCAGGCGGCTGCGCGCATGGAGCACCTGTTCGTACATGATCTCTTCCAGCAGCTCCCGCGGCTCGTCGGCGTTCTCAGCGCTGACGTTGAGCAGCTTCCCCAGCGGCCCGCGGACCGGTGCGGCTTCGGCGATCGCTCTGTCGGACTGACCGTTGACCAGGTACGCCATGTACTGGTGGAAGCGCCTGGCGCTGACGCGTCTGACGCGGGAAAGCTGGAGCCATTTCACCGCTCCGATCACGACGGCGATGCCGCCGAGCCCGAGCAGCGGCCACATCACCGCCCCCCCTTTCTTGATCTGGTCGAAGACGGTGTCGGTCGCCTCAGCGACCTTGAGGGCGTCGCCGTTGGTCGAGTCGACCGGCAGCATGCCCCTGCCCTCGCGGACGACGCTCGCGATGTCTCCGGCGGCGGTGTCGAGGCCCGGGACGGGGGTCACCCGGGGTTCGTTGGAGTTCAGCTCGGACCGGGCGATGCCGGTGGTTTCCGGGGTCGGCCCGGCGAAGAAGGCGAGGGGGCCTAGCAACATGAAGGATCCTTGGGCGAGGACCCCCTCGGAGTCGGCGGCGGATCCGGCGAAGCGCTGCCCCCCGACGGCCGCCTCGATGCGGTCGAGGGAGAGTTCGGCCATCTGCAGGCGGGCGCCGAGGCGTTCGGCGGCGCCTTTGTTGCTGTTGTCGGCGTCGCTGCGGAGGGGGGCGATGCGGGGTTCGTAGCGCTTCGCTTCGCTGATGTGCAGGCGTGCCTCGAAGGAGCGGAAGTACTCGTCGATGCTGTTCCCCAGCGCCTCGGCTTGCCGCTTCTTGTCGTCGATCTGCCGTTTGAGGTTGCTGATCTCGAGGGCGCGCCCATCGGTCAACTGGCGGACGCGGTCGGCCTCGTCGCGGACCCCTTTGAGCTGAAGTTCCAGTTCGTCGAGCTCCTGTTTCTTCGGCAGCAGCTCGGCCTCGATGCGCTGCTGGGTGTTCTTGAGCTGGACCCGCGCCTGTTCGACGCGCTCCTCCATGCTGTCGGCGGCCTTGACGAGCTGCGGGTCAGGGGCTGCCGCCGGCGGCGGGGGGGCTTGTGCCGCGGCGGGAAGCAGGGCGGCGAGGAGCATTCCTGGGGCGAGGAGGTGGGAGGTGAAGCGCATCGGGTCGGGGGGTGGTTCGCTGCTGGGCCTGCGCCGATCTCAGGGCTGCAGATCGATCGGGACCGCGGTGAAGGCCGCGGGGGCCTCCTGGGTGTACTGGCGGATGGCGGTGCTGATCGCGCCGGCATGGTCTGGTGTTTCCTTCCAGGACCAGCCCCTCGGGGTCGGGACGCCGATGCCTGCGACGTCGGTGCCTTCGCCGGCACCCGCGTAGAGCGCCTGCGCCAACCCCAGGTAGAGGGTTTGCACTTCGACCTCCCGGCCATCGGACAGCCCGCGGGTCTCCTGCACCAGCTGCACCTCGCTGTCCCAACGTGTGATCTGGTCGAGGACGGCCAGGGCCGTCGCGAAGCGACTGGAGAGGTCCATATCGACTTCCTCGCGCCTCGTGTCCGGATCGGGCATGTTCTTGACGAAGTCGGCGACCTTCTGCTGCAGCGGATCGGGGAGCTTGGGCATCAGTTCCCGAACCCGCTCCTCCATTTTTTCGACGGCATCGAGATAGGTGCCCTGGGCGCTGTCGAGCTCCTTGTTCTCGGTGTCCAGCGCGCTGCGCTCCTCGTCGGTCTCGGTGATCGTCGCCTCCTTCTTCGCGGTGTCTTCGCGCAGGTTGGTGATCTCGATCGTGAGGAGGTCGAGGCGGGCGTCGAGGATCTGGGTCTCGCTCCTCCCCCGGGCTTCGGCGGCGTCGATCTGCTTCTGCAGTTCGTAAAACTCGCTGATCAAAGCCTTGCTGCGCTCGATCTCGCCCAGGTTCGCCTCCCGTTGATCCTGCGCCGGCGCGCGGAGGCCGGAGGCCGTGACGGTTGCGATGCTGAGGATGAGTGCAGCACGGCTGGCGTGTGATGCGATTGCGATACGGGAGTCCATCTGATGGCGAGCGGGGTGCGGGGCAAGGGTTTCCGCCAACCGGGAACGGCTGCGCCACCGTTCCGAAGTGACAAATCTGTGAACTATGGAAACGCGGCCGATGGCTCCTGTCCCTGCGAGGCTCGCTCGCGGGCGATCTGGTTGGCGGTGCTGACAGTCATCCGTGCGGCCGTCCTGCTGTTGATCCCCTCGACCAGGGCGAGGCGGCGGGTGACCTCCGTCTCGCTCACGAGGCCCGACTCGAGCAGCGTCCTGGCGAAGGACCACGCCGCGCCCTTGCGGTCGTCGTCTTCGCTGATCGAGTTGATGTAGTCGGTGGGGGCGGAAGCGTAGCTGCTCCAGAGGCGTTCGAGATGGCTGGACATCACCGCGCTGCGGAGTTCAGCGGGTTCTCCCTCCATCACTCGCATCGCCCCAGAGGGGTCGGATCGGCTCGCTGTGGCAAAGGCGTCGATGAGCGCGTTAAAGCTCTCCTCATCGAACCGCAACACCTCGGTATCGGCTTCGATGACCGCAATGCTCGATTTGATCCTCTCCAGCTCGACGGAGAGGGCGATCGCGGCACTGGCCGGTTCCTGAGGTTCGGCGACGGTGGGAGCGTCGTTTGCGCGGGGGGGCGCTGCGGCGTCTGGAGGCGCGGGCGGCAGCGAACCCGAGGGTGTCTCAAGGCGTGGTGGCGCCGCGCCCGGCTGCTCTTTGGATCGGGGTGCGTCCGGCCGGCAGGCGGCGAGGCCGACGGTCGTGACGAGGGCGGAGAGCGCCAGCCCTAGCCCGGATCGATCACCATATCCACAGGCGAGGTGCCGCCAATCGTTGAGGCTGAGTAGGCGGCGGCAGGGATCGGCGCTGCGGCTGGGTGAACACCCTGCCCGAGCCGATCCCAACGCCAACACCCTCAGCATCAACGAGGGCAAGCCGCAGCCCGGAGCTTGGTGATCGATCCGGGCTAGCCGCCTCCCCGCCTCAGGCTGCGGCTTGGCGGGCGCCACGTATTCGGCGTTGGCCTTGCGGTCGGTTCGGGCAGGGTGTCCAGCCGTCCGCGGCCCCGATCGCCGCCCCCGCCGTGCCGGAGCGGCGCTCTCCTGCGCCTCGCCTGAGGGTTGGTGGTCGATCCGGGTGAGCCGAGGAGGGAGGGTGAGCACCCTGCAAGGGTAGAACTCCGGCCGCCAGCAGGCATCTCACGAATGCGTCACATGGATGGCGGGAATGTCACTTTGTTGACGGCCGCGTCACGTTGTCCACAAAAGCGTCACCACGGCAAAGTTTCGCAATGGGGTGCCATCGCTAGTCTTCGGCGCATATCGAGGCGGGAATTGATGGAATAACGCCGCGAGCCCGCCCCAAAACCCAACCTGACACCACGAGCAATGTATAAAGATCACCTTTTAGCAACCACCGCCTTCGCTGCGGCCGCCATCGCCTTCGGCGGCGCCCGCGCTGGGGCGGAGGGGCCAATCAGCCGCACCGCGGCCCTCTGCCCTGTCGAAGTGACCGGGGGGCAATTCAACTTCATCGGCGTCCCGCTCATGCAAGATGCGGTGGCGACCGGCGCTGTGTCTTCCTCCGCCGGCACGGCGGTCACCGCCGATGCCCTGCCGGGCGGCGACTTCGTGAGTGAGCCGCACTCGCTGCAGATCCTCAACGGTGGGGCTGCAGGCCAGGCACGCCTCATCACGGCGGTCGCGGGCAACGTCATCAGTGTCGATGCGGCCTTCTCCGGATTGGAGGCGGGCGGCATCGCGAAGTTCAAGGTCGTCCCGCACGCCACGCTCGGCTCCGTGTTCGGGAACACCAATTCTGAAGTCGAAGGGATGGGGTTGCTCACCACCAACAACTCGGGCACTTCAGACGTCGTGTATGTGCTCTCCGGCGGGAGTTTCACGGCCTATTTCTTCCGCGAGAAGCTGGTATTCGAGGCGGCCTCGGCAGAGGGCTGGCGTGCCGCTACGGCCGGTGGTGCGGGTGACCCCGATGCCTCCGCGGCGGCGATCCCGCCCAACTCGGCCATCCTAGTCGAGAAGCGGGGTGCCGGGAACAGCGTGCTCGCGGTGAGCGGCATCGCCAACAGCAACCGGGCCGGCGCGGTCATCCCCGAAGGCTTCAGCGCCATCTCGCAGCCTTTCGGCGCCGCGACGACGCTCGATGGGACGGGCTTGCAGGCGATTCTGAATTCGACCAACTCGTCTGGCTCTTCGGACCTCGTCTACCTGATGGACGGGACGGGGACCTTCGTCCCCTACTTCTACCGCACCAAGTTGGTGTTCGAGCCGGCGAGCGCCCAAGGGTGGCGGCGGGCGACCGCGGGAGGCGCGGGCGATCCCGACGAGGGGGCGACGGCGATTCCGAAGGGAGCCGGTGTCCTCATCCAGCGCCAGGCGGGAACCGGATCCGTCGAGTGGATCGTCGCTGACTGATCCGTCCCTGTTTTCCTCTCAACCTACCTTGTAACAACCTTATGAAACTCACTACTTTTGTCACCTGTGCACTCGCGACGATTGCACTCCCCTCGTTGACCGGTGCGGCCACCGTCTCGGTCGCCTACGGCACCGGTACTGGCATCACGGACTCGTCGGGGGCCGCGCTCGCGGGCGGGACGGTCAAGTTCGGCCACTTCCTCGTCGACCCCGTCGGGATCGGGGCGGACATCGCCGCTCTGGAAGCCCAGTTCATCGAAGTCGGTTCCACGGCCTCCGACAGTGCCGGCGCCGCCGGGTTCTTCGAGTCGGCGAGCCTGACCTTCGACGACTCGAGCTCCTTCGAAGGGGTGGCCTACAACACCTTTCTCGGCGCCTCTGTCTACGCGTTGATCGTGGACAGCGGAAACAGTGAGGTGGGGGTCGCCCTGCTCGGCGACACTTTCCGCCCGGATCCGACCGTGGGGGCCGGCCTGCCGAACTCCGTGGCCAACGTGGCCCTCGATGCGGGGGTAGCGACGGGGGTCATCGGCGACTTCAGCGGTCCCGAGATCTTCGCCGGGGCGACCCCGGCGTCGTTCCAGTTGGTGCAACAGATCCCCGAGCCCGGCTCCGCCGCCCTCGCCGGTGTGGCCGGGGCGCTCCTCCTGTTCCGCCGCCGCCGTGCCTAGCGGCGGGAGCGGGATCATCCTCAAACTAGAAACTTCCTACCCTTAGATTCAATGAACTTGAAATCCCTCTTTGCGGGAATGGGCGTCGCCTTGGCGATGGCCGCCTCCGCCTCCGCGATCGGCTTCGTCCCGGTCACGGACAACGTCCGCACGGACACGCGTTGGACGAACGACAACGTCTACATCCTCACGAAGATCATCTTCGTCAGCAACGGCGCCACCCTGACCATCGAGCCCGGCACCATCATCCGAGGTGTCAGCGCCCCGATCGTCCTCGGCGGCGGCAGCCAGTTGGAGCCCGGTCAGTCCGACCTCGATGACGTACCCGGGACGCTCGGCGTGGCGCGCGGATCGAAGATCATCGCCAACGGTACCAGCGACTGTCCGATCATCTTCACCACCATCGACGACCCGAACGTCCCCGGCGGTGCGGCGACCATCCCGGCCCAGTTCGTCAATAGCCTCGGGAACACCAAGGTGCTCGGCACTGACTACGGGGTGTTCGACGAGGACGGGCTGCTGCCGCTCGAGACCATCAACTACGATGTCGACGGGCCCGAGTTCAACAATGCGTTCGCGCACAGCGGGCGATGGGGCGGCGTGATCATCCTCGGCCAGGCGTACGTCGCCAACGGTACGCACTTCGCTTCGCCGCAGGCTGGGAACCCGCTCCTGCCGGACCTGGGCGGTGATCCCCTCAACCCGGCCCAACCGGGTGACAACCCGCCGCCCGCGGCGGACGAGTTCACCGTCGGCAGCCAGACGAGCGACCAGGTCAACGTCGGGCTCGACTACATCGAGGGCATCGGCGTGGGCGCGGTCCCCGGTGCTGGGCACACCCCCAACGCCGACGGGGACAGCCTCCTCTCCGTCTACGGGGGCGCCACCGACGACGACGACTCGGGCTGCATCCGCTTCGTGCAGATCCGCTACTCAGGCTTC
>JAUIGD010000329.1 GCA_030430255.1 Verrucomicrobiia bacterium
CCTGCCGCCGCCTACTCAGCGTCAACGAATGGCAGCGCCTCGCCTGCGAATGTGGTGATCGATCCGGGCTAGCGGGGCGGCGCGGACTTTCCCGACAAATCGGCGCCGCTGCGGGGCCCGGGCGGGCGGCTGCGATTGGCGATTGCTTGTGGCGCGGACACTGGCCAAGGGTTAGCGACCACCGCCACCATGGCCCAAGACAAATCACCAGACACGCCGCCCGAACCGAAGCCCACGCTGCTGTCGCTCGCCAGCTCCTGCGGGTGAGCGGCGAAGATCGACCCGGTCGGGCTCGGTGCGCTCCTCGACAGGCTCCCGAAGAACCGGGATGCCAATCTGCTCGTTGGCTTCGACACCAGCGACGACGCCGGCGTGTACCGGTTGACGGACGAGATCGCCATCATCACCACCGCGGACTTCATCACGCCGCCGGTGGACGACCCCTTCGTGTTCGGGCAGATCGCGGCGGCCAACTCGATCAGCGACGTCTACGCGATGGGCGGCAGGCCGGTGACCTGCATCAACCTGGTCTGCTTCCCCTCGGAGGAGCTGCCGCCGGAGCAGATGCACGGCATCGTCGAGGGCGCCCTCGACAAGATCACCGAGTCTGGCGCCGTGCTCGCCGGCGGGCACAGCGTCGAGGACGCCGACCCGAAATTCGGGCTCGCGGTGACCGGCGTCGTCCACCCGGACAGGGTGTGGCGCAACATCGGTGCGCAGGTCGGCGACGCCCTGATCTTGACCAAGCCGGTGGGCAGCGGCGTGATGTTCAACGCGCAGAACAAGGGCAAGCTCGACGACGAGGCGGCCTTCGCCGGGTGCATCGCCGCGGTGACGGCCCTGAACAAGGTCGCGGCCGAGGTCTTGTCCCGGTTCGAGGTGCACGCCTGCACCGACATCACCGGCTTCGGCCTGGCGGGGCACGCGATGGAGATGGCCCAGGGTTCGCCCGCGACCTTGCGCCTCGGGCTGGACGCCGTGCCGGTGATGGCGCGCGCCTACGACATGTATGCGGCGGGCGTGAAGACGGGCGTCAACGCGCCCAACCGGGCGAAGGTGGCGCCGCACCTGCGCATCGAGGGGTCGGCCGACCCGGCGCGCGCGGAGATCTTGTTCGACCCGCAGACCAGCGGCGGCCTGTTCGCGGCGGTCCCGGGCGACCGGGCGGAGGCGGCGGTATCCGCCCTGCGCGACGCGGGGGTGGCCGATGCGGTGGTGGTCGGGGAAGCGATCGAGCGGGAGGCGGAGGCGTACCTGGTGGTGGTGTGACCGGACCGGGGCTGCTGCCGCGTTGCGCCACGCGGTGGGGGCGCTACCGTCACAGCATGTCTTCCGGAGCACCCGCCGCCGCCGTGGCCGCCGAGGATCGCGGCGCTCCGGTGTTCGAGGTCCGCGGGATCACCAAGGTCTACGGGCAGGGGGAGGTCGAGGTGCACGCCCTGCGCGGTGTCGATCTGGACCTCTTCCGCGGCGAGGTGGTGGTGCTGCTGGGGCATTCCGGCAGCGGCAAATCGACGCTCCTCAACATCATGGGCGGGCTCGACACGCCCACCGCCGGGACGGTGCGCTACCTCGGCGAGGACATCGCCGGCTTCGGGGAGCGCGAGCTGACCCGCTACCGGCGCGATCATGTCGGCTTCGTGTTCCAGTTCTACAACCTGATCCCGAGCCTGACGGCGCGCGAGAACGTCGAGCTGGTGACCGACATCGCCGAGGAGCCGATGGCCGCCGACGAGGCGCTCGGGCTGGTGGGGCTCGGGCCTCGCGTCGATCACTTCCCGGCGCAGCTCTCCGGCGGCGAGCAGCAGCGGGTCGCCATCGCCCGGGCGATCGCCAAGCGCCCGGAGGTCCTGCTCTGTGACGAGCCCACCGGCGCCTTGGATGTCGGGACGGGGGCGGCGGTGCTGGAGGTGATCGAGGGCGTCAACCGCGAGCTGGGCACGACGACCGCGATCATCACGCACAACGCCGTGATCGCCGACATGGCCGACCGGGTGATCTCGATGGCCGACGGCTCGATCTCCGAGTGCCGGAGCAACACCGAGCGCCTGCCGGCCGCGCGGCTGGTCTGGTGAAGGGGGGCATGCCGCGACGATGAGAGCGCTCGACCGCAAGCTGATCAGGGACCTCGGTGCGATGAAGGGGCAGGCGCTGGCGATCGGCGCCGTCATGGCCTGCGGGGTGGCGGTGTTCGTGATGGCGCGCACGACCTTGCGTTCGCTCTCCGAGGCGCGCGACCGCTACTACGTGGAGAACCGGTTCGGCGAGGTGTTCGCCTCGTTGGTGCGGGCGCCGGAGGCGGTGGCCGGGCGCGCCGCCGAGATCGCCGGTGTGGCGGCCGCCGACCACCGCGTCGTGCAGCCGATGCTGCTCGACATGCCGGGCATGGCCGAGCCGGCGGTCGGGCGCGCGGTGTCACTGCCGGAGGGGGGGGGCGGGCTCAACCTCGTGCACCTGCGGTCGGGGCGCCTGCCGGAGGCGGGCCGGCCGTCCGAGGTGTTGGTGGGCGAGGGCTTCGCGGCGGCGCACGGGCTCGCCGCCGGGGATCTGCTGCGGGCGACGGTGCGCGGGCGGCGGCAGAACCTGCGGATCGTCGGGGTGGCGATGTCGCCGGAGTACATCATGCAAGTGCCGCCGGGGAGCGTGTTTCCGGACGACCGCCGGTTCGGGGTGTTCTGGATGGGGCGGCGGGCCTTGGCGGCGGCCTCGGACATGGAGGGGGCGTTCAACGACCTGACGCTGACGCTGTCGGCGGGGGCGGACATCGACGAGGTGGTGCGGCGGCTCGACCGGCTGTTGGCCCCCTACGGCGGCGGTGGCGCCGCGACGCGCGACGAGCAGATCTCGGCGCGCTTCGTCGCCGACGAGCTGAAAGGGCTGCGGACGATGGGCAGCATCCCGCCGGCGATCTTCCTCGGCGTGGCGGCGTTCCTGCTGAACATCTCGCTGCGTCGCATCCTCGCCCTGCAGCGGGAACAGGTCGCGGCCCTGAAGGCGTTCGGCTACAGCGGCTCGGAGATCGGGCTGCACTACGCGAAGTTGGCGGCGGCGATCGTGCTGGTGGGGGCCGTCGCCGGTGGGGCGCTGGGGACGTGGATGTCGGTGGGGATGACCGCGATGTACCAAACGTTCTACCGCTTCCCGGTCGAGACCTTCGCGCCCGGGGTGGGCGTCTACGCGGCGGCGGGATCGCTGGCCCTGGCGGCCGGCGTGCTGGGGGTCGCCTCCGGGGTGCGGGCGACGATCGCGCTGCCGCCGGCGGAGGCGATGCGGCCGGCGCCGCCGGCGAGCTATCGGCCGGGTGCCCTGGAGCGGCTCGGCCTGCGGCGGCTGCTGTCGGCGCCGGGCCGGATGGTGCTGCGCGAACTCGGGCGGCGCCCCCTCAAGGCCGCGCTCACGGCGCTCGGGATCGCCTTCGCCTGCGCGGTGCTGGTCGTCGGCAACTTCGGCAAGAACGCGATCGACCACATGATCGACCACCAGTTCGGCCGCGCGGAGCGCGACGACGCGAGGGTGAGCTTCGTCGAGGCGCGATCGGCGGCGGCGGCGAACGAGCTGGAGTCGATCGGCGGCGTGCTGCGCGCCGAGCCCTTCCGGGCGGTGGCGGCGCGGTTGCGCAGCGGGCCGCGGTCGCGGCAGCTGGCCATCACGGGCATGGGCGAGGGGGGCGACCTGTTCAGGCTGCTCGACGCGGAGGGGCGGGTGGTGCCGGTGCGCGGCGGCGGGCTGGTGATCTCGGCGATGCTCGCCCGGCGCCTCGGGGTGGGGGTCGGTGACCGCTTGGAGGTCGAAGTGCTGGAGGGGGAGCGGCCGCGGCGCGAGGCGCTGGTGTCCGGGCTGGTCGACGACTACACCGGGATGGCGGCCTATATGGAGCTGGGGGCGCTCAATCGGTTCCTGCGCGAGGGGCCGACGATCTCGGGGGCCTACCTGCGCCTGGACGCGGCACAGACCGACGAGGTCTTCGCCGCCCTCAAGGCGCGGCCGGGCGTGGCCGGGGTGTCGATGAAGCGGGCCGCCCTGCAGAGTTTCCTCGACACCTTCGCGGAGAACTTGCTGCGCATGCGCAGCGTCAACGTGCTGTTCGCCTGCGTGATCGCGGTGGGGGTGGTCTACAGCAGCGCGCGCATCGCCTTCTCCGAGCGCGGGCGCGACCTGGCGACGCTGCGGGTGATCGGCTTCACCCGCGGCGAGGTCTCGGCGATCCTGCTCGGCGAGCTGGCGGTGGTGACGGTGGTCGCGATCCCCTTGGGGCTGGCGATCGGCTACGGCCTCTGTGCGCTGATGGCGTGGGCCCTGGCGACCGAACTCTACCGGGTGCCGCTGGTGGTCAACCCGGCGACCTACGGGCTTTCGGCGGTGATCATTCTCGTTGCCTCGCTGGCCTCCGGCTGGATCGTGCGGCGCAAGGTCGACCGCCTCGACATGGTGGTCGCCCTCAAAGTGAGAGAATGAGCACCCGCCGGAAATCGAGACCCGTCCGCCTGCTGCTGAGGGCCGCCAAATGGCTGCTGGTGTTGGCGCTGGCCGCCGCGGCGGGCGCCTATTTCTTCGCGCCGCGCCCGGTCGAGGTCGACGCCGGCCCGGTCACGCGCGGGGCGATGCGGGTGACGGTGGACGACGACGGGGAGACGAGGGTGCGCGAGCGCTACGCGGTGGCGGCGCCGGTGTCGGGGCAGCTGGGGCGGATCGAGCTCGACCCCGGCGATGCGGTGGCGGAGGGCGACGTCCTGGCGAGGGTCGCGGCGGCGGCGCTGCCGCTGCTCGACGCGCGGGCGGTGGCGCGCGCCGAGGCGGCCGCGGCGATGGCGGAGGAGGCGGTGGTGCGGGCGGCGGCGGCGCGCGATGGCGCGGAGTCGGAGGCGGAGCGGGCGGCGAAGGAGTTCGCCCGCGCGGGGGTGCTGCACGGCAAGGGCAACTTGGCCGACGCCGCGTTCGAGGCGGCGGAGGCGGCCCACCGGGGCGCGGCGCATGCGCTGGCGGCGGCCGAGTCGGCGCTGAAGATGGCGCGCTTCGACGCCGAGCAGGCGCGGGCGGCGCTGCTCTACGCCGCCGGCGGTGCGCCGGCGGCGCCGGTGGTGGAGGTGCGTTCCCCGGCGTCGGGGCGGGTGCTGCGCGTGCGCGAGCCGAGCGCGAGGGATGTGATGGCGGGCACGGTTTTGTTAGAGGTCGGCGACCCGTCGGCGCTGGAGCTGCGGGTCGATGTGCTCTCCCAAGACGCGGTCAAAATCGAGCCCGGGGCGCAGGCGATCATCGAGCATTGGGGGGGCGAGGGGGAGCTGGCGGCGCGGGTGCGGCGGGTGGAGCCATCGGGCTACACGAAGGTCTCGGCCCTGGGGGTCGAGGAGCAGCGGGTCGATGTGATCGCCGACTTCGATGAACCGGCCGCCGCCGCGGCGCTGGGGGACGGCTACCGGGTGGAGGCGCGCATCGTCGTCTGGGAGGCCGGGGAGGTGTTGCGGGTGCCGGCCGGGGCGCTGTTCCGGGCGGGCGACGGGTGGGGCGTCTACCGCGTCGAGGGCGGGGTCGCCCGGCTGGTGGGGGTCGAGGTGGGCCGCGACAACGGCGAGGTCGCCGAGATCCGGTCGGGCCTGGCGGAGGGGGACGAGGTCATCTTGCACCCGGGCGACCGCGTCTCGGACGGTGCCCGGGTGCGCATCCGCGATCGATCATGACACGGTCTCGACATTGGGCCTTCCTGTCGGCCATGCTCGCCGCCGCCGGGTGCCGGGCGGTCGGGCCCGACTACGCCGGGCCGCCGGCGGTGGACCACGGCGAGACCTTCTCCGGGGGACGGGGCGGGACGGTGGGTGGCCGCTGGTGGGAGGCGCTGGGGCGGCGCGAACTGGACGGGCTCGTCGCCGAGGCGCTGGGGGCGAACTTCGACATCGCCATCGCCGCGGAGCGGCTGCGCGAGGCGCGTGCGGCGCGGGGGCGGGCGGCGGCGGCGCTGCTGCCGCGGGCCGGCGGGCAGCTGTCGTTCACGCGGCTCGACCTCGGCGGGGTCGATGCCGGACCGCTGGGGGAGTTGGCGGGCGAGGGTTTCTTCGGCGGCGCGGTCGACTATTGGGGCACGGGTTTCGATGTGGGCTGGGAGCTCGACGTGTTCGGCGGCGGGCGGCGCGGCGTGCGCGCGGCGCGGGCGCGGGAGGGGGCGGCGGCGGAGGCGCTCGACGGCGCGCGCCTGGCGGTAGCCGCCGAGGTCGTGGGGGGCTACTGCACGCTGGCGGCGCTGCGCGAACAGCGCGGGCGGGTCGCCGCACAGGTCGCCCTGCAGGAGCGGCAGGTGGCCGACACGGCAGACCGGGTGGAGGCGGGAGCGGTGTCCCGTTTGGAGCTCGACCGGGCACGGGCGCGCCTCGAGGCGACGCGCGCCGAGCTGCCCGGCCTGGAGGCCGCGGCGGCGGGCGAGCGGCGCCGTCTGGCCTTGCTGTTGGGCGCGCGCCCGGGCGCGCTGGAGGGGCGCGGCGTGGTGGCGGCGGCGCTGCCGGAGAAACTGCCGATGCCGCGCACCGGGGTGCCGGCCGAGCTGCTGCTGCGGCGGCCCGACCTGCGCGCCGCCGAGCGCGAGCTGGCGGCGGCGGTCGAGGAGGTGGGCGTCGCGGTGGCGGCGTTCTACCCCAAGTTCACGATCGGCGGCGGCCCATCCGGATTCGGGCGCTCCTTCGGCGACCTGTTCGACGCGTCGAGCTTCGTCTGGCAGTTCGGGCCGAAGGTGGAGTGGGCACCCTTCGCCGGCGGTGCGAACCGGGCGGCGCTGGATGCGGCGGGCGCCAGGGCGCGGGCGCAGATGCTGGCGTACGAGAAGGCGGTGTTGGCGGCGGTCGGCGAGGTGGAGGACGCCCTCGACGGGCTGCGCGCCGAGACGGCGCGCTTGGCGGCGGTGCAGCGGGCGCTCGCCGCGCAGCGGGCGGCGGCGGCGCGGCTGCGGGATCTCCACGAGGCGGGCGCCGCCGACCAGGTCGAGGTGCTGGTCGAGGAGGAGAGGCTGCGCGAAGTGGAGATCGCGGAGGTGCGCGCGAAGGCACAGATGGTGCAGCGGTGGGTGCATCTCCACAAAGCGCTCGGCGGCGGGTTTCGGTGAACGGGGGCACCCGTTGCGGCGGTGTTGGGGTTGCTCCCGGCTCGAGGAGTGATTCGTTGCGGGCGATGAATCTCATTTTCGTTCTCGCGGTCGGTATCGTCGGGTTTCTTTGGTTGGTGGCGGAGTTC
>JAUIGD010000330.1 GCA_030430255.1 Verrucomicrobiia bacterium
TCGCTGCCGACCTTGACCCGCATGCCGCCGAGCAGCTCGGGGTTGGTTTTGAACTCGGCGGTCAAATCGTCGCCATACTTCTGGCGCAGGCCTTCGGCGAGCTTCTCGCCCGCTTCGGCAGCCAGTGCGGTGGCGGTTTCGATCACCGCCTGGCGCTTGCCGGCTTCGAGGCGCATCAGGCGCCCATACTCCTGGAGGATGGCGAGGTAGCCCCGGGGCTTCGCCTCGGCGACGCGGCGCACGATGTCGCGCGCGGTCTCCTCCTGCAGCTTCCCGTCCCTGTAGGAGAGCTGGAGGAGTTTGCGCGCGGCGCGGGCGGCGTCTTTGGAAACTTTCATCCTTGCAGGCTAGAAAATCGGGGCGGCCGGAGGAGCTAGAGGGTCAGCTGCGACGCCGCCTCGTCGTTGAGTTTCCTCTGGTCGTCGTCGTCGAGCACCTTGCCGGTGACTTTGCTGGTGGTGTCGATCACCAGACGGCCGAAGTCGCGTTTGAGTTCGGCGAGGACCTGCTTGCGCTCGAGGTCCCCGGCCTCGCGCGCCTTGGCGACGATGGAAGCGGCTTCGCGGGTCGCCTCCGAGCGCTTTTTCTCGGCGACGGCCTCGGCGCTCTCGCGCGCCTCGGCGATCATGGTATCGGCTTTGGCGTTGGCCTCGCCGACGATCTCGGCCTGCTTCTCCTCGGCGGCGGCGAGGTCAGCGGCGATCTTTTTGAGGTTCTCCTCACCGGCGGCGATCCGCTTCCGACGCTCCTCCAGCACCCCCATGATCGGCCCGAAGGCGAACTTCTTGAGGATGAGGTAGACGATCAGGAAGAGGATGACCTGGGCGAGAAACTTCTCCCAGACCAAACCAAACGCGTTGCCTTCGTCGGCGGCGTGGCCTGCGTCGGCGGCGAGGATCGTGAAGTTCGCGAACATCGGTGGATTGGACGAAATTTGGAATCGGGGAGAATGCGGGGAGGGGTAGGCGGCCGCCGGGACGATCCCGGCGACCGCGAATGACTCACGGGGCGGGAGCCGCGCCACCGAAGATGCCCATCGCGGCGAGGAGACCGTAGATGGCGACCGCCTCGGCGAGCGCCATGCCGATGATGGCGATGGTGAGGATGTTGCCGAAGGCGCCGGGGTTGCGGCCGACGGCCTGGGCGGCGGCGAAGCCGGTGAGGCCGATGCCGATGCCTGCGCCCATGCCGGCCATGCCGAGGGCGAAGTTACCGCTCTGCGTGCCGATGAGGGCGAAGAGGCTCATGATGAGGTCCATGGTTGTTCTGGAGTTCGGGTTGTTGTCGTTCGTTCTGTTTTCTTTCCGCCCACCGCCCACGCCTTGCGCATGGTCCCGATGGGCAAAGCGGCGCGCGACCGATCCTCAATGATGCTCCTCGTCGTGGGAGGTGGACATTTGGATGTAGACCGCACAGAGGAGGGAGAAGACGGTCGCCTGCAAGACGCCGACGAGGATCTCCATGAAGAAGAAGGGGAGCGGCAGCGCCACGCTGCCGAGGAAGGCGACGACCGGATGGGCGGCGTCGAGGATCCCACCCATCGAGTGGAGGAGCGTCTCGCCGGCGAACACGTTGCCGAACAGACGCAGCGAGAGCGAGACCGGGCGGAAGGCGATGGAGATCAGCTCGATGATGCCGACGAACAGGAAGATCGGGATCAGCGCCTTGCCGATGAACCCGGTGAGGCCGCCCTTCGGCGCGAAGGTGTGTTTGATGAAGCCGATCACCCCCAACTCGCGGAAGGTGAGCCATGCCCACACCAACATGAAGACCAAGGCGATCCCCAAGGTCATGTTGAGGTCGGCGGTCGCCGGCCGCAACAGCGGGGTGATGTGGCCGTGGTGGTCGAGGGTCAGCGGCCCCTTGGTCTGGCCGAAGCCGATCGTGCCGACACCCGGCATCAGGCCGAACCAGTTCGAGATCAGCACGAAGAGAAAAATCGTGGCCAGCAGCGGGAACGCCCTCGGCGCGACCTTCTTGCCGACGATCCCCTCGACCTGCGAGTAGAGGAACTCGATGATGTATTCGAAGAAGTTCTGAAAGCCGGAGGGGACCGGGGAGAGCTTCTTGGTCGCTTTCCGGGTCGCGAGCACCATCAACCCGATCACCACCGCCGCGACGAAGACCGAGTTCGTCAACCAGCTGATCTTATCGCTGAGCGGCTCCGCTTTGATCGAAACCGCCAAAAACACGTTCTCCGGGGAGATCCCGTTCCAAAGTGATTCTGCTAGAGGCGCTGCTGACGACATTCGCAATCGATCGTGACCCCCAGCGGAGACGTGCTAATGGCACGAAAATCAGGGTTTCACCGCTGGGAAGCGGCGCATTAAATCATCGATAGTCCGTTTTTCAAAGGCAATTTGTGAAATTTTTCACAAAGTCCGCCAGCGTGTTGAACATCAGCGGTTCACAACGGAACCGCCGGCTCGACAAAACGGCCTGACATCACCCCCGATTGTCGCTCAGCACGCGTTGTTGAGCTTCCGCGGAGAGCCCGCTGGTGGCGACCCAGGCCGCCGCGGCGTCGCGGTCGCGGCGAGCCAGCGATTGCCCTGCCTGCACGAGCGCCCGCTCGCGGGTCGTCGCCGAACCGATCTCGCCCGCCCAGGCGATCGCCGCTTGGGGGTCGTTGCGGGCGATGCGGTTCACCAAGCCGCTGATGCCAGCGTCGCGGTCGGCCGAAGCGGGCATCGCGACCAGGTATTCGCTCGCCGCCATCGAGTCCCGCCTCGCCCACTCGTCGAAGGCGGACCGCATGCCCCATTGCCGGCCTTCGCCCTGCTCCAAGGTCAGCAGCCAACCGACGGAGGATTGCGGGTCGCGCTCGGCCCACTCGTCGGCGACCTCCTCCACCACGCGTGCCCCGGACGGTTCGCCGGCGAACTGTTCGGCCCATTCCGCCGCCCCTTGGGGGTCGCGCGCCACCCAGGAGTTGGCTACCCGATCCATCGCCGCGTAGCGGAGCGCCCCTTCGGGCAGGTTCTCGCTCCAGGCGATCGAGGCGTCCAAGCCCTCGTAGCGCAGCATCTCGCTCGCCACCGAAGACATCATGCGCGAGGCCTGCGGGTCCCCGGCTTCGCCGAGGCCCAAGACGTAGTTCGCCGCCGCGGTGCGGTCGATGTCCAACAAGCCCGCGACCAAGCCCATCCTGAGATCGTTCAAATCGTAGCCATCGCCGGAGCCCAGCGATTCCAACCAGGCGCGCGCGGCGCCCGGGTCGGCGCTCGCCCAGCCGGCCAAGGTGGTCGCCATGTCGCGTTCGCGGGTCTCCTTGCCGTGCAGCACCGCCTCGCTTCCGGCGACCGCACCCCAGGCGTAGTGGAAATCGCGGAACTGCTGGCTGTCGTGTGGGAGTTTGCCCACGTAGGCGCGGATCGCCTCGGCGTTTTCTGGGGTCAACCCGGCCAGCAGGCGGTTGAACGCCAAGTGCCGACGCATCGGGTTGGGGTCGGTGAGCATCTGCTCGCCGAGCTCGGCGATGTCCGCATCGCTCAAGGGCGGCCGGTCGGCCTTGTCGCCGATCAACCGCAGGACGGGGTTCGATGCGGATCCACCGCGGCCCAGGGAGGAGGCCGTCTCGGCGCCCGCGGCACCGGGCGCAGCCGAAAGCGAAGCCTCGCGGGCGCGGTGCAACGCGGCGCCCGCAGCGCCGCCGTCGCCGCCCGCGAGCGGCGAGGCCGGGGCGTCACCCGCCCGGTTCCCGCCGAGGGGGCTGAAGGCGAAGCAGGCGACTGTGACCGCGCCCCACGCGCTGTGGATCAACAGATTCCGGTTCATGCGCGGTAAACTGCGCGACGGGTCCGTAGCTCAACCGAAAAATGGGCGATCGTGCTCCCCCCCGACGCCACCGGGCAGAGGGGAGCCGCCCGGCGGGCACGGTCGTCGTCGGGACACCGATGCGGCGCCGCGCCCGGACGTTGATGCCGGCCGCTCCCGCCGATACAGTGCCGCGATGTCTCGCGCCCTCCCGACCCTCGCCGCCCTGGCCCTCGCCGCCGCCGCCGACGCGTTCGCCGCCGCCCCGAACGTGCTGATCATCATGGCGGATGACTGCACCTTCAGCGACCTCCCCATCTACGGCGGCGCGAATGCCTCGACGCCGAACATCGACCGGCTGGCGCAGGAGGGGCTGACCTTCGAGCGCGCCTACGTCACCTCGGCGATGTGCCAGCCCTGCCGCTCGGAACTCTTCACCGGGCGCTTCCCGATGCGCAACGGCTGCGCCTGGAACCACTCCGCCAGCCGCCCCGGGGTCGAGTCCATGCCCCACCGGCTCGCACCGCATGGCTACCGGGTCGGGATCGCGGGCAAAGTCCACGTCAAGCCGGAGTCGGTCTACCCCTTCGAGAAGGTGCCCGGCTTCGACCCCAACTGCGTGCGCACGCCGACACGCCCCCACGCGCTCGCGGGCCTGGAGCGCTTCATCGCCGGCGAGCGCCCGTTTTGCTTGGTCGTCGCCCTGGTCGAGCCACACGTGCCCTGGGTCATGGGCGACGCCTCGGCCTACCCGCCGGAGGAGATCGAGCTGCCGCCAAACATCGCCGACACCCCGCGCACGCGGGAGGCGTTCTCGCGCTACCTCGCCGAGATCACCTACATGGACGGGCAGGTCGGGGAGATCCTCGGCGCCCTCGATGCATCGGGCAAAGCGGGCGAGACGCTGGTGTTGTTCACCTCGGAACAGGGCGCGCAGTTCCCCGGTTGCAAGTGGACCAACTGGGACACCGGCCTGCACACGGCGCTGGTCGCGAGGTGGCCGGGGACCGTCGAAGCCGGCGCCCGCACGGGGGCGATGGTGCAGTACTGCGACGTGCTGCCCACCCTGATCGAGGCGGCCGGCGGCGATCCCTCCGGGGGCGGCTACGACGGCGAAAGTTTCCTGGGCGTGTTGCGGGGCGAGGAGGAGGCCCACCGCGACTACGCATTCGGTGTGCACAACAACCTCCCCGAGGGGCCGAGTTACCCGATCCGCACGGTGACCGACGGCGAATACCGTCTGATCCTCAATTTGAAACCCGACGAGATCTACATCGAGAAACACCTCATGGGCCTGCAGCGCGAGGGGAGGTTGAACAACCCCTACTGGGCGTCCTGGGTCGGCGCGACCGAGGCTGACGGCGACACCTACGCGTTGGTGAAGCGTTACATGCGGCGCCCCGCCGAACAGCTCTACCACACCGCCGAAGACCCCTACGAGCTCAGCGACCTCGCCGGCTCCGGGGCGCACGCCGAGGTGCGCGACCGGCTGGCGGGCGCGCTCCGCGCCTGGATGGGGCGCCAGGGCGACCCCGGCGCCCCGAACGACACGAAGGAAGCCCTGGGCGCGGCCCGGCGCGGCGAACACCTGCACGGGGCCGAGTGAAAGGGACGATGGGCTGTTGCTGCAACCTCCCGGCTTGGCTGGCGCGCCGCCTCGACCCGCTCGAGCTCTTCCTGCGCTTGGTGCTGGGTGGGTTCTTCGTCTTCGCCGCCGTCCCCAAACTGCTCGACCCCCTCGCCTTCTCCGAATCCGTGCGCGCCTACCGCATCCTCGACGACCCGTGGAACGCGTGGGTGGCGATGGGCTTGCCGGTCTTCGAGTTGGTTGCGGGCGCTGCCGTCATCTTCCGCGTGCTCTACCCGGGCGCGGTGATCGCGCTGGCGGGCATGCTCTGCGCCTTCATCCCGGCGCTGGCGTCGCTGCTCTGGCGCGGCATCGCCGAGGAGTGCGGCTGCCTGGGCAAAGGCTTCCCGCCCGACGTGCAGATCCTGATCGACGTCGTGCTGCTGGGGATCGCCGCCGCGCTGCTGTGGATGGGGCGGCGCCGGGCACCCGCAGCCGGCGGGGCGGCGGGAGCCGATTAGGCTGGCGCCCCCGCCCCGCGCGGCGGTAGATTCGCCGTCATGATGAAACCGGGCGGATCGATCACCACCACTCTCCGTGCGCTGTCCCTGGCGGCGCTGACCTCGATCCTCTTCGGCGGCCCCGCGCAGGCGGACGAGCAGCGGACCTGGACCTCGGCCGACGGGAAGACCGTCGAGGCCGAATTCATGAGCGCCACCGACCGCCACGTCACCATCCGCCGCGGGTCGGACGGGCGCCGCTTCACCATGGCGCTCGACACGCTCTCCGAAGCCGACCGCGCGTGGGTCGCGGACAAAGTGGCGGCGCTGGCGGGCCCGGAGCCGAAGGAGCCGTCGGGGATCTTCGCCGACAAGCTCAACGACGACTTCGAGCACATGGAGTTCGGCAGCCTCAAATTCCGCTTCTACGGCGGCAAGCGCCTGCGCGCGAACGAGCGCTACCCGGTCGTGGTCTACCTGCACGGCAAGGGTTCCGGCGGCACCGACAACGAGAAGCAACTGCACGGCGCGGCGCGCAAGTTCGCCGAAGGTGACTTCTACAAGGACAACCCCTCGTTCATCCTCGTCCCCCAATGCCCCGACGACAGCAAAGGCTGGAACGGCGAATACCTCGACGACGTCATCGGCTTGATCGAGGCCGCCTTGGAGAACCTCCCCGCCGACCCCGACCGCGTCTACATCACCGGCGTGTCGATGGGCGGCTTCGGCACCTGGAAGGCGATCGCCCACTCGCCCGAGCTGTTCGCGGCGGCGGTGCCGGTGTGCGGCGGCGGCAGCCCCTCCACCGCCCGCGACATCAAAGCGATCCCGATCTGGGCGCACCACGGCGTCGCCGACGACGTCGTGCCCGTCGCCGGGACACAGCGCATGGTCGAGGCCTTGGAGCGCGTTCGCGGCAACATCAAGTACACCGAATACGACGAGGCCTCCGGCATCAAGCACAACGCCTGGACGCCCTGCTACAACAACCCCGAAGTGTTCGAGTGGATCTTCGCGCAGCGGCGCGGCGCGAAGTAGGCGGCGCCTGTCCATCGTGGCGACGACCGCAGTCGGCCACGGCGGAGACGGAGCGCCGCCCTCCAAGGCAGGCGGGCGTCAGGGGTGCGGTGAAGCGCTGCATCGGCGTCCCTCCCTCCGCGTGTAGCAGTAGTGGTGACTTTCAGTCGCCATCCCGAGCCCATTGGCGACTGAAAGTCACCACTACTTTCGTGTACCTCCGTCTCCGGCGACCTTCGCAGCGGAACTGACCAACCAATTCCTCCGCATCGCCCAGATCCAATGAAGGGAAGCCTGATCCCAACGGTTGCCACTGCAACGCTGCTGG
>JAUIGD010000331.1 GCA_030430255.1 Verrucomicrobiia bacterium
ACAAGCCCACCCCTTCTTCCGACCCCGCCGACTCCGAGGGCGAAAACGCCGCCTTCACCATCAACAGCGACAACCAGATCGTCTACGAGGGGGCCGTCATCACCCTCAATCAGGTGCGCCCCAAAGTCATCACCGCCCTAGCGATCGACAAGGAAGCCGCCGTCATCATCACCGTCACCACCGGCGCGAAGGCTGGTCTCGCCCTACAGGTGCAAGATCAAGCGCGCCTCGCGGGTGCGAAGAAGATCAGTTGGGCCAACTAGCCCGAATCGTTCACCAAGCTCCGGGCTGCGGCTTGCCCTCGTTGATGCTGAGGGTGTTGCCGTTGGGAACGGCCCGGGCAGGGTGTCTACCCAGCCGCTTCGCCGATCCCTGCCGCCGCCGACTCAACATCAACGATCGGCGGCGCCTCGCCTGCGGATGTGGTGATCGATCCGGGCTAGGCGGCTTTCGGGCTCGGGACCTTCGAGCCCGAACGGTTTGGAATTTCGATCCAGATCGTCACGATGGCGAGGAGTTGATCGAGATCAGCGACGAGTCAGCGGGGCGATTTGGGCAAAAACGATCCGCGCCGGAACGGGAGGGGCCGACAGGCTGCTGGCGGAGGGGCCGCACCCGGGAGAGCGCGGGGAAAAAACAACAGTTTTGTCACCCAATTTCCCCCGATCTCGCGCCCGCGCTTCTGCAGGTTGGTGGTAATGATGTCTGCCCGCCCCTCCCAGCCCCCCCGGCCCGCGGCCCGCAGCCGCTTCTCATCGGCCGCCAAGGGACTCGGCTCCGCGCTCGCCGGAGCGTTTCTCGCCGCCCTCGTGTTCCTCGCCCTGCCGCTGCTGCAGATGGTCGCCAACTTGGCGGAGGACGACAAGCCGGTCGCTGAAGTCACCCTATCACAAGACGAAGAGCTCCCGCCTGTCGTCGAGGAGCAGGAGGAACCGGAGCCCGAACCGGAGAGCGAGCCGCCGCCGCCGCCCCAAAACCTCACTTTCGCCGATCTCAGCCCCGCCTTCGATGCGGGCTCCGCCTTCGGCTCGGGACCCGCCGTCCTCAGCGCCCTGCAAAACAGCCTCGGCAACCAGATCGGCAACGCCTTGGCGGCCTCAGGCCAGGTCAGGGAACCTCGCCCCATCAAGCGCGTCGCCCCCCGGTTGAGCGGATCGCTTCGCGGTTCCATCTCCGGCATCGTCAAAGTCGAGTGCACCGTCGACGCCAGCGGCCGGGTGGTGAACCCCAAAGTCGTCAGCGCCCCCGACCCAAGGCTCGAGCGACCGACCATCGCCGCCGTCCTCAAGTGGAAGTTCGAACCCGGTACCCGCGACGGTGTGAAGTGCCCCTTCAAGGTCAAGATCCCGATCCGCATTTCCTGAGGCGCTCACCCCGCCCCCGCCCACCTGATGTCGACGGTCCATCGCCACAGTTTGCGCTGCGCCCTCGCCCTGGCGCTCAGCGCCCCCCCCGCGGCGATCGCCGCCCCGGAGGACATCTGGCAAGAGCCGACTTTCCAGCGCAAGCTGCTGCTCTCCTTCGCCCCGCTGGCGGAGGTCGAGCCCCAGCTCGGCGAGGGCGAAGAGGAACTGTTCGGCGAACTCGCAGCGCTCCTCCCGGACGGCAAGCTCGAGGCGCGCGACCGGGCTCTCGCCCACCTCCGCGAGCACGAAGACGCGTCCGCCCAGTTCGACTTCCTGGCCGGCAGCCTCTACATGCAGGACGGCAACACGGCCCGCGCCTCGCTGTTGTACGAAGCCGCGATCAAGAAGTTCGACAACTTCCTGCGCGCCCACCAGAACTATGGATACCTGTTGGCTCAGTCGCAGCGCTTCGACCTCGCCACCAAGCACCTCTCCAGAGCCGTTTCCCTCGGGGCCGCCGACGGCACCCTCTACGGCGTCCTCGGCACCTGCTGCCTGAGCACCCACAACTACCCCCAAGCGGAATCCGCATTCCGCAACGCCATCCTCCTCGAACCCGGGAAGAGCGACTGGTCGCTCGGCCTCGCCCAGAGCCTCCTCCTGCAGGAGCAGTTCGGTTCCGCCGCCGCCGTCATCGGCAAGCTGATCGAAGCCGACCCCATGGATGCCGGCCTCTGGAAAACACAGGCGCAGGCCTACATCGGGCTGAAGGACCACCTCAAGGCCGCCGCCAACTTCGAGTTCCTCGACGGCATCGGCAAGCTGCCCCCCGAAGAGCTGAAGTTGCTCGGCGACATCTATCGCGAGGAAGGCTTGCTCGGACTCGCCTCCGAAACCTACGCCCGCTCGTTCCGCGCGCAGCCGAGCAAGGATCCCGAGGCGATGATCCAGACGGCGGAGGTCCTGATGTACCGCGACGGCCAGAAGGAGGCCGAGCGCTTGCTCGCCTCCGTCGAGGCCATCGCCGGTGACGAACTCGACCGGCACAGCAAAGCCTCCATCTTGCGCCTGCGGGCGAAGATCGCCTCCGACGCCGGCGACCTCGGCGCCGCCGCCGCCCGGCTCGAACAGGCCCTCGACCTCTCCCCCACCGACGGCAAGGCGATCATCGCGTTGGGCAACACGCTCAAGGAAAACGGGGAGAACGAGAAGGCATCGCTGATCTACGCACGCGCCTACGAGATCGAAGGCTTTCGCAGCCTAGCCCGGGTGAAGACCGCCCAGCTGCTGGTGGACGAGGACGAGGTGCGGGAGGCGATCGACTTGATCAAGGAAGCGCAGAGCATCGAGTTCAACGAGAAGGTCGCCGACTACCTCGCCAATCTCGAGGCGTTTCAGAAGCGAAGGGGCGGCTGAGGCTTCGCCCCCTCCCCCGGGCAAAGCCACGAAAACGTCACCCGGTTCCAGCTTCGCCCTGCGTGATCCGAGCTACTATGTCTCCCAGTTAAACTGATTTTGACCTCGCCGAATGAGCAGAGACGGAGAGGTCAAAAGGGGGTTGGGGATCGCTGCTGGGGAGCAGCGGTCCCCACGTCCCTCCAATCGGGGGGTCGAGGGCGCCAAGGGCGGGCGATACGGAATGTGACAACTATGTAACACAATCTCGCTACTGCGCCCCCCCTCCTCTCCGTAAACACCGCGCCCGGTGACAGAAGCGTCACGTATGTGACTTCGACAGCGCTCCGCGAACCCTCGAAGACTCCCGCTCATCGTGAACCTACGCATCACCAAACCAATGAAAAACTCCATCCACCTCATCGCCGTCGGCTCCCTCGCCTCGATCGTATTCAGTTCGTGCAGGGGAGGCGAAGAAGGCACCACCGTCAACGTCGCCGGATCGGACACCATGCTCCAGGTCGGGCTCGCCTGGCAGGAAGCCTACAAGTCGGTCGCCCCCGACGTCACCGTCTCCGTCGAGGGAGAGGGCTCGAGCACAGGCTTCAAAGCGCTGATCGACGACACCGCTCAGATCGCCCACTCCAGCCGCAAGATCAAAGACTCCGAAGCCGAGAAGATCAAAGCCGCTCGCGGAGCGGAAGCCGTCGAACACATCCTCGGCTACGACGGCATCGCCGTCTACGTCCACAAGGACAACCCGGTCAAGAGCCTGTCCGTCCCCCAGCTCAAAGAGATCTGGGCCGAAGGTGGGACGATCGACAACTGGAGCCAAGTCGGGGGCCCCGACGCCGAGATCGAGCGCATGGGCCGCTCCAACAGCTCCGGGACCTATGGCTACTTCCAGAAGGCGATCCTCGCCTCCAGCGAGTACAAGTCCGGCACCGGGGCCGCGAACGGTTCCCAGGGCGTCGTCGAGTTCTGCGCCACCACCCCCTCCGGCATCGGTTACAGCGGCATGAGCTACAAGACCGACGACGTCGGTTGGCTCGCCGTCAGCGCCGAAGACGGCGGCACGGCGATCGAACCCTCCATCGCCAACGTCCAGAACAAGACCTACCCCATCGCGCGGCCACTCTACATCTACACGGTCGGCGAGCCCGACCCCGAGAGCGCCGTCGGCAAATACCTCGCCTGGCTCAAGTCGGAAGCCGGCCAGAAAGTCGTCGCCGAGCAGGGCTTCGTGCCCGCCAACTGACACCCCGCTGAGCTCGGGGAGCCAGGCCCCACCTCCCACCCCACGCCCCGCCCCCCGCAGCCATGGCCAACGGCTCAAAGCAAAACTCCATCAGGGCGCTCGGCTCCCGTCTCGTCGACGGGGCCGAGCCCCTGATCCGCGCCGTCATCTATGGCAGCGGATGGAGCTCCATCCTCTTCGTCGGCGCGATCTTCTTCTTCATCTTCCGGGAGGCCGCCCCGATCCTCAGCAAGGTGGATTGGGGTGAGTTTTTCTTCACCAACAAGTGGATCCCCAATCCCGCCCCGGGGAACGAGCCCTCCTACGGCGCAGCCGGGATCCTCTATGGCACCTTCGCGATCACCGTCGTCAGCATGTTGATCGCGATGCCGCTCGGGCTCGCCGCCGCAATCTACATCTCCGAATTCGCACAGGGCAAAGTCAAGGAGACCCTCAAGGTGCTCATCGAGTTGCTCGCCGCCATCCCCTCCATCATCTGGGGCTTCATCGGCCTCGTCATCATGGGGCCCATCATCCGCAACGTCTTCGGCGTCGAGGTCGGCGTGAACCTCTTCAACGCCTCGCTGATGGTCGCCTTCATGGCGATCCCCCTCATCGTCTCGATCAGCGAAGACTCCCTCCGCGCCGTCCCCGACTCCTACCGGGAGGCCGCCCTCGCCCTCGGCGCCAGCCGCTGGGAGGTCGTCTACCGCGTCCTCTTCCCCGCCGCCAAGAACGGGCTCCTCGCCGCCGCCATGCTGGGCGTCGGGCGCGCCGTCGGCGAGACGATGGCCGTCTGGATGGCCTCCGGAGGGACGGAGAACATCCCCTCCAGCGATCAAGTCTTCAACCTCTCCTTCCTCTTCGAACGGGTGAAGGCGATGACCGCAACCATCGCCTCCGAGATGAAGGACACCGCCCATGGCGACCAGCACTACCAGATGCTGTTCGTCATCGGCATCGTCCTGCTCTGCATCAGCGTCGCCATCAACGTCGTGTCCGACCTGGTGATCAAGGGCGTGAAGAAGAAGCACAGCTAAGCACCCAAAGCGATGGAAAACCTCCCGCACCCCTTCGCCGCCAGCGTCTTCGAGCAGCGCAAGCTGTTCAAGGAGAAGCTCGCCCGCGCCCTCATGCTGTCCGCCGCGCTGGCGCTCATCATCCCGGTCATCACCATCATCGTCTACCTCTTCGCCAAAGCATCGCCGGTCCTTTCGCCGAGCTACATCTGGAGCGATCCCGGCCCGCTGGGCAAATCGGGCGGCATCTGGCTGCCGCTGATGGGCACCTTCTACCTCGTCCTCACCTCCTTGGTGATCGTCGCCCCGATCGGCATCCTCGCCGGTATCTACCTCAACGAGTATGCCCCCGACAACTGGCTCACCCGGGCGATCGGCATGGCCGTGACCTCCCTCGCGGGCGTCCCCTCGATCGTGCACGCCCTGTTCGGCGTCGGCGCCTTCGTGCTCACCCTCGGCATGGGCAAAAGCCTGCTCGCGGCGGCCTGCACCATCGCGGTCATGACCATCCCGGTCATCGTCACCGCCACCCGCGAAGCGCTCGCGGCCGTGCCCATGAGCTTCCGCGAGGCCTGCTGGAACATGGGCGCCACCAAATGGCAGACCATCCGCACCATCGTTCTGCCCAACTCCGTCTCCGGCATCCTCACCGGCGTCATCCTCGAGGTGTCCCGCGCCGCGGGCGAGACCGCCCCGATCCTCTTCACCGGCGCCGCCGCCGCCGTCGCGGTCAACACCACCTCGCTCGACCGGAAGCTGATGCCCTACGACCTCGACGACAAGTTCATGGCCCTGTCCTACCACCTCCATGTCGTCGCGGAGAAGATCTCCGGCATGCCGGAGGAGATGAAATTCGGCACCGCCGCCGTCCTGATCGCCCTGATCCTCGCCGTCAACAGCGTCTCCATCGCCCTGCGCGGCTGGCTGCGCTCGCGCAAGAAGTGGTAGAACCGCCTCCCCCCAGACCCCCGCGCATGAGCGACCACCACCATATCGAGTTCCGCAACGTCAGCGTTCGCTACGCCTCGGACATCGCCCTCGACGGCCTCGACTTCTTCATCCGCAGAAACTCCATCTTCGGCATCGTCGGCCCCGCCAACTCCGGCAAGACCACGCTGCTCAAGTGCATCAACCGCACCATCGACTTCATCCCCACCGCCAGCGTCGACGGCCGCGTCACGCTCGACGGCCAGGACGTGCGCGCGATCAAGAACGTCTACTCCCTCCGCCGCCGCATCGGCATGGTGTTCCCCCTCCCCGTCGGCCTGCCGCTCTCGATCTACGAGAACGTGGCCTACGGCCCGAGGCGCGCCGGCATCCACGACAAGGACACCCTCGACGAAATCGTCGAGCGGTGCCTCCGCCAGGCGGTCCTCTGGGACGAGGTCAAAGACCGGCTCCACTCGCTCGGCACCAAGCTCTCCGGCGGTCAGCAACAGCGCCTCACCTTGGCCCGCGCCCTCTCGCTCGAGCCCGAAGTGTTGTGCCTCGATGAATTCTCCATCGCCATCGACCCCGTCACGACCATGAAGATCGAGGACGTCCTCGTCGGGCTCAAGGAGAAGATGACCATCATCCTCGTGACCAACCTGATCCAGCAAGCCCAGCGAATCGCCGACGACCTCATGTTTCTCAACGACTCGGACATCGTCGAGCTCGGCCCCACCCGGGAGGTGTTCGAGAACCCCAAACACACCCTCACCGCCCGCTACCTCTCGGGCGAAATGGGCTAGCCCGCTGACCGATGGAACCCGACAGCAGCGCCCCCGCCACGATCCGCACCCGCGATGTCGACCTGTTCTACGGCGACTTCCAGGCCCTGTTTGGCGTCTCCGTAGACATCAAGCCAAACATCATCACCTCCCTCATCGGCCCTTCCGGCTGCGGTAAGACCACCCTCCTCCGCTCCTTCAACCGCATCAACGAGCGCTACGGGAACGTCACCACCAACGGCACCATCGAGATCCTCGGCAAGAACATCTACGACGATGACGTCTCCCTCCCGGAGCTGCGCAAGGCCGTCGGCATGGTCTTCCAGCGGCCGAACCCGTTGCCCATCTCGATCTACGAGAACATCATCTTCGGCCTCCGCTCGCACACCCCGAAGAAAAAGCTGAAGCGGGACTCGAACCTCGACGACATCGTGGAGTCCGCCT
>JAUIGD010000332.1 GCA_030430255.1 Verrucomicrobiia bacterium
CCCAAGCCACAAGGCGGGAGCGAGCAGTTTGCGCGGCTGGATTCCGCCCGCCATGCTCGCCAAAAACTCATGCTCAGCGCTGAATCGGCCATACGCCAAGGCACAGCCCGCGCACACGGCCACGGGCTGCCTAGCCCGGCCGCCCCCCCCCCGCACCCTCCCCGCCCCCCCCCCCGCATCCGCCCCGATGTCCGCCCGAATCTGCTCCTGTACTCTCACCGCAGCCGCCTTTGCCCCACTCGCGGCCTTCGCGGTCCCGACCGCAATCGACGATCATTACACCCTCTCCGAGGATCTCCCCTTCACCGCCAGCTCAGGCCCCTTGGTGGACGAGCCCTTCGGCGGCGTTGACGAGAGCGGCCCCGGCGCGTTCGACGGCCCGTGGCGCTACCTCGATCGCATCGAGAACGCGAACGGCAACGGCGATGGCTACCCTGGCGACGACGGCGGCTTCGCTTGGTATGAACCCGGCTTCGATATCGCCACCTCCTCGGTCGGCCCGTGGGAGACAGGAGACACCCCCTTGCAAGCCGGCGGGATCGGCGCCTTCCCCGGGGCGCCGGATACCCTGTTCGGCATCGGTGCCGCCGGGAACGGGGAGAACCTGATCAGCACCTATCTGTTCCGCAATACCTTCACGCTGACCGCCGCCGAGGCGGCCCTCGCCGACTGGGAACTCAGCTACCTCATCGACGACGCGGCGATCGTCTATATCAATGGCAGCGAGGTGTTCCGCACCCCCAACATGCCCGCGGGCCCGCCCACCACCGAGACCCTCGCGGACAACTCGCTCGGCGACGAGAACACTTATGTCTCCCAGAGCATCGACCTCACCGGCCTGCTGGTCGAGGGCGCGAACACCGTCGCCGTCGAAGTCCACCAGGCCACCCTCAACAGTTCCGATGTCGGCTTCGACCTCGCCCTCTCCCCGGCGCCGAGCGGCGGCGCGGGGTCGTTCACCTACATCGACGACCCTTTCTCCGCCCCCTACGACACCTCGGCGCCGAACTTCGCCAGCGGCGACCTCGACGCCTCCGCCGGGTTCACCGGCGGCGCCGCCCACATCCGCGTCGGCGGTGGACCGAGTTTTCAGAATACCGTTTCCGCAGGCGCCTGGCGCGTGCCGGTGGCGCTGTCCGGACCCGCGACGCTGCAAGTGCGATTCCGCTACCGGCTGCTGGTCGATTCGGGATACGAGCCGAACGAAGAGTCCGCCATCCTGTTCACCGTCGACGGGATCCCCCAGGGGGCCGGCGGCGACCCCCACGTGTTCCGCTTCGTCGGCGACGGCAACGGCGGCGGCGACCAGGACAGCGGCTGGCAGACCCACACCGCCGAGCTGAGCCTCGCGGCCGGCGACCACCTGTTCGACTTCGGGGTGCACAACAGCGGCTCCTCCACCCCCAGCGAGATCACCGACGCCTGGTTCGACGACATCGTGATCGAGTTCGTCGGCGGCGGCGCCGGTGGCGGCACGCTCGACAACGACACCGGGGATCCGGCGAGCCTCGTCGCCGAACTCGCCACCGGCCCAACTCGCGGCAGCGTCCAATTCAACCCCGACGGCACCTTCACCTACGTGCCCGACCCCGACTACTACGGGCCCGATTCCTTCACCTACACCGCCTCGGATGCCTCCGGCACCTCGGCGCCGGCGACCGTGCACCTCACCGTCACCCCGGTGAACGACCCGCCCCTCGCCAATCCGAGGGCGGTGACCGTCGCGGAAGACGGCGCCCTCGATGTCCCCGCCTTCTTCGGCCTCGGGACCAACGCGTCCGACCCGGAGGGCTCCCCCCTCACCTTCGCCATCGTCGACGGCCCGGCGCCCTCCTCCGGGGTGGCCGCCGTGGCGGGCGACGGTGCGTTCTCCTTCACCCCTGCGGCGGATTTTGCGGGCACCGCCACCTTCACCTACCGCGCCAACGACGGCGAACTCGATTCCGCGCCCGGGACGGTCACCGTCACCGTCACCCCGATCAACGACCCCCCCCTCGCCGTCGACGACACCTACAGCGTCGGCGAGAACATGCCCTTGGTCGTTTCGCAAAGCGGGGCACCGACGCCCCTGACCGTGCTCGAACAAGACTTCGCCTCCTCGGCGGGCGCCGAGTTCTCCAACGTCGTCGCGCTCGAAGGCACCGGGGCGTTCTCGGCCCTGCCAGGCTTCGGGGACAACTTCCTGCGCAACCGCACCGCCGGCAGCCTGGACAACGCCACCGTCGTCACCCTCGCCAACCTCCCCCCTCACGATCAGCTCTCCATCGGCTTCGTGCTCGCCGTCATCGACTCCTGGGACGGCGACAACGGCGACGCCTTCACCGTCCGCCTGGACGGCCAGACCGTATTTTCGACAAGCTTCGAGAACTCGGGGAATGGCAACCAAACCTACACCGCGCCCCCCGGCGGGGAGTTGGCTAGGAAGGTCGACCTCGGCTTCGGCAGCACCCCCGGCGACCTCGACTCCGCCTATGACATGGCGCTCGAACCCGCGCTACAGAACATCCCCCACACCGCCGCCGGGGCGACCATCGAGATCTTCGCCGACGGCGACGACTGGTCCGGTGGCGACGACGAGTCCTGGGCCATCGACCGCTTCGGCGTCAGCGTGGTGGACTCCGGCGTCAGCCAGCTCATCGCGGCGGGTTCGAACTGGCGCTACCTCGACGACGGCAGCGACCAGGGCAGCGCCTGGCGGCAACCCGGCTTCGACGACTCCGCCTGGCCTTCCGGACCAGCGGAACTCGGCTATGGCGACGACGACGAGGCCACGGTCGTCAGCTTCGGGCCGGATGAAGACGACAAACACATCACCACCTATTTCCGCACCACCTTCGAGGTCGACGACCCCGCCTCCTTCGAGTCCCTCATCCTCGGGCTGCGCCGGGACGACGGCGCCGCCGTCCACATCAACGGGGCACCCGCCGTCTACGACAACCTCACGCAGGGGGCCGCCTTCGATACCCCAGCCGACGGCAACGCCGCGTCCGAGACCCAGTTCTTCGAGCACGACATCCCCCCCTCCGCGCTCGTCGCGGGCACCAACACCATCGCGGTCGAAGTCCACCAGACCAGCAACACCAGCTCGGACATCAGCTTCGACCTCCGCCTGACCGGCCAGCGCAGACGCTTCTTCGGCGTCATCCACAACGACATCGACATCGACAGCACCGCCCTCGCGGCGAGCGTCGCGACACCGCCATCCCACGGCACCCTCGCCCTCGCCGCCGACGGCTCGTTCACGTACGTCCCCGACCTCAACTACGAAGGGCCGGACGCATTCACCTACCTGCTCTCTGACGGTGAAGCGACCGCGACCGCGACCGCCTCGATCACCGTCACCCCCGGCCCGAACAACCTCCCGGTCGCCAGCCCCGACAGCTACGCCACCGTCGAGGACACCCCGCTCGCGGTCGGCGCACCGGCCGGCGTGTTGGCGAACGACTCGGATCCAGACGGCTCGGCACTGACCGCATTCGTCGGTTCGCCGCCACTCGGCGGAGCCATCGAGCTGAACCCCGACGGCTCGTTCCTCTACTCCCCCAATGCGAATTTCAATGGCGACGACCGCTTCACCTACCGCGCCTTCGACGGGATCTCCGCCTCGCCGCCGGTCACCGTCGAGATCGCCGTCGCCGCCGTCAATGACCCACCCGCCGCAGCCCCAGACCGCTTCCTCATCGCCCCGGGGGCGACCCTCACCGCCGCAGCCCCCGGCCTGCTGAGCAACGACATCGACGTCGACGGCGACGACATCACCGCGGTGATCGACACCCAGCCCGGCTCCGGCTCCCTGGTGCTGTCCCCCGACGGCGCGCTCACCTACTCGCCGGCGAACGGCTTCGCCGGGGCGGTCACCTTCACTTATCGCGCCGACGACTGGAGCGCACGGTCGCCAGCCACCACCGTCACCATCGACGTCAACGCCCCGCCCACCGCAATCGCGAATTCCTATGTCGGCACCGAGGACACGCCGCTGCTGGTGCCCGCGCTGTTCGGCGTCTTGAACAACGATACCGACCCCGAGTCCGATCCGCTCACCGCGGTGCTGAAAGCGGGCCCGCAACACGGTTCGCTCGCCCTCGCCGCCGACGGTTCGTTCTCCTACACGCCCGAAGCGGATTACGCCGGTCCCGACTCCTTCACCTACGCCGCCGCCGACCCCTTCCAGGAGTCGGCCGCCGTCACCGTGGCGCTCGAGATCAGCCCCGTCGACGACGCACCCGTCGCCGACGACGACCGGTATTTCGTCGTCCTCGACCAGGCGATCAGCGTCGCCGCCGGGGAGGGCGTGCTCGCCAACGATCGCGACGTCGAAGGCCAGAGCCTCACCGCCCAGGCGCTCACCGCGCCCGCCGGGGGCAGCCTCGCGCTCGCCGCCGACGGCTCGTTCACCTACGCGCCGAACGCCGGTTTCAGCGGCCTCGACTCGTTCACCTACTTCGCCCGCGCCGGTGGTCTCGATTCACAACCGGCGACCGTCGAGCTCTTCGTCGGCGCCGCGGCGGATTCGGTCGTCATCAGCGAGATCATGTTCCACCCCGCGAGTGAGAACGACGCTGAGGAATACATCGAACTCCACAACATCGGCTCCGGCCCGGTTCCCGTGGCCGGGTGGAGCTTCACCAGCGGCTTGAGCTTCGAGTTCCCTCCAGACGCCGTGATCCCCGCAGGCGGCTACGCGGTGGTCTCCGCCGACCCCGCCGCGTTCACGGCGGCATACGGGGCAGCCCCCCTCGTGTTCGGCCCGTGGGGCGGCAAGCTCTCGAACAGCGGTGAGCGCATCCGCATCATCGATGCGCTCGGCGTCGAGGTCGACGACCTCACCTACGCCGATCAGGGGGATTGGGCGCGGCGGCGCGCCGAGACCGACGACGCGGTTCTCGACGGCGAGTCCGGCTGGCGTTGGGATTCGCCGGCCGACGGTGGAGGCGCCTCGCTCGAACTCGTCAACCCGCTCCTCTCCAACAAACACGGCCAGAACTGGGCACACAGCATCGCACCGACCCCCGGGGCGCAGAACTCGCGATCCTCCGTCGATGCCGCACCGCTCATCCTCGACGTCAAACACCGCCCCGCCATCCCCCGCCCGGGCCAGACCGTCGCCGTCACCGCCGACCTCAAAGACAACGACGGCTCGAGCTTGGCCGCCACCCTCCACTGGCGCGTCTCGGCGATCGACCCCGACCCTTTCACCGCTGCGCCCATGTCCGACGACGGCCTGCACGGCGATGGCGCCCCCGGCGACGGCACCTATGGCGCATTCATCCCCGGCGCCGACGACGGCACCGTGATCGAGTTCTACGTCGAGGGCAACGACGGTGCCCTGTCCCGCACCTGGCCCGGCCCGAGCGACGGCGGGGGCAACCAAGAAGCCAACGCGCTGTTCCAGTTCGACGCCGAAGAATACACCGGCGACCAGCCGATCTACCGCCTCGTCATGCCCGTCCGGGAAGACCGGGACTTCCGGTTCAACAACTTCAACGGCGACTCTGACGCCCAGAAGAACACCACGCTGATCGCCCGCCAAGGCGACGACGTCGACGTCCGCTACAACTGCGGCGTCCGCGTCCGCGGCGCCGGCAGCCGCTCGCGCAACCCGCGCAACAACCGCCTCAACATCCCCCGCGACACGCCCTGGAACGGGGTCTCGGCCATCAATCTGAATACCCAGTTCGTCTACCTCCAGCTGCTCGGCTCGAAACTCGCCAACGCATCCGGCATCGAGGCCGCCGACGCCAAGCCCGTCCAGCTCCGCCACAACGGGGTCAACCGTGCCACCGACGCCCAGAACGGCCGGCGCTACGGCTCCTTCCTCCACATCGAGCCGATCAACGGCGACTGGGCGGAGCGTCACTTCCCCGGCGACCCCGACGGCAATATCTATTCCAAAGGTCGCCCCAACGTGAAGTGGGCGGTCCGCGACGACGGCGAGGGCAACCCGGACGTCGCCGGCTACCTCGACGACGGCTGGTCGAAGTCGACCAACGCGACCGAGAACGATTGGGCCGACCTGCACGCGCTCTTCATCCTCTTCGACACCGCGCCCGGGGCGGACTTCGCCTCCGAGGTCGCCGCCCGGGTCGACTACGAACAGTGGGCCCGCTGGTTCGCCTACATGACCATCATCCTCAGCCGCGAGACCAACCTCTCCAACGGCACCGACGACGACTACAAACTCTATCGCGGCAACCTCGACACACGCTTCAAGCTGGTCCCGCACGACTTCGACACCATCTTCGGCCTAGGCGACACGCCGACCGATCCGGACGACACGATCTTCCCGGCCGTCACGAACTTCGCCGGCCAGGACTGGACCGCCTTCGACCGCTTCTTCGACGACCCGACCATCTGCCGCCTCTACTACGCCGCCCTCCGCGAGCTGTTGGACACCACCTTCGCCAAGCCGGAGTTCGACGCGACCGTCACCAACTGCCTCGACTGGTTCTCGCCCGACACCGGGGTCCACGGGGACATCATCGCCTTCATGGACGCCCGCCGAGACCACATCCTCGCGCAGATCCCGAGCACCTTCTCCGCGGCCAGCTCGCTGCCGACGCAGAACGGCTACCCCTACACCACCGAGGCGACCTTCTCCGACCTCGATGGCACCCTCGACGGCGCCCTCACCGCCTCGGTCCTCGTCGACGGCATCCCCGCCCGCCTCGACAACCGGCGCGGCACCTGGACGCTGCCCGCACCCGGCCTGACGCTCGCCGCAGGGCTCAACACCCTCCGGATCGAAGCCCTCGACGCCGCCGGCGCCATCGTCTGGACGGACGCGGTCACCATCTGGTTCGACACCGGCTTCACCGCCCCGGTCTCCGGCACCCTCGCCGCCGACACGGCCTGGACTGCCGCCGGCGGCCCCCACCTCGTCACCGGCGACCTCGTCGTCCCGGCCGGCCGCACCCTGACGATCGAGGCCGGTGCCACCGTCTACTTCGCTGCCGGCACCCGCATCACCGTCAACGGGAGACTGCTCGCCGAAGGCACCGCCGACGCCCCGATCACCTTCGCGACGCTGCCGGGCGCGGGCTCGGGCTGGGACGGCATCTACTTCGTCGACACCCTCGAAGACAACCGCCTGACCCACGTCGCCATGCACGGTTCCGACGGCGCCAGCCACTCGGTCGAGGTCGACGCCTCGCG
>JAUIGD010000333.1 GCA_030430255.1 Verrucomicrobiia bacterium
ATCCCGGCCTTCGCCGGGAATTCGTGGTTCGGACCGGAATATTCACACATGGCAACCCTCCTTGTCCGCGAGGTGAACCGAACCAGCCCGGGTCGGACCAAACCGGCAAGTCCCCCCACGCAATCCGCCCTTCCCGCGACCCGTACCGACCCCGGCCGACCCGACCGCCACCCCCGCATCCCCGGCGAAAGCCGGGGTCCATGGGCGTCTGCTCTTGCCCTTCCCGGATCCGGTACCCGGCGTCTAGGCCTCATCCACCAGACGGTAGAGCGCCTCGAGGTCGTCGTCGCGAATGCCGACCTCGCGCAGATGCAGGACCGTGTTGCGGAGGTATTCGGGATTTTCCCCGGACTGGCCGACACCCCCACGCACGATTTCGGCCTGGGTCTCCAGGTCGAGCCGGCCGGCATACTGGTGATGCGCGCGATCGACGACGAAACAGGTCGCCTCGACTACGTCCGTCCGCGCGCCCGACAGTCTCACCGGGTGCCGGCGCTCGAGATAGACCATGGTCGGCTGTTCGCGCGCGCGGAGATAGGCGCAGGTCTCCTCCCAGACGGCGTCTTCCACCCGGAATGCGGCGCCGTCGCAATGTCCGCCATCGTCGAGCGCCAGGACCAGCCCGGGCCGCTCGGGCGTTCCCCGGTGCACGTGGGAATAGACGCAGAGGCTGCGGTGCAGGCCCTCGAGCCGGGCCGGATGGCGCTCGGCAAACGGGAAACCGGGGCGCCACATCAGCGAGCCGTATCCGAACACCCAGTTCTCCGCCATGACATCCCTTCCCTTTTGCAGGCCCGGCCTGCAAATGCAGAAGCAGACGCCGCGGCCGCTTCCTTCTCGCCGGGAAACGATCTATACCTGCGACCGTTCGCACAGAGGTTTGCGTTCGATGATCTTGAGCCAGACGAGTGATTCTCGGAGTTCCTTGAGGGCGATCTTCATCTTGTGGATGAAGTCCTTTCGGGATTCGGCGCTCTGGGCTTCGCCGTAGTTGGGCGCAGGTGATGTGCCGGAGCGGACGAGCTGGCCGGCGACATGCCTACCGGCTCGCGAGTCCGGAAGAGCCTCAGCAACACCGATCACGCTCACCGCGAAATCGATCAACCGCTCTTCGAGTTCCGCTGGCTTCTTCATCGCATTTCCACCACTTCAAAAATCAACAATCATCACTCGACAATCATCAATCAGATCAGTTCCGCATCACGGTTTCATCCAGGTTCAAAACCAAATTCGCTACCAGGGTCCACGCGGCGAGCTCGGCGGGGTCGACGCCTTCCGGCGGTCGGCTGTCGCCGAAGGTGATCGCCTTGGTGGCGTCTTCGGGCGCGGCGCGGTAGCGGGCGAGCTGCCTGTCGGCGAGGCGGCTCAGGGCGGTGACCTCCTCGGGCGCCGCGCCCCTCGCCAGCGCGCGGCGGTAGGCGTAGTCGATGCGCCCCGCGTTGTCCCCGGCGGCGGCGAGGATCTGCGTCGCGAAGCCGCGGGCGGCCTCGTAGTGCTGGACGTCGTTCATGAGCTGCAGCGCCTGCAGCGGGGTGTTGGTGCGGTCGCGGCGGATGCAGGAATCCTCGCGGTTGGGCATGTTGAAGTTCTCCATCAGCGGGTGCGGGGCGGTGCGCTTGATGAAGGTGTAGAGCGTGCGGCGGTAGAGGTCGTCGCCGTCGCCGCGCTTGTAGAAGCGGGTGTTGGAGCCGCCGAAGCCGAGCGGCTCCCAGATGTTCGGCGGCTGGTAAGGGTTCACGCCCTTGCCGCCCATCCGCAGCTCGATCAGGCCGCCGACGAAGAGTGCCTGGTCGCGGACCTGCTCGGCGTCGAGCCGGAACCGCGGGCCGCGCGACAGCCAGGTGTTGTCCGGGTCGGCCGCCCAGTTCTCCGCCGGGGCGGCGCTCGATTGCTTGAAGGTCTCGCTGGTGAGCATCAGGCGGACGAGGGACTTCACATCCCAGCCGCTCTCGACAAAGCTCACCGCCAACCAGTCGAGCAGCTCGGGGTGGGTCGGGAGGTCACCCTGGGTGCCGAAGTCGTGGCTGCTCTCCACCAGCCCGGTGCCGAAGAACTGCTGCCAGAGGCGGTTGACGGCGACGCGTGCGGCGAGCGGGTTCTCGGGCGCGACGATCCAGCGGGCGAGGTCGAGCCGCGTGGCGCGCCCGCCGTCCTTCGCCAGCGGCGGCAGCACCGCCGGCGTATCGGGCTGGACTTCCTCGCCGGGTTGGTCGTACTCGCCGCGGATCATGACGAAGCTCTTGCGCGGCTGTGGCAGGTCGCGGAAGACGAAGGTCGAGGGCACGCCGGCCTCGTAGTCGGCACGCTCTTTTTTGACCGCCTCGAGTTCCTCCCTCAGCGGGGCGAACCGCGCTTTGGTTTGCGTGCAGACGGTTGCGAGGTAGCGGGCGCGCCGGCCGGCGTCATCCCCCGGCAGAGCGTTCTTCTCGCCGTCCGGCAGGGCTTTGAACCAGGCCGCGTAGCTCTGCGCCGGGTCGGCGGCGGGGTCGGTGCGCCCGACGACACCGAAGCTGTCGAAGTGCGCGGTGCCGCCGTGCAGGGTGAAGGCGAAGCCCTGGATCGCGGTGCCGGCCGGCAGCCCGACGCTGGCGGCGTCGAACTCCAGGCGCGCCCACTCGCCCGGCTTCGGCAGGTCGCCGGCGGGGAAGCGCTCGCCGGTGCCGGCCGTGCCCCAGTCGATGAGGTCGCGGCCCCAGATCGCGCGGTGCCGCCAGCTGTCCGAGTGGAGCTGCACCATCACCTCCTCGGGCGGGTCGGCGGGGTCGAGGTGGACGTGGACGAAGAAGCGGGCGCCGGCGGGGACGACGAGGTCGGCGGCGCCGGCCTGATAGAAGGTCTGCGCCATCGCCGGGCCGGCGACCTTGAGCGACTTCGCGCCGCCGTGGACCGGGCCGTCGACGAAGCTCACCGCGGTGGCCGAGCTCTGCACCTGCGCCCCGGCGGGGAAGGCGTCGTCGAACCAGAGCGATTCCGACTCGGAGACCGGCGGCGGCGGGTCCTGTTCGGCGGGGTCGCGGTATCCGATGCTGGCGGCGAGTTCGCCGATCTTCACTCCCAGCGCCGCCTCGCGCTCGGCGAATGCTTGGACCTGCGTGTCGTAGCCCTCGGGTTTCACTTTGACCACCGGTTGCGTGAGGAGGGCGTTGCCGTCCATGGCCGGGTCGGCGTTCGAGTGGAAGAACGCGTAGAGCGAGTAAAAGTCCCTCTGTGTGATCGGGTCGTACTTGTGGTCGTGACACACCGCGCATTCCGCGGTGAGCCCGAGCCAGGCTTGGGCGGTGGTGCTGGCGCGCTCGACAGCGTAGCGGTAGATCCACTCCTCGGCGATGCTGCCGCCCTCGCCGGTGGTGACGTTGCAGCGGTTGAAGCCGGTGGCGACCAGCTGGTCCTGGGTCGGCTCGGGCAGGAGGTCGCCGGCGATCTGCGCGACCGTGAAGTCGTCGTAGGGGAGGTTCTCGTTGAAGGCCTGGACCACCCAGTCGCGGTACGGCCACATCTGCCGCTCGTTGTCGAGGTGCATCCCGTGGGTGTCGGCGTAGCGGGCGACGTCCAGCCAGTGCCGCGCCATCTCCTCGCCGTAGTGCGGCGACGCGAGGTAGCGGTCGACCATCCGTTCATAGGCGCCGGGCTCGGTGTCGGAGAGGAAGGTGTCGACCTCCGCGACCGACGGCGGCAGGCCGGTCAACGCCAGCGCTGCGCGGCGGATCAGCGTCGGTTTGTCGGCCTGAGGTTGGGGGTTCAAGCCCCTGCCCTGCAGCGCCGCGCGGACGAAGGCGTCGATGCTTTCGGCGCCCTCGGGTTTGACGGGTGGCTCGAATGCCCAGTGCTTCTGGTAGGGGGCGCCCTCCTCGATCCAGCGTTTGATGGTCGCCTTGTCCTCCGCGCTGAGCGTCTTGTGTGACTTCGGCGGCGGCATGATGTCGTCCGGGTCGTCCGTGTCGATGCGGTGCCAGATCAGGCTCGCCTCCGGGTCGCCGGGGACGATGGCCGCCTCGCCGTCCCCGTTTTTCGCGAAGGCGGCCTCGGGCAGGTCGATGCGCAGGTCGGCCTCGCGCGTCTTCTCGTCGAAGCCGTGGCAGGCGAAGCAGTTGTCCGAGAGGATCGGCCGGATGTCGCGGTTGAACTCGAGCGCGGGACTCGCCGCCGGGGCCGAAGCGAGGAGCAGAGCCGAGAGGGCAGAGGATTTCGAGAGGATCCGGGGCATGGGTTTCGTCAGTGTACCGCCACCTGCCCCCCGATTCTCCCGCCTATTCTAGCCCGGATCGATCGCCACCTCCGCAGGCGAGACGCCGCCTTTCGCTGATGCTGAGCAGGCAGCGGCAGGGATCGGTGAAGCGGCACGATGAACACCCTGCCCGAGCCGTTCCCAACGCCCTCAGCGTCACCGGGGGCGAGCCGCAGCCCGGAGCTTGGTGATCGATCTGGGCCTAGGGGGAATGGCGCTTGGTTAGGGATAGGCATCGACGGGTGGCAGCGTCTCGGTTCCCGCTCGCTTGGCGCCCGTCAAGGCATCCGGGGCGTCCCGGTGGCTCGGCCGCCGGTTTCATGGCGGGATCCTTCCGGCGCTACGCTTGTCAGGATGACACGCCGCCTTCCCCGCGGGGGTCGAAACCCGCATCACGCCCCACATTCCACTCCCGCGCTGTCACCCTGAGCAAAGCGAAGGGCCTCCCACCACGGTCCGCGCCTCCGAAGCCATTCGTGGTGAATGACCCCAGCGCCTCCCAGGTTGGGAACTCGACTCGTAGCGGCTGTTCCGCGCACGGCTAAAACGGCGGCACCCACGAGGATCTCCCGGAGCGAGCATCGGTTTCGTTCTCGACTCAATCCGCCGAGAACCCGGCTTAACCAGGCTTAACCAAGCGCTATTCGGCCTAGGGGGCGCCCATCCGGAGAGACTCCAACCACGGCGAGGCGATCTCCGGCGGCATGCCGCCGAAGGGCTGGTAGATCGGCAGCTGCACCAGGCTCACACAGTGGGGCTGCGAGGCGATGAAGAACAGGGCCTCAGCGCAATCGTCGGACTGGATCATCGCCGCGCGATGTTCGGCCCCTGGCAACACCGGACGCTTGTCGACAATCGGGGTGTTCGCCTCCCCGGGTGCGTACTCCGAGAGCACGACCCCCTGCCTCCCCAGTTGCTGGCGGGCGGTGAACAACAGCCCGTGGACCGCCCACTTGCTGGCGGTGTAGGGCACGCCGGCGTACGAGTCGTAGCCATGGCCGGCGGTGGAGGTGACCACCACGACCCGCCCGCCGCCATTCGCCGCCATGAGGGTACTCGCTGCCTGGACGACGTTGACGACGCCGAGGACGTTGATGTCGAGAACCCGTTTCCAACTGTCGAGCGACGCCACTTTGCTCGGATCCTCGTGCGCCATCGCCCGGTCGGGGGTGTTGACCCCCGCCGTGTGGACGACCGCGTCAGGCGGCCCGCTCTCCGCCAGCGCCGCATCGACGCTCTCCGGGTCGGCGACATCGCACTCGAACGGCACGATGCCAACGTGGCCTTGCGCCGCGCGTTCGAGCGCGGCCATGGTGCGCCCGAGGGCGAACACCCTCGCCCCGGCATCCGCGAAGCGCCGCGCCGCCGCCGCGCCCATACCGCCGCCGCCGCCGGTGACGACCACGGTTTTGCCGGTCCAGTCCGCGCCCATCGCCATCGCGTCCGGCTAAGGCTGCAGCCCGTGCTCCGCGACGAACGCCTCCAATTCCTCCGGGCCGAAATCGGCGAGGATCAAATCCGAGCCGCCCTCGACGCGCACCCGCAGGTTCGGGGCGAGGGTTTGCCCGGTCAGCTGCTCCATCTCGGCGAACCTCTCCGGGTCGGCGACGACGTCGTGCGCGGTGTATTCGAAGCCCCGCGCGTCCAGCCAAGCGGTGGCCTTGGTGCACCACGGGCAACCGGGTTTCACGTAGAGGTCGAAGGTGGGTCGGGGCATTCGGTAGACTCACTTGTGACCGGGCGCCTGCGCAACGGATTCTTTTCGTGCGGCGGCGCCCGTTGACTGCAGCAGGCCATCTCTACTACCGTGACCCGCGATCCTTTGACCCGATTTCTCCCAGTATGGCTCTCGATCGCCATCGTCAGCGATGGTGGCGCAGCAGCCCCAGGCGATACGCCGCATCGGTTTTTCGAACGCTACTGCCTCGATTGTCACGATGAGGACTCGAAGAAAGGGGCGTTCGACCTCGAGGCATGGCTCGCGGGCGACGGGGCCAACGGCACGCTGATCTTCGAGAACCTGATCACCGCCAAGATGCCGCCGACAGATGAGCCGCATCCCTCCCCGGAGGAGCGCCGGATGGTGTTGGGCTGGCTGGCGGGGCGAGAGGGCACCGGAACAGCGGGTTCCTACCGCCGCCTCAGCCGGCACGAATTTGTCCGTTCCGTCAATGATCTGCTGGGGACGGATCTCGATCTAACCCATCGTTTCCCAGACGACCGTGGGACGAACGACTTCGATTCAAGCCTCAGGATTCAACTGGGACAAGAGATGCTGGCGTCCTACTTCGCGGTTGCCGACGAACTGTTGGAGCACGCGTTTCCAGTGGACGGGTTTCCGGCGGAAGGCAATTGGGTGACCAGCAAGATCAAGGATAGCCACGAGACCTACCGCATCTATCACCGACCGTTCCTGGAAGGCACGTTGTTCTCGTGGACACGGGCGAACAACGGCAACAGCTACTCTTTCTTTTTCGACGGCTTCGAACCGCCGGCGGAGGGCCGCTACGAACTCACCTTCGAGGCCGCCAAGATCGGGGACTTCGAGGAGGACGTGACCCTGCAAGTCCACGCTGGCAAATACTACTTTGCAGACGACAGGCCGCAGCCTCAGCGGCTCGTCGATGTGGTCTCGCTCGGGAGCCAAGACCCGGGTTCGCATACCGTGCAGGCCTTCCTCCGACCGGACGAAAACGTGTCGGTGCACTGCTACTCACCGCACAATTTCCGCACCGAGAATCCTCAGACCGGGATCTACATCAAGCAGCTGCATGTTCGAGGCCCCATCCTCGACGGGTGGCCGCCGGGCTCGTTCGCCAGGGTGTTCGGGGACCTGCCGCTGGAGGCCTCGCCCCGCCCTAGCATCGACCGCCCGGCGTTCCAGTCCAACCTCCACAAGGTCGGTGGAAGCGTCACCGTGAGCA
>JAUIGD010000334.1 GCA_030430255.1 Verrucomicrobiia bacterium
CGAGTGGTTGTGGTAGTCGGTCGCCAGCCAGCCGGAGGTGTCGACCATCCGCCTCAGCACGCCCGCCACCTGAACCTCGCCGCCGGCCGGCACCTCGACCTCTTCCGCGAGGTGCGAGTACTCCATCCCGCGCGTCACCACCACGCGGTAGCGCCCGGGAGGGACCTGAACCCGAAACTGCCCGCGCTCGGAGTGAAACTGATCGGCGCAACCGTGCGCCCGGTTCTTCGGCCCGAGGTCGACCGCAGGCGTGTCGCCGAGCGCCAGGAACTGCGCCTTGCAGGGCAAGGTCTCGCCGCCCTCGCCGCGGATGTCGAAGGTCACGGCACTCGCCGCACCCATCTCCAGCTCCAGCGTCCCTTCCGCACCTGCGGCGACGTCGATCGCGCCGGTGACGGCGTCGCGGCCGATGTCCGCCGCCCGCATCTCCACCCTGCCTGGGGGCAGCTGAAACTCGAATCGCCCGTCCCCGCCGGGATACCCCGGCACCTGCGTGCCAGCGACCGCCGCGGTGAGGGTCGCGGTCGCCACCGCCCCGCCATCCGGCCCGCCGACCGACCCGCGCACGGTCGCCGCCGGCCCCTGGCGCCCTAACAAAACCCCCACCGCTTCCAACGGCGATCCCGCCACCGCGAGGAAACGCTCGAAGGCGACCTCCTCCCCGGGCGCCAAGACCACCTCGGGCGGCTTGGCGCCCTCGCGCCACTCCCAGCGGTAGGCGTAGCCACACTTGTCGGCCGGGTCGATCGAGTCCGCCCACTGGATGTCGCCGGCGCTGCCGGTGCGGTCGAAGTTCGTCCAGGTGTCTCTGAGCCGTACCGTCCGCTCCCCCGCGGTCTCGTTGCGCAGCGTCGTGGCGATGAGCACGCCGCGCCAGCCGTCGCGCAGGCTGTAGCGGTGGCGCTGGTAGAGCCCGCCGCCCCTGGCCGCCGTGACCACCGTCTCGACGGCCGCCTCGCCCTCGGGGGCCGCCTCGTCGATGCGCACGTAGGACACGCCGCCGCGCAGGCCCAGCGGCGAGAATATGGTCAGTTGATCGTTGTCCGACCCGCGCTCCGTCAGGTCATAGAGGCAGCCCTGGGTCGTGCCGCCCGCCCCCCAGAACGTGCCCATGTTCGCCTTGCGGCGCGGCGCGTCCTGAGCGATCACCGCCTCGACAAAATCGTTGCGCAACACGAAGTCGCCGATGATCCCGTCCGCCTCCTTGCCGCCCGGCAGATCCCCGACGCGGGCGAGATCCACCTCGAACGCCTCGGGGGCGGCCGCCGCGGGGAAAGGCATGAGCAAACAGCCGGCGCTGGCGATGGCGGCGAGGGGGATACGCGCTGCGGGCGCGCCGGGAGGGATCGCGATCATGGGGGGATTATGCACCCTCCCGGGCTGCGGGAGAAAGCGAATTCCGCACCCCGTCCACCCGCTCGATCGCCCCCTCATTTCACGTTCCTTAACAAACCGACGGAGGCAAAAAGGCGTTGAAAGGCCACCCGCGACCGCTATCGTCCCCGCCATGGCCAAGAAATCCGCTAACAAGAACAAGAATATCTCCCGTATCGACATCGACGGGGGGGCGAACGCGAAGGGGACACACGGCTATCAGGTCAGGGTGATGCGCAAGGGGGAGGCCACCAGCAAGTTTTTCTCCGACTCGGCCCACAGGGGCAAAACCAAAGCGCTCGCCGCAGCCCGCGCCTACCGCGACTCGCTGATCGACGAGCTCGGCCCGGCGGACACCGGCCCCCACGACATCCCCTCGTCGCGCAACTCCTCGGGCATCGTCGGCGTCCGCCGGCGCGAGGCGACCCGCGACACGGAGGAGTACACCTACTACCACTACTTCTGGGAGGCCTCCTGGACCGACGCCGACGGCGTCCGCCAGAAGCGCAACTTCTCCATCAACAAGTACGGGGAACAGGAGGCGAAAGCCCTCGCGATCGCCGCCCGCAAGAAAGGCCTCGCGGCAGCCAAGAGGGCGAAGAAGTAGCCCCGGTCACCCGCGCCCCGATCCCCGGCGCCCCCCGCCCGATGGGCGCGCGTCGGCAGGCGCCGCGCTCCCGCACCCCCCGCGGAGAACCCGGACCTCCCGAGCGCCCCGCCACGGGTCGGACCCACCCGATGCACGGCGCCCGCACCTCATCTGCCATCGACCTCGCGAAGCTGCACTTCGTCGTGCTGCTCTGGGGCTTCACCAGCATCCTCGGGCACCTCATCGACCTGCCCTCGGCCGTCCTCGTCTTCTACCGCGTCACGATGGCCGCGGCGATGCTGGCGCTGCTGATCCGCCTCGCCCGCCCGCGCCTGCCGCGGACGCCTCCCGCCGCGGTCGCCAAGCTGTTCGCCAACGGGCTGCTGTTGGGCGCGCACTGGTACAGCTTCTTCCTCGCCGTCCACATCGCCAACCCTTCGGTGTGCATGCTCGGCATGGCCACCAGCGCGCTGTGGACGGCGCTCCTCGAACCGCTGATGGTCCGCGGCCGGCGCCACCGGCGCTACGAGTTCGCCCTCGGTGCCATCATGATCAGCGCCATCGCCCTGGTCGCCGGCGGCGACTTCCAATACGGTGCGGGGCTGGCGGTCGCGATCGCCTCGTCGGGCATCGGCACCACCTTCTCCATCATCAACGCCCGCTTCACCCGCTCCCACCACCACTACAGCATCGCGTTCCATCAGATGCTCGGTGCGGCCGCGTTCAGCGCCCTGATCGCCGCCGCCGTCTGGTTCGCCTCGCCGGCCGGCGGCAAACCCTCCCTCGTCCCGGATGCGGCGGACTGGGGCTGGCTGTTCCTCCTCGCCTCCTGCTGCACCGTCTTCGCCTACTCCCAGTACATCGAGCTGCTGCGACGCCTCAGCGTCTTCACCGTCCACCTCAGCTACAACCTCGAACCCGTCTACGGCATCCTCTTGGCCGCCGCCCTGCTGGGCGACCACAAAGACCTGAGCCCGACCTTCTACCTCGGCACCGCCATCATCGCCCTCGCGGTCTTCGCCCACCCGTTCCTCGAGCGGCAGAGCCGCCGCCCCCCGACCCCGACCGCACCCGCCGGCTGAGCCACCGCTTGCCGGCGCCCCTTGGGGAGGCCACTGTCGCCGATGCCCGACCCGCTCACCATCGTCGCCGACATCCATGCCAAACCGGACAAAATCGAACTCGTCCGCACGGAGCTATTGAAACTCATCCCGCCGACGCGCGACGAGGCCGGCTTCGTCCAGTACGATCTCCATCAGGACAACGACGATCCCGCCCACTTCCTGTTTTTCGAAAACTGGGAGTCGCGGGAACTCTGGCAAACCCATGTCGAAGCCCCCCACATCGCCGCCTACAAAGCCGCCACCGAAACCGCGATCGAACGCTTCTCGCTCTACGAGATGACCCGCATCGGATAGGGTCGTCTCCCGGATACCCCCTGCACGAACCGAGCCGCCACGCCGACGCCCTCTGCGTCAACGAGGGCGAGCCGCAGCCCGGAGATCGGAGATCGATCCGGGCTAGAACGAATGGCGCTTGGTTAAGGAAAGGCATCGACGGGTGGCAGTGTCTCGGTGCCCGCTCGCTTGGAGCCGTCAAGGCATCCGAGCGTCCCGGTGGCTCGGGTCGCTGGTTTCATGGCGGGGTCCTTCCGGCGCTGCGCTTGTCAGGATGACACAACACTTCCTCGGGGAGGCTGGTGGCCATCTGCGCACTCCGCCCTGACTGCCCTCAACTCCGCGGAGCTGTCACCCTGAGCAACGCGAAGGGCCTCTCACCGCGGTCCGCGTCTCCGGAGCCATTCGTGTTGAACGATCCCACCGCCTCCCCGGTTGGGAACGAGACTCCGAGGGGCTGTTCCGCGCACGATTGAAACGGCGGCACCCACGAGGATCTCCCGCAGCGAGCATCGGTTCCGCCCTCGACCCAAACCGTCGAGAACCCGGCTCAACCAAGCGCCATTCGGGCTAGAACGGGCTAGAAAGGCCAGATGCGCGGGATCAGCGCCGTCGCCACCAGCCACAGGACGATGTTCAAAGTCAACCCGACGCGCAGGAAGTCGCCGAACCGGTAGCCGCCGGCGCCGTACACATAGGTGTTGGTCTGATAGCCGATCGGCGTCGCGAAGCTGGCGCTGCACCCCATCATCAGCGCCACCACGAACGGCCGCGCTTCGACCCCCAACGAATCTGCGATCCCGATCGCGATCGGGGTCAACAGCACCGCGACGGCGCTGTTCGAGATGAGCTCGGTGAGGATGGAGGCGAGGAGATAGAGCGCCGCCAACACCACCCAAGGCCCCGCCCCGCCGAATGCGCTCATCATCCCGCCAGCCATCGCGTCGGCGCCGCCGGTCACCTCGAGCGCCTTGCCCACGCCGAGCATGCCGATGACGAGGAAGATGATGTTCCAACTCACCGCCCCGTAGGCCTCGTTCGGCTCCAGGCAGCCCGTGGCCAACATCGCCACCGCGGCCAGCAGGGCGACGACGACCAGGGGCTGCCCGCCGAAGGTGGCGGCCAGCACGAACCCGACGGTGATGCCGGCGGCGACGCGGGCTTTGCCCTTGCGATAGCTTGGCGATGCCGGCTCCGCGAGGGAGACGAAGTCGCGCTCCGCCTGCACCCGGGCGATCGCCTGCCGCGGCCCCTCGATGAGCAGGGTGTCGCCCGCCCGGATCCGCACGTCCTCGAAGTTGCGCCGGAACTCTCCGGTCTGCCGGTGCACCCCGAGGATCAGGACGCCGAAGCGCTGGCGGAACCGCAGCTCGCGCAAGGTCTTGCCCACCAGCCGGCTGGCCGGGCCGATGATCCCCTCCATGAGCACCGCGGGACGCCGCTCCAAGGTCTCCAACCTGAGGTTCTGATAGGCGGTGAGGCGCAGCCCATCGGTGTCTTTGAGCTCCTGGAACTCGTCGCCGTGCACCGAGATGAGGATCCGGTCTCCGGCCTCGATGCGCAGTTCGTCGAGCGGCGTGTCGAGCGGGTTGCCCCGGCGCCTGACCTCGAGCACCCGCGCCTCCTTCACCTCCTTGAAGAGCGTCTCGGGCAAGGTTTTGCCGACCATCGGCGAACCGCCCTGGACGATGACCTGGGTCAGGAATTCGCGCTCCTCGAGCTGCGACAGATCGGCGGCCGCCGATTCGCGCGCCGGCAGGAGGCGGCGGCCCACCGTCAACATGTACGCCATGCCGATCGCCGCGTACACGATCCCCAACTTGCCCAGTTCGAACAGGCTGAACGGTTGCAGCCCGAACTCCTGCGCCTTGCTGTCGATGATCAGGTTCGTCGAAGTCCCGGTCAGCGTACAGGTGCCTCCGAGGATACAGGCGAAGGACAGAGGCATCAGCAGGCGCGAAGCCTTCAAGTCGGTGCTGCGCGCCAGCGACAGGACGATCGGCATGAACACTACCACCACCGGCGTGTTGTTGACGAAGGCCGAAAGCACCGCGGTGAGCACCATCAGGACCGCCATGACCCGCAGCTCGCCACCGCCCGCCACCCTCCGGAAGGCCTCGCCCAACACGCGGATGCAGCCGCTCCGCTCCAGCCCCGCACTGACCACGAACATGCAGGCGATGCTCAACGGCGCCGGGTTGGCGAAGGCGGAAAGCAGGTCGTCCGCACCGAGGATCGGTGCCCCGAACACGCCCGGCACCAAGACGACGCCCAGCGCGTAAATGGCCACCAGATCCGGTGCCAGCCACTCGCGGAAGAACGCCAACATCGCAGCCGCCAGCACCCCGAACACGAGGAGCATCTGCCAGTGGTCAGCGAGGAACTCGAACACGGCGAATCCTTAGCCCGGATCGATGCCCAAATCCACGGCCGAGGGGAAGGTGGGACATCGCCCGAACGGATCGCGGCCCCGCGGGCGAGGCGCGTGAAATCGCCGGGCGGGCGGCGGCAGGGAATCGGCGGCGCGGCGGGGTGAAACCCGTCCGCACCGATGCCCAGCCATCGGGGCGCTCACCCGAGTGGCGCTCGTTTAAGGATAGCCATCGAAGGGTGGCAGCGTCCCGGTGCCCGCTCGCTTGGAGCCGTCAAGGCTTCCGGGACGTCCCGGATCGCCTGCCGGGTCGAAGCGGGGGGCGAGGTGACGCCTACCCGTCGATGCCCCACTGAAACGGGTGCCACCGGGCTAAGGGATGGCCGCCGCAGCTGAGCTGCGCAGCGCGAGCCGCACCGAGGCGTGGTGCCCCTTCGGGCTACCTCATTGGCCCTGCGGTGCTCCCCAGAGCGGGGACGCCTGAGCCGGAGGAGCCGCCTGCAGCGGCGCGACAGCGGCCGGCTGCGGCTGCGGCTGCGGCTGCAGTTGCGGCGCGGAAGAACCGGGCACCGCTGCCGCCATCGCGGCCACGGCATGGGCAGGCGGCGGAACAGCGGCGGGTGCGCTGGCCACGCTGCTGACGGGAGCAGAACCCGGGGCCGCCTGCACTCCAGCCGGCAGGATCAGTGCCTGGACGATCCGGTGATCGTGAGTCAAGAAAGGCGGACCATACGGTTGCCACCCGGCGCCGATCGCTTGGTTCACCGCTTTTTCAAGGTTCACAAGGGTATCACCACTGGCAATACGATAAGAACGAACAGTCGTCTCAGGCATAACAATTATAGCCATTATCGCCCGCTTTGCCGCATGTGCAAGGCTGTGGCCAAGTTCGGGGACAGATCCGCGAGACGATTTGCTCCCGCTCACCATTGCTTCGTGCCGGGACAGCGGAGTTTGACAGCCTCCTGCCACTCGCGGTCGTCGCGGCGCTGCGGGCGGCGCCACCGATCAGTCGCCGCCGGAAACCATCGTCAGCGCAGGACTGTAGACGATCAGCCCCGTGGCCGGGTCGGGCAGATGGGGCGGCGGAGGGGCGGCCCCGAGCGGGGTCCCGGTCAGGGCCTCATAGCGGTCGAGCCAGCCATCGCCATCGCTGTCCTTGTCGTTCGGATCGCCGCCCAGACCAAACTCCTCCACCGCCGTCAGGCCGTCGCCGTCCGCGTCCGTACCGGCATCGGTCTCGCTCGTGGGATCGAGCCCGTGGGCGAGTTCCCAGTCATCCGCGAGGCCGTCCGCATCCCCATCGGCCGTGGCCAGCGGGTCGGTCCCGTTGCGCAGCTCGTCGGTATTGCTGACGCGGTCGCCGTCGAAGTCGGCCGCCCCGGGATCC
>JAUIGD010000335.1 GCA_030430255.1 Verrucomicrobiia bacterium
CCAGCGTCGCGCGGGCTTTGTTCAACCTCCACGAGACGATCACCCGGCCGTGAGGCGCTGCGCACCGTGATCCTTTGATCAGGACGATGGCGACAGCTTACATCGAAACCACCATCCCGAGCTACTACACGGCCCGCAGGTCGAAGTCCCTGCTCCAGGCGGGGCGACAGCTCACGACCCAGCAATGGTGGGATGGCGGGCATTCCGGGTTCGAGTTGGTGACCTCAACGGAGACGCTCAACGAGATCCGGGAAGGTGATCCGGCGATGGCTGCGGCGCGGCTCAAGCTGCTCGCGCCGGTTCGGGTGATCCCCGTCACCAATCGATCAGCCGAGCTGGCGATTGAACTGGTCCGGTCGGGGATTGTCCCTGCGGTAGCGACCCCGGACGCAGTCCACATTTCGATTGCCGCGACCGCCGCGGTCGATTTCCTTGTCACGTGGAACTTCAAGCACATCGCCAACCCGTACATCAGGGATCGGATGCGGGAGAAGATTGAGAAGTTCGGCGCCAGGATGCCCGTGATGTGTAGCCAAGAAGAACTGCTGACCGATGACGACGATAGCTGACCAACCCGCGAAGGTGACGGACGAAGTGCTGAAGGAGGTGCGCTCTTCCAAGCGCCGCATCGCCGAGCGGTATGCGGACGACATTGAACGCCTGCTCGAGGCGCTCATCGCCCAAGAGCGAGAAGGCGCTGAACATACTGAACCCGGGCCGGCTTCGTGATCGCGTTTCTCGAACGATTCCCACAGATCGGCGTTGGTGTAGCGGTTGTCCTGGCGGTTGCACAAGCGGAACCGGTGGCTCCGGAAATCGATACCCCAGAGGTGGACGTCCCGTTTAGCGAAAAGAAATGGGTAGCGCCCGCCCGCTCGGATGCCGAGCGGGCTGCCTTGGTTAAAGCGGTGAAGGAGGCCTTTGCCGAAGCGGATCGGGTCGAAGTGATCTCTTTGGAACCGATGGCCAGGATGATGAGGCAACGTGATGTCGGTCAGGAGAAACTGGAACGCCTCCGCGGCGGAGAGATCGGCGGGATTGAACACTATGGTGGGGTGGTGTTGCCGGGGGAGCTGATCCCCGAGTTTCGTACAGCGATTCTCGAGCGGATGAGCGGTTCAAAAGAGCCGATGATCGGCTTCTGCTGGGCTCCTCGCCACGCCGTCGTCATCAAGCGAAAAGACCGGGAGGATCTGGTGATCACGATCTGCTATGCCTGCAAGGGGATGAGGGTCGACCACGATGGGGCATCCCAGCTCTTCTTCGCCCCGTGGGATATCAAAAGTCCGATGGACTCGCTCTTCGACGCACATGGTATCGAAAAGTCGGATCCCGATCTTCTTCACGAGAAGCTGCCGAGAAACTACTGAACACTGATTGCTGATCGCATCCCCCCGCAGCACGCCATGCCCACCCACGACCCCGACGCCACAGTCCGCACCCTCACCCGCCGCTCCTTCCTCAACCGGGGCAGCACCGGCATCGGGGCGGTGGCCTTGGCCTCGATGTTGAACGACTCGTTCGCCGCCGATGACGAGCGCTGGACGGGCGCGATCCGCAAGCTGCACCACGCGCCGAAGGCGAAGCGGGTGATCCACCTCTGCATGGCGGGCGGGCCCTCGCATCTGGAGACGCTCGACTACAAACCGAAGCTCGCCGAGATGCACGGCAAGCCGATGCCGGAGAGCTTCACCAAGGGGCAGCCGATCGCGCAGCTGCAGGGCAAGGCCTTGAGCTGCTTCGGGCCGCAGCACGAATTTCAGCGCTTCGGCAAGTCCGGCCAGCACATCAGCAGCATTCTGCCGCACATCGGCTCGGTCGCGGACGACATCGCGATCGTGCGCTCGATGGTCACCGAGCAGATCAACCACGACCCGGCGCACACCTTCATGAACACCGGCACACAGATCTCCGGCCGCCCGTGCATGGGGTCGTGGCTGCTCTACGGGCTCGGCGCCGAGACCGACGAGCTGCCGGGCTACGTCGTGCTGACCTCCGTCGGCGGCGGCCAGAACCAGCCCATCGCCGCCCGCCAGTGGCACAGCGGCTTTTTGCCCAGCCGCTTCCAAGGGGTGCCGTTCCATTCCAAAGGCGACCCCGTGCTCTACGTCGGCAACCCGAAGGGCGTTTCGCGCGAGTCCCAGCGGGGGGTGGTCGACGCCGTCAACACCCTCAACGGCATGCACGGCGAGCTGACCGGCGACCCGGAGGTCGCCGCGCGCGTGGCGCAGTACGAGATGGCCTTCAAGATGCAGGCCTCCGTCCCCGGCCTGATGGACGTCGCGGGGGAGCCCCAACACGTGCTCGACCTGTACGGGGCCAAGCCCGGCGACGGGTCGTTTGCTTCCAATTGTCTGCTAGCGCGCCGGCTCGCTGAGCGCGGGGTGCGCTTCATCCAGCTCTACCACCGCGGCTGGGACCACCACGGCGGGGTCAAGGCCGGCACCCAGAACACGGCGGGCCTGGTCGACCGGGCGAGCGCCGCCCTGGTGAAAGACCTCAAGGAGCGCGGCATGCTCGACGACACGCTGGTGATCTGGGGTGGCGAGTTCGGGCGCACGCCGATGGCGCAGGGCAACGGGCGCGACCACCACATCAAGGGCTTCTCGATGTGGATGGCCGGCGGCGGGATCCAGGGCGGCGTCAGCCACGGCGCCACCGACGACCTCGGCTACAACGCCGTCCAGGACGTCGTCAGCGTGCACGACTTCCACGCCACCCTGCTGCACCTGTTCGGCATCGATCACAGCAAGTTCACCTACAAGTTCCAGGGGCTGGACTTCCGCCTCACCGGCGTCGAGCCGGCGAAGGTCGTGCGGCCGCTGCTGGCGTGAGGACGAGCTGGCGCCGGTGCCGAGCCCATCGACGCTCGACTTTGGAAAGTCGAGCTACGTACGCCCGGCCTAGCCCGTGTGCCCCAGGTGCACCATGGGTAGGCGACCCGCCTACTCGCCGCCGGAGTGTAGCTGCTCCCAGCTGGCCTGCATGAGGTGGTACTTCTCCTTCACGTCGAACCAGCCGTTCTTGCCGGCGTAGAGCAGCCATAGCGCGGCGGCGGCAGTGATCGCGGTGGTGGCGAGGATCCACGGGTTCTTGAGCAACTCCTCGGGTTCGAGGCGGGCCGCCTCCTCGCGCATGGCGTGTTTGAAGTAGGAGATGATCGCCACCATGATCATCGGGAACACGAGGACGAGGTTGCGCAACAGGGGGTAGACCGCCATGGCGATGCCGGTGCAGAAACAGAACAGGCAGGCGTAGGTGATCATCGCCATCACCAAGCGCTCCTCATTGTAGACCTTGAAGCTCTTGCGGTACTTGCCGCTCAGCTCGTCGCAGCCGATGAAGCGGTACTCGGTGTAGCGCTTGCCGGTCATCAGCAGCGCCCCGAAGAACCACCACGCGAGGATGATCGACAGCGGCGGCATGGCCGCGACGTCGGCGGGGACGACCGCATACCAGCCGAGCAGCAGGCGCAGCGGGTTGTTGATCGACTCCGAGATGACGTCGAGGAAGGCCTTGTCCTTCAGGCGCACAGGCGGGACGTTGTAGAGCAACGCGAAGCCCATCAGCACGGCGAGCGAGACGAAGTAGAGGTGGTTGTCGAACAGCAGCCAAGCGAGCGTGAAGCCGACGGCCAACAGCCCGCCCATGATCCCCCACAGCACCGGGACCTTGACCTTGCCCGCCGGGATCCCGCGCAGCTTCTTGCTCGGGTGGAGGGCGTCGAAGGGCGCGTCGAGGATCTCGTTGAGGATGTAGTAGGCCGAGGCGATGAGGCAGACCGGGACGAGCGACAGCGCCGCCTTCCAGATGAAGTCCGACGGCGGCTCGAGTTGGTAGAACAGCACCAACGCCACCGCGTGCCCGAAGACAATGAAGATGTTCTTCAGCCAGTGGTCGATGCGGCAAATTTTGAGATACTCGATCAATGGGGCGCGGGGACGGGAGACGCACGCATAGCGAGGAGGGTGGGGGGGGCAACGGCTTTTCTGCCCGGTTCGCGGTCCGAGAGCCTCCCCGGCGTTGAAGGGGGCGATGGGACGTGTATTCTGTGCTCCGAGCCGTCCCTGTAGTTCAACGGATAGAACGAGGCTTTAGCCGCGCTGGGCGCGGCTCTGCGGAGTGCGCTGCGCGGGGGAGGGAGGCCGCTCCGCGGCGGGGCAGTCCATCGGAGAGCCTCCCCGGCGTTGAAGGGGGCGACGGGGCGTGTATTCTGTGGGTCGAGCCGTCCCTGTAGTTCAACGGATAGAACGAGGCTCTCCTAAAGCTTAAATGCAGGTTCGATTCCTGCCGGGGACGCCAATTTTCCATGCGGGCGACCGCCTGCGGTCGAGCTGGAGCGCCCCGAGCCGCCGGGAGGCAGGTCGCGGGCTGGACGGGGGGTGCCGCCAGATGCTACAACCTCGCCGATGCGCCTTTTCCCCATCACCTACGCCTTGCTCCCCGCTTTCCTCGCGGCTCCCCTCTGCCCCGCCGACGAGGCCGAGGGCGCGCGGCGCGTGAAGTTCCTCAACTACCCGGACTGCATCGAACTCAGCAATGCCGCAGGCGCGGCGGCCGTGCTCGGGCAGCATGTCGGTGGCCGGGTCTTGAGTTTCAAGCTGGGCGACTTCGAGAGCCTCTACCTCGACCCGCGCGAAGCCGAGTGGACGCCCGACGGCGACCGCAAGCCCGCCAGCGCCGGCCGCTTCGACATCGGCCCGGAATACCTGATCCCGGATCGCGCCGAACTCTGGTCGGGTGCGTGGACGGCGGAGATCACCGGGCCGCGCAGCGCCCGGCTCACCAGCGAACCCGCGCCGGACGCGGGCATCCGCCTGATCCGCGACTTCACCCTCGCCGCCGACTCGGCGCACCTGGCCTGCACGCAGACGATGGAGAACACCTCCGACCGCCCGCGGCGATGGTGCCACTGGGGCCGCATGTTCGCGCGCACCGGCGGGATCGGCGTCGTGCCCCTGACGCCGGAGCACGCGCGCTTCCCGAACGGCTACATCATGATGCGCGGCCGCGACGAGATGCTCATCCTCCCCGAGGACCCGCAGATTCGCAGGCGGGGCGATTTCCTCGAGGTGCTCGGCCCGCCGGCGTTGCCGAAACTCGGCTTCGACAGCTACGCGGGTTGGTTCGCCTATCAAATGCCCGGAGACATCGCCTTCGTCAAAACGTACGCCGCCGACCCCTCCCGCGAATACGGGGAGATCGCCGGGCTGACCCTGTCGATCTGGTACCCGCGCGCCGAAGCGCTGCCCGCCTGCGAACTCGAGCCCATCGGGCCGATGGAGACGCTGCCGCCGGGGGGGGAGGCGAGCTTCACCGAGCACTGGCACCTGCTGCCGAACCCCTTCCCCGCCGCGGGCGAACGGCTCGACCTCGACGCCCTCGCGGCGAAGGTGAAACCGCTGCTTCCCAATCCATGAAGACCCAGACCACGACCCTCGCCCTCACCTTCACCGCGCTCCTCGGCGGCCTCCGCGGGAAGGAGATCGACGTTTATTTCGGCACCGGCGGCCGCGACGCGAAAGGCATCTACCGCGCCGCCTTCGACACCGAGACGGGCAAGCTGTCGCCCGCCGCGCTCGCCGCCGAGATCCCCGGCCCGGGCTTCCTCGCCTGGCACCCGGACGGCGACAAGCTCTACGCCGTCGCCCGCATCGACGGCGGCCCCGGGGTCGCCGGTTTCCGCGTCGGCGCCGACGGCGGCCTGACGAAGTTCACCGGATCGCCCATCGGCGACGGCGGCGGCACCCACATCGCCGTCCACCCTTCCGGGGAGTTCCTGCTCACCGCCCAGTACGGCGGCGGCTCCGTCGCGTTCTTCCCGCTCGACCCCGGGGGAGCGCTCGGCGCGGCGACGCTCCACGAGCACGAGGGCGGTTCCGGGGTGGTCGGCAACCGGCAGGACTCGCCCCACCCGCACTGGTGCGGATTCTCGCCGGACGGGCGCTACGCCTTCGCGCCGGACCTCGGCACCGACAACATCCATATCTATCAAATCGCTGCCGACAACGGATCGATGGCGCCGCACGGCCTCGCGGCGAGCGTCCCAGGAGGCGGCCCGCGCCACATGCGCTTCTCGGCGGACGGGAGGTTCATCTACCTGCTCAACGAGCTCTCGCTCAGCGTCACCACCTTCGCTTACGACGCCGGGGCCGGCACCGCCGAACGCCTGACCACGACGCCCGCCCTCCCCGAGGAGGTGAAGGCGAAGGAGGCCTTCAACTCCGCCGCCGAGATCCTCGTCCACCCGGACGGCCGGTTCGTCTGGTCCTCCAACCGCGGCAACGACAGCATCACCTGCTACCGCGCCGACCCCGCCACGGGCGAGCTCGCGGTCACCGAGGTCGAACCGATCCGCGGCGCTTGGCCGCGGAACATCAACATCGACCCGGCGGGCCGCTGGATCCTCGCCGCCGGCGCCGACTCCGACACGATCGCCGTCCACGGGATCGACCCCGAGACCGGCGAGCTCACCTTCCAGACCAAGAGCATCATCAAGGTCCCCTCCCCGATCTGCGTGCTGTTTGGGGAGTGAGGCCGGCGCCGGCTCGACGGCATCGAGGCACTCGCCTAAGCCGGATACTATCCCTTGCCGGTTGCCGGTCTGACGAACTCGGGTTGCAGGTCGGCAAGAGGTTCCCGGGGGCGGTGCGCATCCTCCAGAGCGGAGCGGAGCCGGAGGGCAAACGTCCCCGTTTGCCGCGCCTTCCGGTTTGCGGGTTGGGCCCGGATCGATCACCAAGCTCCGGGCTGTGGCTCGCCCTCGTTGACGCTGAGGGTGTTGGCGTGGTGACCGGCTCGGGCAGGGTGTTCACCCAACCGCTTCGCCTGTCCCTGCCGCCGCCTACTCAGCGTCAACGAATGGCAGCGCCTCGCCTGCGAATGTGGGGATCGATCCGGGCTAAGGCGTCGAACGGGGGCGCCCGGCCTCCGGCGTGTCGCGCTCCGGCAGGCGTTCCGCGAGGCGATCCATCAGCCCGCGCATCTCCGCTTTGCCCGCGAGGTTGTGCCATTCGTGCGGGTCGGTCGTGTGGTCGTAGAGTTCCTCCGAGCCGTCGGCGTAGCGGATGTAGCGGTGGGTCTCGGTGCGCACGGCG
>JAUIGD010000336.1 GCA_030430255.1 Verrucomicrobiia bacterium
TTCTCCTGCACACCGTTGCGGGCCAGCTCGGCCTGGGCCTGATAGCGTCCGATGGTCGAGTTCTCGTCCCCGAAGGCGAAGCGACGTCGATCTGTCATGGGAATTCTCCCGTTGCCGCCAAAGCTGACATCAGCGGTCGGGTAACAGGGGATATGCGGTTTCTGGCGCGCTGTTTCCGCGGGGTAAAGAAAAAACGGAAAAAACAGGGTGGAGGTTTTTTGAATTTTTCTTGCCTCTGAGGTCGATATCGGACAAAAAACACCGTTCTCGGCAGATCCGGAGGAGGAGACGGTCAGCGGAGGCGGAACCCACTCGTCAAGGTTCTTGTGCGGCTGCTGCGAAGCGACGGAACCGCCCGACACGCCGATGAACACCCCATTTTCCCTTCATTCACCAACCCGACCAATGACCTCTGATCGCCCCATTTCTCTCTGGCTCGCAACACTGATCGCCGCGGTCTTCGCCGGCGGTTCGGTCTCCGCACAGATCATCACCGAGGTCATGTACAACCCCGACTCCAGCGAGGCCAGCTGGGAGTGGGTCGAGGTGCACAATCCCACCGGGGCGGATATCGACCTGACCGGCTGGGTGTTCGACGACGACGACACCTCCGCCCCGACTCTGGTGACGCCGAACATCGCTTCCGGCGTGATCCCGGCAGGCGGATCGGCGGTGCTCTACGATGCCGACGCGCTCAGCGAGGCGGATTTTCGCGCCGCCTGGTGCGGGATCACCACCAATCTCATCCCCGTCACCGACTTCCCGACCCTCGGCAATACCGGCGACCGCATCGGTCTCTGGGCAACGGTCGCCGACCACGGCGGCGGGCCGGCTTCCGGCAACTTCGCCAACGCCGTCGATGAGGTGTTCTTCGGCGACGGCTCCGGTGACCCATGGCCGGCCAGCACCAACGGCCTCTCGATCTATCTCACCGACCTGGCTGCGGACAACAACGACCCCGCCAACTGGGCTCTCAGCACGATCGGGGGCGCGACTCCGATTTTTCGGGGCTTCATGAGCAAAGCGCTCGGCGGCAACTCGGGTGCCGACGTCGGCTCGCCCGGCGACGCCCCGCTGCTGGCGGTCGATGATGCCGGCAGCACCGATGAGGACACCCCGACCAGCTCCGTGCTCCCCGGCACCACCGCCAGCCTGCTGGCGAACGATTGCGGCTCCCCGCTCAGCGTCGCCTTCGCCGACAGCACCAGTTTCCTCGGCGCGGCGATCACGGTGAACCCGGACGGCACCTTCAGCTACAACCCCGTCGGCCAGGCGGGCGTACAAGCGCTCGACGAGGGCCAGGTGTTCAATGACACCTTTTGTTACTTCGCTACCGAAGCCGTCCCCCCGAACGGGCTCATCGATGTCCAAGTCGTCAACACCGCCGGCACGAACCCCGGCAATAGCTCCGACAACTGGCTCGCCGTCTGGGACGCCCTCGATGGCGGCGCCGGCCCGACCGGCACCGTCGCCGGCTTCAACGTCCAAAACAACACCGCCGATACAGAGACCGTCTTCGACTACGCCGGCGGCGGCGGCAATTTCGCCGTGAACCGCGCCATCGGCTCCATCAACAACGACGGCCCCGGCGGCAGCGGCGGCCCCTTCAACCCCGGCGGCTCCGGCGGCTCGAACTACTCCATCCGCGCCCGCACCTACATCCTCTTCCCCTCCGCCGGCACCTTCACCATCGGCATGGGCAGCGACGACGGCCGCCGGATCGAGCTCGCCGAGGCCACTGCCGGCTCCGCGCCGGGCTACTCCGGATTCGCCTCCCGCCATGGCCAGGTGAACGGTGCTTTCAGCGCAGGCGACACCGTGCTCGGCTTCAGCGGCGGCACCGGCCACGCCTGGAGCAGGGGCGTGTTCACGGTGGCCGCCAACGACATCCTCGCCCTCGATGCCTTCTACTACGAGGGGGGTGGCGGCGATTCCGGCGAGATCGCCCTCGCCGCCGGCGCGCAGACCTTCGGCGGCAGCGGCATCAACACGACCACCTTTTCGCTGCTTCAGAACGGTGCCCAAGGGGTCGCTCTGTCCACCTCCCTCGCCGAGCTCCAGGCTCTGGCGACCAACGACAAGGCCACCGTCACGATCGCGGTCACCGGCATCAACGACGCCCCGACGACAGCTCCCGATTTTGCCACCGTCACCGAGACCGCCAACGCGATCTCGAACCCGACCGCATCTGGCAACGTCCTCACCAACGACTCGGATCTCGACGACCCCAACAGCAGCTTCACCGTCACCGCCGTCAACGGCAACGCGGGCGATGTCGGCGTCGCGGTCGCCGGACTCTACGGCTCCCTGCAGATCGATGCGAACGGCGCGTTCACCTACACGCTCGACGATGCCAGCCCGGCGGTCGATGGGCTTTGCGAGGGCGACCAAGTCTCCGAGAGCTTCAACTATACTCTCAGCGACAACCACTCGGGCGGCAACGCCATGACCGCCAACGGCAGCTTCTCCGTGCTTGTCGGCGGCGTGAACGACCGCCCCGACGCGACGGACAACATGGCCGCGGTCACCGAGGACACCGGGCCGACCGACTCGGGCAACGTCCTGGGCGACGACGATGGCTCCGGCGTCGACTCGGACGTCGATGGCGCGGCGGCCGCCCTCTCGGTCACCGCGGTCGATGGCACCACCACCGGCACGGTGACCGGCGCCTACGGCACCCTCACCTGGGACGAGGACGGCACCTATTCGTACACCGCGAACAGCCCCGCCCTGCAAGCGCTCGACGCCGGCGACATGATCTTCGACAACTTCACCATCACCGTCGCCGACGCCGCCCGAGTGGGCGACGGCCACTTCAATGTGCGCGCCTTCCGCGTCGTCGGCGGTGGCGGCTCCACCGACAACGACCTCAACGATCTCGCCGAAACCACCTCCATCTGGGACGCCATCGATGGGGGCGCCCCCGTCCCCGGGGCGGTGGCCGTCGGCGCCGCGGTCTACAACGTCGACCAGTTCGAGACCGACGTGGAGTCGAAGATCGATTACGGCGGCGGCGGTGGGAACTTCGGCGGCACGCTCGGCTACGCGTCCATCAATGGCGACGGTCCGGGCGGCGGCGGCGGCGGGATCACCGGCGGCGACGACTTCAGCGTCCGGGCTGATACCCACATCGCCTTCAAGAACCCGGGCACCTACTCCCTCGCCGTGGTGAGCGACGACGGCCGCAGGGTGGAGTTGACGGCTGCCGAACTCGCCAGCGGTAGCCCCTTTGGCCCCTTCATCGCCCATGGCGGCCAGGTCGATGGGGGCTCGGGCACGGGCACGAACCTCCTCGTCCGCAACGGCACCACCGGGCACGCAGCGAGTGTCGGCGTCTTCGAAGCTGCCGCCGGCGACGTGCTTTTCCTCGACGCGTACTTCTTCGAGCGCGGCGGTGGCGACTCGTTCGAGATCGCGATCAAAGCCGGGAGCGACACCGGCTACGGCGGCCCCGGCGACGGATGGCAGCTTCTGCAACAGGGCGTTGTCGGCATCGGCCTCGCCTCCGATCAAACCTTCGTTCACCCCAGCACCGACACCTCGACCCTTCAGGTGAAGATCACCGGGGAGAACGACGCGCCGACGGTGACGCCGCCGGGGATCGGCGACGTGACGATCCAAACCTCTTCGCCGCAGGCGACGGTGGCGCTGTTCCCGAGCTTCGAGGACGTCGATGGCGACGACGTCGACACGGCGCTGACCTACACGGTGACGGGGAACACGGACGCGGCGCTGATCCAACCGGCGGCGGTGGACAGCGCCGACGGGCTGCTGGTGCTCGACACGCCCTGCACGCTGGCGGGGTCGGCGGACATCACGGTGCGGGCGACGGACGGCGGCGGGCTGTGGGTCGAGGACACCTTCACGGTGACGGTGGTGGACGACGTGGCGCCGGAGTGCCCGCCGCTGGCGAAGCTCTTCGTGACGGCGCCCGCCGGGCAGACGAGCGCGGTGGTGAGCTGGCCGGACGTGGTGATGGTCGACAAGGTGGACGGGCCGATCGTGGCGAGCTGCAACCCGCCGAGCGGCAGCACGTTCGGGTGGGGGGCGACGCCCGTGGTCTGCACGGCGATCGACGCGGCGGGGAACACGGCGGAGTGCACGTTCTTGGTGGCGGTGCGGCTGCCGGACGACATCGTGCTGCAGGGTCCGGCGTCGAGCCTGAGCGGCGCGGTGGCCGGTGGCGCGGCGCCCGGCGGTGGTGCGTTCACACAGATCCTCGGGGCGCACCTGGCGCCCGGCGGGCAGGTGTTGATCGAGGGGGAGGCGGACGGCCTGCGCGGGCTGTGGTCCGGGGAGCTCGGTGCGCTGTCGCTGCTGGCGAAGGAGGGCGGCGCGCTGCCCGGGACGGCGGGGACGCCGCTGGCCTTCGACCGCTACACGCTTTCGGCGACGGGGGACGCCGGGTTCCGGGCGCGGCTCGCCGGGGTGGCGAGGGCGGCCGACGAGGGCCACTGGAGGGTGCCTGCGGGCGGCGCGGCCGCGGAGGTGGCGCTGGAGGGGGGCGCGGCGCCCGGGACGGGCGGGGCGGTCTATTCGCGGCTGCACATGCAGGGCTGGGCGATGAACGACCTCGGGGAGTACTACCACAACTCGGTGCTGTTCAAAGACGGGTTGCTGGTGACGGAGGAGACGAACGCGGGGATCTGGTCCGCGGGCGGCGGGCTGCTGCTGCGGGAGGGGGACGCGGTCGCCGCCCTCGGCGGGGGTGCGGTGCACGGGCGCTTCAACAACCAGATCGCGGCGAACGACGCCGGGGAGGTGGCCTTCGACGGGTGGCTGCGCGGGGGCGGGATCTCGAGCGGGGTCGACAACACGGGTGTGTTCGCCGGGTCGCTGCCGTCGCCGGATCTGGTGGCGCAGCGCGGCGAGGCGGCGCCGACGTCTGGGGCCGCGGGGAGCTTCGACCGTTTCCCGTGGTCGGTGGCGATCAACGGTGGCGGCGACGTGGCGTTCCTCGCGCAGCTGGCCGGTCCTGGGGTGGGGGCGTCTGACAACGACGGGATCTGGGCCGAGGTGGGCGGCGCGCTGCAGGAGGTGGCGCGCGAGGGGGCGCCTGCGCCGGGGTTCCCGGGCGCGACCTTCGCGGAGTTCAGCGACGACATCCACATCGTGGACAGCGGGGCGGTGGTGTTCGGGGCGCGAGTGCAGGACCTCGGGCTGCCGCTTGCGGCGACGGAGGACGAGGGGGTGTTCGCGTGGGTGCCCGGGTCGGGCCTGCGGCTGCTGGCTGGCGAGGGGATGGTGGCGCCCGGGACGGCCGGGGTGTGGGCGAACCTGCCCGGCTTCGTGGCGCACGAAGGCGGCGAGGTGGCGTTCAACGGGACGCTGCGTTTCGGCGTGGGCGGGGTGACGCGCAAGGACGACCACGGGGTGTGGGCGGCGGCCTCCGCCGCCGCCGGGGCGCAGCTGGTGGTCCGCAGCGGCGAGGACTTCGCCGACGCGGACGGCGACGGCGACGACGAGCTGATCCACCGGGTGTTCCTCTCGGAGAGCGCGGACGGGGGGGCGGCGGGCCGCAGCTCGGCGCTGGCGTGCGGGAACCTGGCGGTGGTGCTGACCTACGACCAGAACCGCCAGAGCACCGTGTGGATCATGGGCGTGCCCGCAGCGGCCCCGTGAGCATGGGCGTGCCCGGACCCGGCTCCGAGAGCATGGGCGTGCCCGACACGGCCCCGTGAATACCGACGTGCCCGACCCGGCCGGCCCCGAGGCGCACGGCGCCTGCCTTCAGGGTGCCGTCTGGGGTGGCGGCGAGATCGACCACCGATCGACCTTGGTTCTCGCGGCGGCCACTCGCTCGCGGTCGGGCCGGTAATGCGCATAGGCCACGTGGAGCGCCGCCTCGACGGCGTTCCCCTCCGTGAGAATTTTCTTGTTTCTGCGGCCGGATCAGGACAATAAGCGAACGTGCCGATGTCGTGAGGAGAACTCGGCCACGCTCGCCCCCAACGACCCACCTGTCTTTTCCCAAACCCCCAAACTCCTCCGTCCAAGTGAAATCCCCCCCATTTCGGGTGTTGCCTTCGCGCACACCCTCGTCACGCGTTTTCCCAATCCTGCGTCTGGAAGACGCCCCCACCCGAAAGCTTGCCGCCGCCGCGCTGGGGTGCCTATTCGCATTCGCCCTCGGTGGGCGCGGTTTGGCCAATGACCTCCTCGGCTACTGGGACTTCAACGACAATTCAAACCCGGCGGTCGCTCTCGAAGCCTCCGGCAATTCCCCCGATGCGGCGCTCGTCGGACCGGCCGCGTTTTCGGCTGACGGTGATGGGCTCTCCGGCTTGGCGGGTGACCGCTCGCTCGATCTCGGGGCCGTGAACAACGGTGCGGTGGCCGCCGTGCCCGCCGGGGCTCACCTCGACCCGGCGTTCGCCAACAACGCGATGGCTGTCTCTGTGTGGCAGTACAATACGGGCATCGGCAACACCAGTAGTTTCTGGGTGCACTCGCCGACCGCAGGCGCCAACGCACGTGGGTTCCAGGCGCACATCCCTTGGGGGAACGGGACGATTTACTTCGATCATTCGGGTTGCTGCGCCGCCGGTCAGCGGCGCACCATCCCCCCGGGGGCGATCACGCTCAATGCGTGGCAGCACTTCGTCTTTCAAAAGGACGCCTCAGGCCGGAAGCAGATCTGGATCAATGGCGTGCTCGCCGACGAGCAGGCAGCCGGCGCGATCGCGCTGCTGCCTTTCGATGGGCAGATCACCATCGGCGGCGAGCCTCCCACGACGAACAGCTTCGGTGGGCGGATCGACGACTTCGCCCTGTTCAGTGACACCTTGAACCCCTCGCAGATCGCTGCGCTCGCCAGCGGCATCGCGCCGACGGCGCTGCCGCTCGCCTGCGACGATACCGGGGTTGCCTCGACAGCGGTCATCTCCTCCTCCGTCGACCCCGGGGCCACGCCGAGCCTCTTGGCCAACGACCTCGCGAGCGACCCCTCGGTGCGTGCGTATGATCCCACCTCGGCGGGGGGTGCCACCGTGTTCGTCAACAAGGACGGTAGCTTCACCTACGACCCCACCGGCGTGCCGGCTTACGTCGCTCTTCTCGCGGGGGACACGACCACCGACAC
>JAUIGD010000337.1 GCA_030430255.1 Verrucomicrobiia bacterium
TTGTACTCGCTGTGGCTCTCGTAGGTGCGCAGCTCGAAGAAGCGCCCTCCGGCCCCTTCGGCTGCGGGTTTGACGAGCTTCGGAAACCCCTCGAAGGCCCGCATCGTGGTGATGGCGATCCTGGGGTAGGCCGGCTCCACCTTCTCGAAGGAGAGGTAGTCGCGCGCCTGCTCGAGGAAGGCCCCGTCCTCCGCCAGCGCCCGTCGCGAGGCGGCCAGCGTATCGAGGCTGTCGGCGGCGGCGATCACCCAGCGGTGGTCCGCGTCGCCGTCGGCGCCCGCACGCGGCTTGAACACCCCGACCGGCGCCACCCCCGCCGCCTCCAGCACCGGCACCGCCGCCGCCATCATCTTGTCGAAAGCCGCCGCCCGTTCGGCGTCTGCCAGCGGGTAGTGGCGCAGTTCGTAAAACTCGTCGGCGCGGGCGAGCGACGGCGCCACGCTCAGGGCGAGGCAGGCGGCGAGGGATCGGAGGCTTCGTCGGGTCTTCATGGTCGACCCATCTTGGCGGCCCGGGCGCCCGTTGGGAACCGCAAAGTGCAGCCGAACCTGCGGCCGGCCGAAGCGCCCCTTCAGCGCCCGCCGTCGCCCAGCTTCTCGTAGAGGTAGGCGACGATCTCGAAGACGGTGTTCTTCATGCCGCTGCTCGACCGGTACCAGCCATCCGCGTCGTAGCCGGTGGGCGGCAGGTTGACGACGCCGATCTCGGAGCCGGGGAACACCTTGCCATAGACGAGCCGGCTGCGGCGCGCGTGGACGTCCTGCGTCGCGAGGTCGAACACCGCCGGCGGGCGCCCGCCCGGCGAGGCGGCGGCGATCGCCTCGCGCACCTCGACCGCGGCGTGGTAGGTGCGGTGCCGCAGGTCGGCGGCTGCGGGCGCCGCGTGCACCTGCTCCCGCGGCACCCCGAGCGCGACGAGCGTGGCGGCGCCCACCTCGGCGAAGGTGCCGTAGTCCGCCTCCAGAAAGCTCCCGCGCTCCAGGGCGGGACCGGCCAGCCAGACCGACTCGTAGGGCGAGCCCTCGGCGGTCATCAACCCGGCGACCCGCTCCAGCGAGGCGTCGGCCAACCAGGCCTCGACCACCAGCAGCTTCGACCCCCGCGCGGGTTGGTGGACGGCGAGGAAATCGTGCGAGCCGAAGAAGGCGAAACCGAATAACAACACAAAGGATACCATTCCGGCCAACAGCGCGGGCCAGGTGGGAAGCCAGACGGTGCGTTTCTTGAAGAGCCGCTTGAAGAGGCGCATGGCCGCGAACCTACACCATGGGCGCTCACTCGTCGTCGGCGTCCCAGCCGCCCCGGGCGCGGAATCTCTGCCGCTGCTTGCGCCGCTCTGAGCGGTGGCCGATCTGCCGCAACTGCTTGGGCGTCAGCTCGTCCCCGCGGCGCCGCTTGGGCACCTCGCCGGCCATCACGCTGCCGAGCGGGGCGATCTCCGCTACCACGTCGGCGAGGCCGAAGCCCGCGATCTGCTCTTTGACCTGGGCGGCGGGCTTATAGCCGAGCGGGCTCTCGCTGAGGTCCGGGCGACCGCAGAACCAGCGCACGTCGATGCCCCGCGTGCTGTCGGCGAGGGCGCGGGCGGCCGCCGCGGGGTCGCGGTAGCGTTTGCGGGTCGCGGTGCGCGATCGGTTGCGGCCGGCGCCGTGGGGGCTGAACGAGAGGTAGTCGGCGTTGTCGCGCCCCAAGGTTACCAGCACCGGCTCGGCCATGTTGAGCGGGATGAGCCCGAGCAAGGCGCTGCCGTCCTCGCCGCGCCAGGCCGGCGTCGCCCCCTTGCCGTGGAGGAACTGCGAGCCGCGGCGCCAGACGAAATTGTGCTCGTTGCCGAAGGCCGCCACCCCGGTCGCGCCGGCGCGCTCGAGGAAGCGCGCGTGGATGCTGCCGTGGTTGGCCGCGGTCCAGCGACCGACGTAGCCGAGCGCCTCCCAATAGGCGGCGCCCTCCGGAGTGTCGATGTCGAGCCAGGCGGCGGCGTCCGGGACACGCTCGGCCTCCCTCGCCGTGTGCTTGATGGCCGCGGCGTGGCCGCGCTTGAATACCTGCGCCCCGAGCCCGCGCGAGCCGTGGTGGGTGACCAGCGCCAAGGACTCGAACGGCCGATCGGCGGCGGGCGCAGCCGACCGCAGGGTGGCCGCCAACCCCGACTGCCCCCCCGCTTCCAGGGCGGCGATCGCGGCGGGCGGGAACTCGACCTTGCCCAAGAACACGAAGTGGTTGCCGTCGCCCTGGTCGGCCATGTGCCCGGCCGCATGCTCGTGCAGGCCGGCCAGGAACGGGTTGCCCCACACCGGCTCGTCGATCACCGCGTGGTGCACGCGATCGTCGGGCGGGCGCTTGCCCGGGCCGAAGCGCGTGGCCGCCACGGCGGCGTCGAGCAGCTCGGCCACGTCCGACCCGCTGCGGAACAGCGTGCAGTGCACCGAGCAGCAGATGTCGCTGCTGTGCGCCGCGGGCAGGATCGCCCCCTCCGCCGCGATCGCGCCGCCGACCGGGATCGTCGCGGGCGCGGCCCCGGCCGGGCAGGCGTCCGGCATCAGTGCGCCGCGGACCACGCGCGGCATGCGCAGCAGCTCGTGCATCGGGCGCCGCGCCTTGGCGATGTTGTCCTCGTCCTCCTCCGACCCGGCGGAGATCGCCTCGGCCAGCGGCGCCGGATCGGGGCGCGGCCCCAGCCTGGCCGCCGACTTCGGCACGTCGCGCGCCAGCAGCTTTAGCAAGTATTTGGAATCACGCACCCCGCGGCCGAGGTACACCGGGAGCCGCGCGAGGGCCCGCTCCATCTCCGGCCCCTCACGCCAGCCGGCATCGAGGAGGTCTTGCTGCGTCAACAAACCGCGAGCAAGACGCTCCGGATGGCGCCGAAGTCAAGCGCGGCTGCCGGCGGCCCGGCCTCCGGTCAAAATGCGATCGACACCCCGGCGTTGCCGACGATCACACCCGAGTCGCCGCTGGCGCCCTGGCCTGCGGAGTAGTAGTCGAGGCCGAGCACCAGCCGCACGTTGTCGCTGAAGAAGGCCTCCAGCCCCGCGCCGGCGCTGTATTGCACCTCCTTGTCGTAGAAGTCGTACTGCAGCGCGCCGGTCACGTACCAGGCGAGGTTCTCGCTCAGGCGGCCATCGACGTAGACCCGGGCGCCGTGCAGGTTGATCTCGGGTTCGACGAGGTTGTCGAGCAGCTCCGCCCGCTCGGCGGCGGTGAGCGGCCCCGCGAGATAGGGGTCGATCCCGCGCCCGAGGGAGCCAGCGTCGAAGACGTGCACCTCGCCCGCGTAGCCGACGCGGAGCGCCGGCCGGCGCCCCTTCGCCTCGACGACGGTGTAGTCGAGGTTGGCGATCCATCCCCAGCCGTTGCCGATCTCGTCGTCGAACAGCTCCACCTGGCGCGCGTAGAGCACGGTGTCGAGGTAGAGCCGCGGGGAGAGCTGGGCTTCGAAGCCGAGCTCGATCCGGTGCTGGCGCCCGTCGAGGAGCTCGAGGCTCACCGAGTCGTCGGCGCGCTCGTTGTAGGCCCCTTCCAGATACCAGGTCCCGAGACGGTGGTTGCGGCCCAGCCGCGCGCCGAGCAGGAGGTCGTCCTCCGTCCCGCCGACCCGGAACGCCGTGTTCCAAAGATCGCCGCGGTGTTCGAGGGCGATCCCGCCCTCGTAGCGCTCGTCGCTGTCGATGTTGAAAGCGCCGCCGGGCGCGAGGTCGATCGAATCGACGTGCCCCCAACCCCATGCGCGCCAGCCGTCGTGGAGCCGCGTGTGCCCATAGACCGTGGCGCGGATGATGTCGCCCTCATCCTCCGAGATGGCCTGCAGGGCGGTCGCGAACTCCGCCCCCAGCTCGCGGCGGATCTCGCGCAGCTGGATGACCGCGTCCTCGCGGTCCGCGGGCCCGTAGTGGCCGTCCAGAACTTCGGCGTAGGCGACCGCGGCCTCCTCCAGCGCGTTGCTCTTCACCAGCGCCATCGCCAGGTCGCCCTGGGCCGGGAACCCGCCGTTCGGATAATGCTTCTCTTTGACCGCCGCCAGCTCCGCGGCGGCCTCGCCGTGGCGCCCCGCCGCCAACAGCGCGGAGCCGCGCAAGGTCGCGATATCCGGATCTTTCGGCCACGCGGCGGCGAGTTCGTCAGCGATCGCCAAGGCGCCCTCGCCGCGGCCGCGGCGGATGGCCTCGTAGGCCGCCTCGATGCTGCGCGCTTTCTGGACTTCTTTGAGACCGCCGGCACCGGCGGCGCCGCCGATGCGGTGGTAGATCTCCTCGGCCTCGTCGTAGTGCTTGGCGGCGAGGTGGATCCCGGCGAGGTCGACCTCGTACGGGAAGCGCCCCTTCGCCTTGCTCTTGAGGTCATGCATGATGGCCAGTGCGGCGTCGGGATCGCCGCCCTCGGACAGCACGATCGCCTTCATCACCAGGGCGTCGGGGTCGCCCGGCTTCTTTGCCAACAGCTCCTCGACCAATTTCATTGCCCGTTCGGTGTCGCGATCACGCAGCGCCGCGGTCGCCCCCTCGAGCAGCTCGTCCTCCTCGATCTCCGCCAACGCCTTGCGCGCCAGCGAACGCTGTGAGCTCGGGTAACCCGAACCGGCCATCTCGCGGTAGGCGGACTTCGCGGCTGAGCGGTTGCCCGACTGCAGGTAGGCGTCGGCCAGATCTTCTTGGTAGGAAAACACCCCCCCACCCTGCGAGCGTTTGCGGGCCGCCAGTTCGCTCGCCATCTGCCCGTAGGCGCCGCGCGCGCGCAAGCCATCCAATTTGGCATCGAAAATATCCTGTTCCGTGGGGGCGCCGCCGACCGCCGGATCTTCAATCCCGGTCAGGGGCTTCCCCTCCTTGACCCGCATCGCCTGGGCGTTGGTCGGGTCCTTCTTGAGGATCTCGTCCGCCAGCTGTCGGCTCACCTGCTTCTTCCCCAAGCGCTCATACGCCGCGAGCAGCTCCACCAAGCGATCGACCGGCTGCTCGGAAGCTTTCGCCAGCACCTCCTCATCGTTCAAGTCAGCGGCCTCGACCGCCACAGGTTCCTGAGCGTGAACAACTCCCGCAAATGGGGAAACGAGGCCCGCGAGAGCCAGCGCGAAGGCAAACTTCGCCGAAGAATTTCGAATGATCATAAACGGCTGTCTTTCAACAAAACTAAAGTTTACTGAATTTGTAGATTTTTGCAAATCTCAGAATTCATTAACTGTTAAATACTTTTAAGATAGATTAAGGAAATTTACGCCACTTCGGGGCGAGTTGGCAAGTCGGGGAATGGTTCCGATCACGCTGCCCGCGGCGAGCCCGCGAAACCTCAGCGCGCCCGTAAATCCAACATCTGCGATTGACCGCCCCCGATGGGCGCGAGTTTGGTCACCCCCCATGGCCAGCCGCCCCTTCCAGCTCCGATCCGACTACCAGCCGCGCGGCGACCAGGCGCAGGCGATCGCCAAGCTGGTGAAGTCGATCCGCGCGGGCAACGCCCACCAGACGCTGCTCGGCGTCACCGGCTCGGGCAAGACCTTCACCATGGCCAACGTCGTCGCCGAGATCGGCAGGCCGGCGCTGGTGATGTCGCACAACAAGACCTTGGCCGCCCAGCTCTACTCGGAGTTTAAGAACTTCTTCCCCGACAACGCCGTCGAGTACTTCGTCAGCTACTTCGACTACTACCAGCCGGAGGCCTACATCCCGCGCACCGACACCTACATCGAGAAGGACTCGTCCATCAACGACGAGATCGAGCGCCTGCGCCTCTCGGCGATGGGCTCGCTCCTCACCCGCCAGGACGTGCTGGTCGTCGCCAGCGTCTCCTGCATCTACGGCCTCGGCTCCCCGGAGGACTACCAGGACATGATGGTCCCCGTCCACGAGGGCATGGAGATGGACCGCGACCGCTTCCTCACTCGCCTCGTCGACATGCTCTACGAGCGCAACGACATCGCCTTCACGCGCGGCAAGTTCCGCGCCCGCGGCGACGTGGTCGACGTCGCGCCCGCCTACCTCGAAGGCGAGGCGGTGCGGGTCGAGTTCTTCGGCGACGAGGTCGAGCGCCTCTCCGTCTTCGACCCGCTGACCGGCAACGTCACCGGGCGGCTCAAGGAGTACACCTTCTACCCGGCGAAGCAGTTCGTCACCCCGGCCGACAAGATGCAGCGGGCGATCAAAGCCATCCGCGAGGAGCTCGAGGAGCAGGTGGCAAAGTTCGAGCGCGAGGGGAAATTCATCGAGGCGCAGCGCATCCGCCAGCGCACCGAATACGACATCGAGATGATGGCGGAGATGGGCTTCTGCCAGGGGATCGAGAACTACTCGCGCCACCTCGCCGCGCGCGAGCCGGGCTCGCGGCCCTCGACCCTGCTCGATTTCTTCCCCGACGACTTCCTCGCCATCCTCGACGAGTCGCACGCCACCGTGCCGCAGATCGGCGGCATGTTCGAGGGCGACAAGTCGCGCAAGACGACGCTGGTGGACTTCGGCTTCCGCCTGCCCAGCGCGCTCGACAACCGGCCGCTGAAGTTCGACGAGTTCATGGAGATCACCGGCCAGCGGCTCTACGTCAGCGCCACGCCGGCGCGGTTCGAGATCGAGAACAGCAAGGTCGGCAACACCGGCTACATCCCGCACCGGCGGAAGCGCATCGGCGAGGAGGAGACCGTGCCCGCGCTGCTGCCGCGGATCTCCGGCTCGGCGCAGAGCATCGACGCCTTCGACGTCTCCACGCCCGGCCGCGACCTGGTCGTCGAGCAGATCATCCGCCCGACCGGGCTGCTCGACCCGGTGGTGGAGATGCGCCCGCTGAAGGGCCAGATCGACGAGACCATCGAGCTCTGCCGGGCCGCCGCCGAGCGCGGCGACCGCGTGCTGGTCACGACCTTGACCAAGAAGACCGCCGAGGACCTCACCGACTACCTGAACGGCGTCGACCTGCGCGTGCGCTACCTGCACAGCGACATCGACGCCATCGAGCGCGTCGAGATCCTGCGCCAGCTGCGGGCGGGCGACTTCGACATTCTGGTCGGCATCAATTTGCTACGGGAGGGGCTCGACCTGCCGGAGGTGGCGCTGGTCTGCATCCTCGACGCCGACAAGGAGGGCTACCTGCGC
>JAUIGD010000338.1 GCA_030430255.1 Verrucomicrobiia bacterium
GCGACGGCGCGTCGCACCCCCGCCACGAAGGCCTCCCCGTCGCCGCGGGGGCGCGGCACGGTGTGCACGCTGTCGACGGACCGGGTGGCGGCGACCATGCCGCCCCCGGTGGGGGTGCCGAGGCCGGTGGAGAAGAGGAGGAGGTTGGCGCCGGAGCCGGCCATGGCGGTGGTGGATTCGACGTCGTTGCCGGGCGTGCAGAGCAGGCTGAGGCCGGACTTTGTCGCCGGTTCGGGGTAGTCGAGGGCGGCGACGACGGGCGAGCTGCCGCCCTTCTTCGCGGCGCCGGCGGACTTCATGGCGTCGGTGATGAGGCCGTCGCGGATGTTGCCGGGGGAGGGGTTGTCTTTGAAGCCGGAGCCGTGCGCCTCGGCGCGGGCGTTGTAGGTGCGCATCAGCGCGGCGAAGCGGTCGGCGGTGGCGGCGTCGGTGCAGCGGTCGCAGAGCTCCTGTTCGACGCCGCACAGCTCGGGGAACTCGGAGAGGATGACGCGGCCGCCGAGGGCGACGAGCAGGTCGGCGCAGCGGCCGATGGCGGGGTTGGCGGAGATGCCGGAGAAGCCGTCGGAGCCGCCGCACTCGACGCCGATGCACAGCTCGGAGAGCGGGGCGGGGGCGCGGCGGAGCCCGTCCGCTTCGGCGAGGCCGGCCATGGTCTCGCGCAGGGCGGCCTCGAGCATGGCGCGCTCGGATTGGGACTTCTGCTGTTCGAAGACCAGCAGCGGTTTGGCGAGATGCGGCGCGCGTTTGGCCAGCTCCTCCTCGAGCAGTTCGACCTGGGCGTTCTGGCAGCCGAGGCTGAGCACGGTGGCGCCGGCGACGTTCGGGTGGGCGATGTAGCCGGCGAGCAGGCCGCAGAGGGCGCGGGCGTCGTCGCGCGTGCCGCCGCAGCCGAGCCCGTGGTCGAGGAACTTCACGCCGTCGATGTGGGGGAAGACGCGGGCCGCGGTTGTGGCGGCGCCGGCGGGCGGGGGGGCGAGGGCGCGCAGTTGCTCGGGCGGGACGCCGGAGCGGTGGGCGTCGGCGAGGGCGCCCGCGTAGGCGGTGTAGGGGTCGGACTTTGTGTAGCCCAAAGTTTTGCTAAGCGCCTCGCGCAGGACGCGGAGGTTGCGCGACTCGCAGAACACCAGCGGCACGACGAGCCAGAGGTTCTGGGTGCCGACGCCGCCGCCCGGGCGATGGTAGCCGTCGAAGGTGCGCCCGGCCCAGCGGGAGACATCCGGGGGCGTCCAGGGGATGTCCCGCGACTTGCCGGAGAAGCCGGCGGCGCGGTGGGCGAGGTTCGCCTGGCTCAGCAGGCCGCCGGCGGCGACCGGCGCGGTGGCGGTGCCCACCACGACGCCGTACATCCGCACCTCGTCGCCGGGCGCTAGGGCGCGGGCGGCGAGCTTTTGCTTGGCGGGGACCGCCCCGGCGGTGCGCAGGCCGGGCGCGGCCTCGGTGCCGTCCGGGAGGTCGCGGAGGGCGACGAGGACGTTGTCGGCGGGGTCGATCTGGAGGGCGTTGGCGGCCATGGATGCGTTCAGTAGGGGGGCGTGGTGCTGCGGAGGAAGGCGAAGAGGTCGCGCAGGGCGGCGTCGTCGAGGCCGTCGAGGAGGCCGGGCGGCATGAGCGAGGCGGGGCTCGCCCGGACGGATTCGACCTCCGCCTTCGGCAGGGTGCGCGTCGCGCCGGAGATCTCGCGCAGCGTCAGGGCGCCGGGGGACTCGTCGGTGCGGAAGCCCGAGTGGACGGCGCCGGAGCGGAGTTTGACGACGGTGTGTTCGAAGCCTTCGCGGATCTCGGCGCTCGGGTCGGTGATGGCGAGCAGGAGGGCGTCGGTGTCGGTGCGCTGGTAGCTGGTGAGGTCGGGTCCGATCTCGCCGCCGGCCCCGAACATCTTGTGGCAGGCGCCGCAGCGGGTGGCGAAGACCGATTCGCCGCGCTTCGGGTCGCCTCCGCCGGAGGTGGCGACGGCTCTCAGGCGCGCCGTCGCCGACGCGGGTGGTTTGGGGTCTTGTTGCCCGCTTCTGTCTAGGATCGCTCCGAGCCCGCGGTGGGCGCGGAGGGTCTCGATCAGCGCGATGTCGTCGCGGTCGAGCTGAAACTCGCCGCCGCCGGCGGCCTCGAGCATGCGCCGAGCGGTGTCGGGGTGGGAGGCGAGGGCGTGGGCAGCCGCGGTCCGCAGCGAGGACGGGCCGCCCGCCAGCTGCGCGGCGATGGAGGATTCCACCTCGCGGTTGGCGGCTGCGTCCGGCGCGAGGGCGGCGACGATGGCGACCCGGACCGGCTCCGCGGTGGCCTGGTCGCGGAGCGTCGCGATGAGGGTGGCTGCGTAGCCTTCCGGCCGTGTCTCCGCGAGGGCCGCGGCGAGCTCGGCGCGTTCCGCGTCCGGGGCGCCGGTGTCGGCGAGGCGGGTGAAGGCGGCTGCGGCGGCGCCCTCTTCGCCGAGGCGGAGGCGCAGCGCGGGCGGGAGTTCGCCCCCCGCGTCGCGCAGGGCCGCCAGCAGAGAAGCGGGCAGCGGGGGGGCGGGGCGGCCGGCGAGCGCGTCGAGGAAGCCCCGCACCAGCAGCGCTTTGGCGCCGGGGTCAGGGGCGACCGCCAGCAGGGTCTCGCAGCGCGCGTAGCCCGCCTCGGACTGGTCGGCGGCGAGCCGGCGCATGAGGCGCGGGGCGACGGTCTCTCTCGCGATGCGGTGTCGCCAGAAGGTGGAGTCGCCGAAGGGCGCGAGGGCGGTCTCCGGCGCGGCGTCGATGTGCTGTTCGACGGCCCACCAGAGGAGGAGAGGGAGGCAGGGGTCGTCGGCGAGTTCGTCGCGGCGGGTGAGGCTCGCGGCGAGTTCGAGGCCGGTTTCGGCACCGACGCGGCGGGCGCTGCAGGCGAGCTGGGCGAGGGCTTCGATGTCGTCGGTGTTCTTGGCGAGGTCGATCAGCCAGGGGTGGAGGGATTTGGGGTCGTCGGGGGCTTTGCTGCGATCGGCCTCGGGGCGGGACGCCCCGGGCACGGACATCGGCGGGACGCCGATGCCACGGGAGGTGCCGCCAGCGGGCGGGCTTTGGGGGCGGGACGCCCCCGCCACGGCGCGATCGACCGTGGTCCGGATCTGGGCGGCGAGGGGGAGTTTGTGCCCGTCCCAGCGGTGGGGGCCGGCCTTCCAATCGGCGCGGATCCTCCCGGCGGGCTGACCCTTCGCCCGCACCCGGAAGACGCGGCCGTGGTGGTGGTCGATGTCGCCCTCGTGGTTCTTGTAGTGGTTGACCTGGGCGTCGCACCAGTCGGCGATGTAGATCGCGCCGTCCGGCCCCTCGGCGACCATCACCGGCTTGAACCAGGCGTCGTCGCTCTGCACGACGCGCTCGATGTCGCGGGTGCGGAAGGTCGAGCCGTCGGGGACCCGCTCGCTCAGCACGAGGTTGCTGTGCAGCACGTCGACGCCCCAGAGCTTGCCGCGGTAGCGGGCGGGGAGGGCGTCGCCCTCGTAGAAGAGGAACTGGTGGGTGAAGCGGGCGACCCGGGCGTTGGCCATCGGCGGCAAGAAGCCGTACGCGTGTGGGTTTGTTAGAGATCCATGTTTGCCCCAGGTCTTCTGGTAGTAGGCGCCCTGCTGGTAGTGGAAGCCGCGGGTGTCGCCGCCGTTGTGGCCGGAGAAGACGCGGGCGGCGGAGTCGACCGCGACCCCGAAGGCGTTGCCGCCGCCCTCGGCGAAGACCTCGTGGGTGCGGGTCGAGGGTTGGTAGCGCCAGATGTGCTGGCCCATGACGGCGCGCGCGGCCGCGGGGTCGTCGAGGCCGGGCCGGTAGACCGCCGCGCTGACGGTGCTGCCGTTGGCGCCGTAGAGCCAGCCGTCGGGGCCCCAGGTCAGGCTGTTGGCGACCGAGTGGGTGTCCTCGAGGCCGAAGCCGGCGAGGTGGACCTCCGGCGCGCCGTCGGGGACATCGTCGCCGTCGCGGTCGGGGAAGAAGAGCAGGTAGGGCGGGTTGGTGACCCAGACGCCGCCGTCGTCGTGGGCGACGCTGGTGGCGACGTTCAGCCCGTCGGCGAAGACCGTGTGGGTGTCGAAGGCGCCGTCGCCGTCGCTGTCCTCGTGGATGCTGATGCGGTCGCGGCCGCGGAAGGGCGAGCCCTCCGCGTGCGGCGGAGGGGGCGGCACCCTGTCGTAGGCGACGCGCCAGACTTTGTCGCGGCTCAGTTCGACGAGCCCGGCCGGGTCTGGGTACTGGCGGTACTCCACCACCCAGAGCCGGCCGCGCACGTCGAAGCTGAGGTGCAGGGGCTGGGCGATCGAGGGCTCGCTCAGCACGAGGTCGACCTCGAGGTCCTCCGGGACGCGCAGGGCGTCGCGGGAGGCGTCCGGCGGCGGGGGGGCGGCGCGGGCGCCCTCCGCCGCGGGCGCGGGGGCTGGCTGGGCTTTGTCTCCAGGGCTTTGCAAGACCCAGCGGATCCCGTCGCGGAGCAGGTCGGAGAACTCCGGGCGAGCGAAGTCGTCGATGTGCCCGAGCGAGGTGTAGAAGCTGCGGCCGCCGTCGGCGCGGGTGAAGGTCCAGGCGACCGGCTGGCGTTGTCCGATGCCCTCGGCGGCGCCCTCGAACCACGTTTCGGCGGCGTCCGCGAGGGGCAGGACCTGGTAGAGCGAGCCGCCGGTGGGGAAGTCGGTGCCGGTGCGCGGGCCGAGGCCGAGGGCGCGGGTGGCGAGCGCGTTGCCGTGGTGGCCGGTGTAGTTGCCGCCGAAGACGCGGGAGTCGAAGTCCTCCCAGGCGGCGTGGCCGGCGGGCGGGGTCCCGCCCTTGATCGAGAAGGCGTGGCTGGCGGTGCGGATGCCGATCACCGGTCTGCCGGCGGCGACGTAGGCGCGCAGGGCGGCGATGTCGGCCTCCTTCGGCGTGCGGCGCCGGACGCTGACGAAGACGGCGTCCGCGGTCTCGAGCGCGCCGGCGATGTCGCCGAAGTCGTTCGAGCCATCCCCGGCGAACAGGAAGCGGCAGCGGTAGCTTGGTGTCAGGTGATCGGCGGCGAAGCGCGGCAGCGTCTCCTCGGTCTGGTATTCGCGCTCGCCGATCAGGAACAGGAGTTCGGGGCGGTCGTCGGCGGCGAAGCGGAGCGGCTGCCCGCCGAGGATCTGCTCGCTGCTCACGGTCGGGCAGACGTAGGTCTCCACGTGCTTGATCACGAGGTCGGTGCCGGCGAAGTGGCTCACCCTCGGCGGCATCTCCGGGTTGTACATGGTGTCGGTGAGGTCGCGGACGAGGGCGACATCGACGCTGTTCTTGGCGAGTTGGCGGAGGCCGAAGGGGCGGCCGAGGACGCACATGTTGGTGTGGACGCCGACCATGAGGACGTGTTCGATGCCGTGCGCGCGGAGCAGGTTCCAGTTCTCGACGCCGCTATCGGTGATCGCGTCGCGATCGGGATCGACGGTCAAGGCGGGCGTCTGGCGTGTCCAGGGGGCGCGCGGGTCCAGCCCGCGCGACTCCAGTTCCGCCGCCCAAGCCGCGTGCTCCTCCGGGCCGTCGTCCTCGCCGCCGTCGCTGTGGTCGATCGGGTAGCCGGCGGCTTCCTCACGTTCGTCGATCCAATGCAGCCAGGAGTCGATGCCCTCCGGCAGGTCTGGGGCGGTGGGTGCCGCCCGCGCGCGCTCCCGGGCGGGGTGGTCCCCGTAGAAGTCCATGCAGGACGAGGGCGAGTGGATGATCAGACCGCCGGCGTCGCGGACGTGTTTCAGCAGCGCGTCCATGCGCGGGGCGATCTCCAGCCCGCGGTCGACGGCGCGTTTGCAGTGGTGCGCGTCCCACATGTCGCAGACGACCACGGCGGTCTTGGCGGGCTCCCACTCGACGTCGCGGACGCGGAGTGCGGGTGGGCCGTCGCCGGGATCGGTCCAGTCGCGGAGCTGCAGCTGGAACGGTGCGGCGGCGGTTGTGGAGATCGCCGAGGCGGCGGCGAGAAATGCGAGGGCGGGCACTTTCATCCCGCGATGCTATCGCGATGGGCGGAGATTTGAACCCCAGAATTGGGGGTGGTCGGGGATCGGGGCTACGCCTTGACGAGATTCGGGCGCAGGGCTGCCGCCCCCGCTTCGGGGGCGGGTTCCGTCGCGCGTTCCCGGGGGCGGTGTTTGCGATGGATCCAGACGCTCTGGCACATGCCCAACATGAAGAGGAGGGTCAGGACGAAGGTGCCTCCGTAGCTGATGAAGGGCAGCGGCAGGCCGGTGATCGGCACGAGGAGGATGCACATCCCGACGTTCATGAAGATGTGGAAGAAGAGTTGGGCGGCGAAGCCGGCGACGATGAGCCGGCCGAGGTCGTCGCGCGCGCGGTAGCCGATGAAGAGCAGGATCAGGAGCAGGGCGAGGAAGTGGGCGAGGACGACGACGGCGCCTTTGAAGCCGAAACGTTCGAGGGTGGTGACGGCGATGAAGTCATTGATGGCGACGTTCTCCGGGGTCCAGACCTGAGAGACCAATTTGGTCTCGGTCGGGTGGGCCGAAAAGTTCCTCACCGACATGTCGAAGAGCGGTAGCAGGAGGGCGCGCAGGCGGGCCAGCTTGCCGGTCGGCCGGGGCGCCGTGGGTTCCATGGCAGGCCGGTCGCCGGCGCCCTCGACGGGGAGCTTCCCATCGCGGCCGGCGGAGCCGATGGCGATCATGTTGTGGTGCGGGACCCAAGCGGGCCCCTGGACGTCGACCGGGCGGTCGTTGAGCATGTCGAGCCAGACTTCGATGCGTTCTTTCTGATAATCTTTGAGGACGAAGAAGTAGGCGATCGGGATCACGATCAGCCCGAGTTCGATCATGACGATCGTGTAGCGGAGCAGGATGCGACCGGCCAGCAGCATGACCAGCAGCACCGCGCCCCAGACGGCGGCGGAGCCGATGTCCGGTTCCTTGAGGATGATGAGGAATGGGACGCCGACCACCGGTGCGGCGACGACGATGCGCCAGAAGGTGGTCTCGAAGATGCGGTGAAGCTTGGGCAGCTCGCCGAATACCACGGCGAGCAGGAGGATCCCGGAAATGATGGCGGCCTGCGAGGGCTGGAAGGTGAAGGAGCCGACCGTCAGCCAGCTCTTGGCGCCGGAGAGTTCGGTGTTGGTGGA
>JAUIGD010000339.1 GCA_030430255.1 Verrucomicrobiia bacterium
GTTCCGGGCGGCGATCATCTTGTCGAACAGCGCGTCGGGGATGCGGTCGCCGCTCTCGTAGTGGCGGGCGAAGAGGTCGAGGGACTCGCGCGCCCAGCAGAAGTTCTCCATGATCTGCGAGGGGAGTTCGACGAAGTCCCAGGCGACGTTGACGCCGTTGAGCGACTTCACCTCGACCTCGCCGAGCAGGTGGTGGAGGAGGTGGCCGAACTCGTGGAAGACGGTCTCGACCTCCGAGTGGTCGAGGAGGGCAGGTTTGCCGCCTGCGGGGGGCATCATGTTGCCGCACATGAGGCCGAGGTGCGGGCCGCGCCCGCCGCCCGGGAGCGGCTCGCCGGTGCGCAGGTAGTTCATCCAGGCGCCACCCCGCTTCGATTCGCGGGGGTGCCAGTCGGCGTAGAAGCTGCCGAGGTGGGCGCCGCTGTCGGCGTCGCGCACCTCGTAGAACTTGACCTCCTCGTGCCAGACCTCGGCGGCCCCGGGCTGTTCCTCGATGGCGATGCCGAACACGCGCGAGGCGATCTCGAACATGCCGCCGAGGACGCCATCGATCGGGAAGTAGGGGCGGAGCTGTTCGGCGTCGAAGTCGTACTCCGCCTTGCGCTTCTTCTCGGCGTAGTAAGCGGCGTCCCAGGGTTGCAGCGGGCCGGGTGCTGCACCCTTCGCCTCGGCGGCGAAGGCTTCGAGTTCGGCGGTCTCCCGGTCGAAGAAGGGCTTGGTGCGGGCGTGGAGGTCCTCGACGAACCCCAGCGCGGCGGCGCCGTTTTTGGCCATGCGCCGGGACAGGACGCAGTCGGCGAAGTCCGCTTTGCCGAGGAGTTCGGCTTTCTCCTGGCGGAGGGCGAGGATCTCCCAGATGAGCGCGGTGTTGTCGCGTTCGCCGCCGCGGCCGATGGTCGTGGTCGCCTCCCAGACCTCGCGTCGCAACGCCTCGTCTTCGGCGTGTTCGAGGACGGGGAAGTAGGAGGGGATGTGCAGGGTGAAGCGCCACTTCGGATCCTCGTCGGTGGCCAACCCCTTCGCTTTGGCGTTGTCGAGCGCCGCCGCCTTCGCGGTCTCCGGCAGCCCGGTCAAGCGGGACTCGTCATCGATCACCAAGCTCCACGCGTTGGTCGAATCGAGCACGTTCTCGGAGAATTTCTGAGTCTTCTGCGCCAGCTGCGAATTCACCTCCATGAGCCGGGCTTTCTTGTCGTCGGGCAGGTCTGCCCCGCTCTCGACGAACTCGGCGAGCGTCTCGTCGAGAAAGCGTTTGCGCGCGCCGCGCAGGGATTTGGCCTCATCGGTCTCGCTGTAGGCCTTCAACCTCGCCCAGAGGCCGGCTTGGAGCGGGAGCTTGCTGCTGAATTCGGAGACCTTCGGCAGCATGGCATTGTGCGCTTCGCGCAGGGCGTCCGAGTTGCACACGGCGTCGAGGTGGGTGACCAGCCCCCACGGCCGACTGACGGTTTCCTGGAGCGATTCGAGCGCCAGCAGGGTGTTCTCGAAGGTGAGCTCCTCCGGGGGCACCTCGCCCGACGCGAGTTCGCCGAGTTTCGCCTCGGCGGCCTCGAGGGCGGCCGTGATGTCGGGGACGACGTGATCGGGGGTGAGTTGCGACCAGCGGATGGCGAAGTCCCCGGCGAGGAAAGGGTGCGGTTCGGGCATGGGCGACGGTGTCGGGGAGCGGGGATCGCGTCAACTGCAAGAGGTGGATCGCGGTCAAGTTGTGGTGGACTCCACGCCTTCTGTGATAGGGTGGGGCGATGCGTATCTCCGTCCCTCTCGCAGCGATGATATCGGGCTTCCTCGCGCTATCCGCCGCGGCGGTGGAGGTCGGGTTCGGCAGCGCTGAGATCACGCCCGAGGTGGGCGGCGACGCCGACAAAGTCTGGATCGCTGGCTACGGGATGGGGCGGTCGGCGACCGGTGTCCACGATCCCCTGTTCGCGCGCGCCGTGGTATTGCGCGACCCGGAGGCGGGGGGCAAGGTCGCGTTGGTCTCGGTGGATCTCGTCGGTTTGCAGCGGCCGGCCGTGCAGCGGGTGCGGGTTCGGCTGCCTGGGTATGAGCACGTGCTTGTCTCCAGCACGCACAACCACGAGGGCCCTGATGTCATCGGCATCTGGGGGCCGAACCCCCTGCGTTCCGGGGTCGGGCCCGGATACATCGAGCAGGTCATCGAAGGCTGCGTCAACGCGGTGCGCGCCGCCGAGCGGGGGCTCCGCCAAGCGACGGCGCGCTACGGCGTCGCCGCCGATGCGTCTCTGCTCGGCGATTCCCGCCTGCCGGTGGTCAAGGAGGATCAACTCCGCGCCCTCCGGTTCACCGGCGAGGATGGGGAGGCCGCGGGGCTGGTCGTGATTTGGAACTGCCACCCCGAGGCGATGGGGCCGGACAACCGAGAACTGACGGCCGACTTTCCGGCGGCGACGATCGCCGCGCTCGAAGCCGAGCATGGCTGTCCGGTCGCGTACTTCACGGGGACGGTGGGGGGCTTGTTGGCACCGCCTGATGGCGTGATCCGCGACCAAGGAGGGACGCTGCTGAAGGAGGGCGACTGGGAATACATGAAGCGCTACGGGGAGGCGGTGGCCGCGCTCGCGAACGAGGCCATCGATGCCGGGGAGGAGGTGGAGCTCACGCCGTTCCGGATCGCCCGCCGTGCCGTCCGGATCCCCGTTCAGAACAAGCTCTATCGCGCGGGGTTCCTCGGCGGGGTGCTGGATCGGCAGGCCTATGTCTGGGAGGGGGCAGCGCGGGATGGGGCGCGGTTCCACAAGGTGAAGCACGCGCTGCGGACGATGGCGATCGAGACCGAGGTGGGCTATTGGCAGCTCGGCGAAGTCGGGCTGGCCGCGATCCCGGGCGAGATCTATCCAGAGTTGGTGACCGGTGATTTCCAAGACCCGGCCGACGCGGGGGCGGACTTTCCGGACGCGCCGCTGGAGCCGACCGTCGTCTCGCTGATGCCGACGGAGCGATGGGGTCTGATCGGGTTGGCTGCGGACGAGGTGGGATACATCATCCCCAGACGGCAATGGGATCGGGAGCCCCCGTACGCCTATGGTCGCGGGAAGGCGCAGTATGGGGAGTTGAACAGCTGCGGCCCGGAGACGGCCTCGATCCTCCTCGAGGCGCTCGCGACCGCAGTGGCGGAGGCGCGCCGGTGAGCGGCGCCGATCCCCGCGAGATCGGCGTCGAGGCCGCTGGTGACGAAGCCGGATTCAGTGCGGTGCGGAGCGTGTGGGGCCGCGTTGCCGGGCGGAGGTTTGCCGCTGGTGACCTCGAGGGTTTGCTGTGCGCGCTGGAGGGCCACTGGCTGCCCGGCTCGTTCCCAGCGGAGATGGCTCGCGCCCTGAACGTGGAGCGGCGGAGGCGAGGGGGCGACGGGTCGATGCCCGAGCCATTGGAACTGTCGGCCATCGACGGCTGGCCGACCACCGACCGGATCGATGGGGTGCTGCCGTTGCGCGTCCCGACGCCGTGCGACGCCCGCTTCGCCGCCGACGAATTGCTGGCCGAGGCGGTGCGCCTGGAACTGGGCGGCGGGGTTCGAGATCGTGAGGCCTTGCGTTCGGAGTTGGCGCTGGCCTTCCTCGCGCTTCTGCACCGGCGACCGATCGCGACCAGCCACGGGATGCAGATCATCCCGCTGCTCTCGTGTCCCGCGACGACCTTGCTGTTGAGAGGCGAACTCCCGCTCGGCGGGAAGGTGACGCTATGGGTTTCGCCACTGATCGGCGCGGAATGGTGTGAATTCGATCCGGGGACGACCGCCTACCATGACACTCTTGAACTGGTGCGGGGCGATGGCGGAGGGCTGACGATCCGGGCGGGGACGGAGCGGCTGGCTCGGCGGCCGGAGTCTTGGACGTTCCGGCTCTGATCCTGCCGGGAAGGATGTTCGTGCTGCAGGCCGCGGCAGGCTCCGCTGACGCGGCGGGATATGGCGTCGGGAGCGCCGTGACCGAGCCATCAAGCACTTCGCGGATCCCCGCTCAAACCCACAGGACGGAACCCATGGGACGGAGGCGCCCCGCCCGCCGGGCGGTTGACGACCGGTCCCCGCTACGCTTCGCCGCGGTGGTTGCGCCAAGTCATGCGCTCGAGCGCCTTGAAGCGGACATAGCGTTTTCCAGGCGAGCCTGTCCACTCGAGGTGGACGACCGGCCGGTACGTTCCTCCCCAGCGGAAGCTCTCCTTGATCGCGTCGGCGGCGGGGCTGCCCTCGTCAGCAAAGGCGTAGATCTCCCGGCTTTGGTCGGTTGGCGAGATGATACGGACACACACTTTGGTGTCGGCGTTGGCGACGTTGGTCCCGAAGTAGTGGCTCCGTTTGGCTGCGACGTAGAACATGCCGTCGGGGGCGGCCGGGTTGTCGGCGAAATCCTCGAGGAGGCCGTAGCCGAACTGGGCGAAGGCGCGCCAGTCGATCTTGTAACCCTCGCCGGTCTCTTCCACAGAAACGACGAAGCCGTCCGGATTGCGTTGGGTTTTGACGGTGAACAAATACGTGTCCAGTTCGCTGCCGGGGACTTTGCCGACGGCCGACTGGGCGACCGACTGGTATTGGAAGGATCCATCGCCATGCTTCTCGTAGAAGGCGACCAACTCGCTCTCAGTCACGTCGTCGCGGTGGATGAGCGGCAGGCGTTCGATCCAGGTCGGTGCGTCGAGGAAGGCCTTGACGGTCTCTTCGGGGGATCGGGCCGCGGGATCACCGGATGGTGGAAGCGGGTTGGCGACGACTTCGTCGGGGGCGGGAACAGCCGCGGTCGGCGCGGCGCCGCTTTCTGGCGATGTCGCGCTCCCTGAGGTTCCCGAGTCAGGGGTCGCGGCGAATTCGGCACCGGCGGGGGCGGGGGCGAGATTCCCCGGATCGGGAGCCGGGCTGGGGCTCGGGGTCTCCGCAGGGAGCGGTGGAAGCGATGGGCGAGGGCGGGCGGGCACGCGGTCGGAACTGGCGCTCGGGCTGTCCGCGGGCGCTCGCTCGCTGTCGTCCTTCAAGAGGGCCTGCCAACCCCAGTATGAGCCTCCGGCCGCGATGGCGAACACGGCGATCGCGATCAGTGCGCGCATCGCGCCACCGCCGTCCTCCCGGGGATCGGTTTCGTCTTCGCTAGGATCTTCCTCTGCCGCGTCCGAGGTGACGGGTGCCGGCTTGAAGCCCGCGAATGGATCCTGTGCGGAAACGTCGTCCAGCGGGGCATCGTCGGTCGATGAACCGAACGGGTTGGAGATGGGTTTCACTTCGCGGGCGCGCGTCGGAAAGCTGATGCCGGTGAACACCGGCTCGATCTGCGATCGGGGGGCGGGAAGCTCCACCTTCTTCTCTTCTGGCAGGGGTGCGTCGCCCGCTGGATCGAGATCCGCCGTCTCCGCGGCCGCGGATTCGGGAAGCGCGGGTGGGGCGGGCGTCGCGATGGAGTCGGACGGGCTGTCCCCGCTGCCCTGGCGGGAAGCGCCCGAACCCAATTCGATGCCACGGCGGAAAATCTGAATGGGATCGACATCGAGTTCGGTCGCCACCGTCGCTTCCACATCCTCGCTGTCCTCCCCCCCGATCGGCGAGGGCTGCAGGTCGGCCGCGGGCTGTGCGATTGCTTTGGCGCTCGACGGAGCGGGCAGGGATGGTGGGGCGACCGACTCGGGCGCAGGGCGGGGCACGAAACCCGCGGGGCTGTCGGGGGACGGGGCGGGATGCGCGACCGGCTGGGGTGTTGGGCCGATAGTCGGAGGTTCTGGCAGAGCCGGCGGGGCGGGGGTGTCGCCCGCTTCGATCTCCCCGTCGTTACCGGATCCTCCGGGAGGATCCGGAGCCGCCGCTCGCGGCTCGGGGAGCGTGGCGCGCAACGGGAGGCCGATCAGCGGCGGAGGACCCGGATCGGCTGATTCGACATCATCGCTCAGGTCGGCATCGAGGGAGTCGTCTGCCTCGGGGTTGGTGGGAAGAGGGAGGGGTTCGTCTTCCAGCAGACCCCCGACACCTTCGCTGCCCGATGAGAGCCAGTCTTGGAAGCCCTTGCCCCAGGGTTGAACGACCTGGGAACTGCCGCTGTCTTCGTCATCGAAGAGCCCGAACTCGGGGACTTCGACGGCTGGGGAAGGGGGCGCAGAGCCATCCGCCTCGGTGGGTGGATCGCTCAGGTCCGCAGTGGAATCGATGGGCTCGACGCTGTCGAGGTTGAATACGCCCGCCAAACCCGGATCGATCGGTGTGAGTGGAGCGGGCTCGGGCGCTGAAGCGACCGGCTCCACCGCCGGTGGAGAGGGGAGGTCAGCGACGGTCGGGTCGTCGTCGTTAGGAACCGCGTCGGTGGCGGCCACCAGTTCGCTCGCTTCTCCGCCGCTGTCCCCGACGTCATCGAGCGGGGGGCGCTCCGCGTCGCCTTCGGTCCCGAGCCGAGCGTCCTCCCAGACGCGATCGGAGTCGTCGCCATCGACCGACCCCATCGCTGACAAATCGGCCGCAGCGGGATCCGGTTCTTCAGGGAGCCCGTCGGTCTCGGCTGCGACAGAAAGGGGGGCGTCAAATCCCTCGGAGAAGTCGATTTCCAAGCGGTCGTCGTCGTTGCTCTCAGCTTCGAGTGCGGGCGTGGCTTCGGCTTCGGCTTCAGGTGCGGCTTCGGCTTCGAGTGCGGGCGTGGCTTCGATCTCGGGTGCGGCTTCGGCTTCGGCTTCGGCTTCAAGTGCGGCTTCGACTTCGAGTGCGGGCGTGGCTTCGATCTCGAGTGGCGATGCGACCTCGGCCTCGGCTTCCGCCGTGGGCACCGCCTCTGATTCGAGCGTGGGCTCGACCGCGGGCGTTGGTTCCGGCGCGGTTCCGGCTTTGGTCACCGCCTCCGCTTCCGGAGCGGCTTCGATCTCTGCCTCGGCTTCGGGCGTTGAGTCCGCTTCGGATTCGGGTGGAGAATCCACTAGGTCGGCGGCCTCCGATTCAGGCGCGGCTTTGAATTCGGCGTCGCCTTCGAGCGAAGGGGCTGTCGTGTTGGCGGCTGTTGCGTCGATGCGGTCATGCCCGCCGGCTGCCGGTGTTGGCTCGGGCGGGGAGGGGGCCGGTGCCGTGTCCAGCGCGGTGT
>JAUIGD010000340.1 GCA_030430255.1 Verrucomicrobiia bacterium
CGAGGTTGCAGAAGATGACGACGGTCTCGCGGTCCGGGTCGATGCCGGCCTCGCGCAGGGCCGGCAGGCACTCGCGCTTGATCGCCGCGCCGCTCTGCACGTCGTAGTCGGCGTAGGGGCCGGCGCCCTCCACCAGGTGGATCTCCAGCAGGCCGTCGGCGGCGTCGCGGAGGCCGATGGTGCGCCGCCCGAAGCCGATCCGCTCCATCTCGTCGGCGTAGAACTGCTGGATATGGCGCAGCACCCGGGAGAGGCGCTCCCGGTAGCCCGCCGCGGGTTCGCGGTCCGAAGGGGTCCAGTAGACGAGGTGCAGCACGCGTTCGGCGGGGCGCGGGCGCTCGGCGTGCCAGGCGTCGAGGATGGCGCGCGCGGCGGCGGCTTGGGCTGCGACTTCGGACTGGAGGTCGGCGCCGGCGGGCGCCGGGCAGCCGAGCAGCGCGGCGGCGGCGATTGCGGCGATGGGGGCGATGGGGGCGAGGCGTTTCATGGATGGGTGGGTGAGGGCGTCCGGCCGGCGTCGAACCGCGGCGTCGAACCGCCCCGGAAGCCGACCTTGAAAGTGGCGCGCCGCGGCTCAAGCGGTCCCACCTTTGCCCCAGAAGAACAGGGCGCAGGCGAGGCCGCCGGCGGCGAGGGCGCGCCAGCGGTTCGGGCTGCGCGTGGCCCAGGCGACCTGGTCGCGCATGAGGTAGGGCATGCCGACCCAGAACAGGGCGACGAGGATCCAGGCGTAGCTGAGGGCCGAGAGCAGGAGGCGCGATTCGGGGTCTTTGAGGAAGGCGATGTCGAGCACCGGGCAGGCGAGCAGCAGCAGGAAGATCCCCGCCGCGCGCACGGCGAGGAACTCGTCGACGAAGACGACGAACAGCACGAAGGCGACCGGGAGGATGAACTTGATCGGCCGCTCCCAGGTGTGGAACTCGCCGAGGTCGATCTCGCCGATCAGCCAGAACGCCCACAGGAAATCGATCGCCAACACGGCGATGCCGGCCTCTTTCCAGCGCGGGAAGCGCTTCAGGAGGGACTGGGTTTTGTCCGGCATGAAGAGCGCTGCGGCGTGGGTGGCGATCAGCAGCAGGCCGACGATGATGCCCACCGACTGGAGCGTGAGGAACTGCGAGTAGAGGTGGCGGGTCATGCGGAAGGAGGGAGGGGCATCGCGGAGGGTTCAGCCGGCCGTGGCGAGGCGCTGCGCGGCCGGGCGGGCGGCGGGTTCGGCGCGCGCCACCTTGCCGTAGAGCACGTGGCCGGTGCAGAGGTCGATGTCGATGTCGAGCAGCTGCCCGGTGAGGCGTTCGCGGTCGCCCTCGAAGATGACGAGTTTGTTGGTGCGCGTGCGCCCGGCCAGGCGGTCGGCCTTGCGCTTGCTCGGCCCCTCGCAGAGGACCTGCTGGCGGGTGCCGACGAGGGCGTCGTTCTTCTCGCTGCAGATGCGGTCGACGACCTTGAGCAGGTCCTGGTTGCGCTCCTCCTTGACCCGCTCCGGGAGCTGCAGGGAGTCGTCCATCTCGGCGGCCGGGGTGCCGCGGCGTTTCGAGTAGCGGAAGACGAAGGCGTTGTCGAAGCGCAGCCGCTCGCAGAGGTCGCGGGTCTCCCGATACTCCGCGTCGCCCTCGCCCGGGAAGCCGACGATGATGTCGGTGGTGATGGCGATGTCCGGCCGCACCGCGCGCATGCGGGCGCAGAGCTCCTCGAACTTGGCGGCCTTGTAGGGGCGGCGCATGGCCTTGAGGATCTTGTCGCTGCCGGACTGCAGGGGGAAATGCACGTGCTCGCAGAGCTCGGGGATGCGGCCGAAGGCCTCGATGAGGTCCTGTTTGTAGCCGACCGGGTGCGGCGAGGTGAAGCGGACGCGCTCGATGCCGTCCACCGCGGCGACGCGCTCGAGCAGCTGGACGAAGGGGCTCTTGCCGTCGACCGCGGGGAACTCGTGGCGGCCGTAGAGGTTGACGATCTGTCCCAGCAAGGTCACCTCGCGCACGCCGCCCTCGGCGAGCCCGCGGACCTCGGCGACGATCTCGGCGATCGGCCGGCCGCGTTCGGAGCCGCGGGTGTAGGGGACGATGCAGAAGCTGCACTTCATGTTGCAGCCCTGCATGATGGAGACGAAGGCGGCCGCGGCCCCGGGGGCGGCGGCGCCGTCGCGGATGGTGTTCTGCGAGCCCTCTTCCTCGTCGGTGTCGACGATCGCCGTGCGCAGGTCGTCCATGCGCGCCTCGCTGCGCGCCTTGAAGATCTCGGCCACGTAGTCGGCGACGCGGTGGTATTTCTGCGTGCCGACGACGAGGTCGGCGCCCGCGTCGAGCAGCTCGTCGCCGCGGCTCTGTGCCATGCAGCCCATGAAGCCGTAGACGAGGTGCGGGCGGGTTTTGCGCAGGTGCTGCAGCGAGGCCATCTTGTTGAGAGCCTTCTGCTCGGCCTGGTCGCGCACCGAGCAGGTGTTGATCAGGACGACGTCCGCCTCGGCCTCGGCCTCGGTCATGCCGTAGCCGCGCTCACGCAGCATCTGCGCGACCTGGGCGGAGTCGCGCTCGTTCATCTGGCAGCCGTAGGTTCTGATAAAGACTTTGGGCATCGCGGGCAGGCGGGCGGGATGCGGGTCGGGACAATACGGCCCGGCGGGTGAGGCGAAAGCGGTTTTTGGGAACCCGCGGCCGGCGGCGGGCGATCCGCTCAAGGGGCTGCCGGCAGGGCCGCCGGTCGCGCGGCGTCGACGTCCACCGGGTGCGCGACCGCGAGGTGTGCGGGCGGGTCGCCGCCGGTGTCGATGCCCTCCCAGCGCAGCGGTGCGGCGCTGACCTCGACCCCGCTCACCGGCTCGAAGCGGTACGGCGCGTGCGCGACCTCGGCGCGCAGCAGGTGGCGTCTTTTCGGGTTCCACGCGTAGAGGGCGTAGCGCTCGAGGAGGAAGAACTCGAGGCTGCCGGGCGCCGCTTCGCGCGCCGCGTCCCCGGCGCGCGGGTAGGCGAAGCGGGCGGTCTCGGTTTGCCCCCGGCGCAGGCATCGATAGCGGATCTCGCCGGGCGTGGGCTCCGCCATCGCCATCTCCGCGTGCCGGTAGTTGAGGTGGTACCAGCGCCGCGCGAGCTCGACCGCCACCGGCTGGTTCGCGTCCAGGGAGAAGAACCAGACGCCCTCGGCTCCGGAGGCGTCGCGGACGTAGGTGCGGACGTTCAGCTCGAGGAAGCCGGACAGCCAGGGGACGGGCGGCGCCCAGCGGGGCCGGACCTTGCGCATCGCGAAGGGCACGACGCCGACCCAGGCGTCGCCATCGTGCGCCAGCGGTTCGAGGCCCGGCGGCAGACGCGGCGCCAGCTCGCGCGCCGGCAGCCGCCAATGGGCGAACAGCAAACTCTCCCAGCGCTGGCGCAGCGCCGGTTTCGGCAAGGTGTTCCGGTCTGGGCGATCGGTCATGTCCCTGAGTCGGGGGGGGGCGCTGGGGCGAGCGTCTTGGCCAGCAACACGCTGCGGTAGTTGGTGGCTTCCCAGTCGGCGCGCCCGGCCGGGCGGTATCCCCGACGTCGATAGAACGCGATGAGGTGGGCGGCGCTCTCGGCGGTGTCGCAGGCGATGGTGTCGGCGCCGAGCGCGGCGGCGCGGGCTTCGGCCTGGCCGAGCAGCTCGCCGCCGACCCCCTCGCCCTGGCGATCGGGATGCACCGCGAACTGGGAGAACACGCAGACGCCAGGCCGGGCGAATAATTCGCAGCCGGCATGTCCGCCGGGCCGCGACAGCGAGATGGTGCCGACGATGGTGCGGTCGCGGTCCCAGCCCAGGTACGCTTCGCCGTTGCGCAGCCTCGCCAGCGTCACCTCGTCGCCCTGGTGGCTGGCGACGTAGCGCATGCCGGCCGCCGCCAACGGGGCGTAGGCCGCGTGGAGGAGCCGGGTGATGTCCGGCACCTGCGCCGGATCGGTCCAGCGGCTGATCGAGGCCATGTGGGCGGTCCCTCTCCGGCAGAGGGGCTGGGCTGAGCCGAGCCCCTGCGGCAGGTTCAACGGGCGGACAGGAATTCTGCGATCCGCGCCTTCGGGCGGCCGATGATCGCCTCGTCGCCGCGGACGATCACGGGGCGCTGCAGGAGCTGCTTGTGTTTGAGCAAGATCTCGATCACCGCCTCCGGGTTGCCGACGAAGGTCTCGGGGTCGAGTTCGAGCTTCTTGAACTTCGAGTCCTTGCGGACCAAGTCCTCGACGGGGTCTTTCAACCCAGCGATGATCGCCTCCAGCGCCGAGCGGTCTGGGGGTGTCTTGATGTAGAGCACGACTTCGGCGTCGATTCCCAACTCCTCGGCGACCGCCAAGGCATTGTTCGACGATCCTCAGTGGGGGTAGTGGTAGATGGTGACGTTGGCCATGCCGCCCCCCATAGCGAGCGCGACGGCATTGGCAAGCCGGCTCCTGGCGGGACGGGTTGGGGCGCGAAATCGGCTTGTCGGGGAGAACGCGATTTGTTACGAAACCTTTTTAAATCTCCCAATTATGCGCCGCCCTGTCTTGTTCTCCCTACTCGCTGCAGCCAGCGTCACCGCCGCCAGCGGTGTCCCCACGGTCGTCCGCGAGACGCTCGCCGACTCCAACCTCGATTTCGTCGTCAGCTTCCCCGCCGCCGGTGTCCCTGACGCAAACGGTTGGAACTACGGCTATTACGACTACACCGCGGACGGCGACAGCACCTATTCGACCGGGGAGTTCATCCAATTTGTGTCCGGGCAGACGCGCGGTTCCGGATTCGGGGTCGCGGCGAGCAATGCCCCGTGGACGCTGGTCGGCCCGGGCAACGATGGCCACCCGAACGGCGCCAACAACGGCAGCGAGCACTGGGCGATCCGCCGCTACACCGCGAGCGCCGCGTTGCCCGCCCGGGCGGTATCGCAGTCCTTCGAGATCAACTGGCTGATCGAGTCGACCAACGTCAACCCGCAGGGCGCCGGGATCCGGGTGTTTGCCAATGGCAACGAGGTCGCCAGCGGGTTCACTTTGGACAGTGACCCCGCCCAGCGCGCGCTCAGCGGCACCGTCAACGTCGCGCTCAACCCGGGCGACGTGATCGACTTCGCGCTCACCCCGGAGGCCGCCAACGGCGACCGCGGCGACGGTTCGGACGGCTCCGATTTCGGTGGCACGATCAACCGTGCGGTGACCTTCGAGACGCTCGGTGTGATCGCCGACTCGCGCTTGGAGTTCAGCGGGGTCCAGGGCCAGGACGACTGGACCTACGGGTACCTCGCCACCTTCGCCAACAACCAGCCGACCGTCGGGCAATCGCCGGGAGGCACGTTCAACCAGTATGCTGGCGGCGATGGCCAAGGGGCATGGGACGGCGCGACCCAGTTCTGGTCGGGCACCGCTTGGGACGGGAACACGGCTGCCGCGCAGCCTTGGACGTTCACCAACGCCACCGACGGCCACCCGAATGGCACCAATCAACCCGAGGAGCAGTGGATCACCAAGCGCTGGACCGTCCCGGCCGGCGAGGACGGCAACCTGCTGGTCGATTTCGACCTCGCCAAATCCAACAACGCCGGCGGCACCACCTTGTTCGTGCTCCACAACGGGGAAGTCGTCGATTCGGTCAGCTCCAATAACTCGACCCTGCAGGAGGACTTCGTGGTCATCGAAGGCGCTCAGGTGGGCGACACCATCGACATCGCGCTTTCGCCGCTGTTCAATGGCGACACCACGGACGGGTCTGACGCCTCGCAGTTCGGCGCGACGATCTACCTGATCCCCGAGCCGGGGGTAGGCGCGCTCGCCGTGACCGCCCTGTTCGGCTTGGCGCTCCGCCGTCGGCGGAGGTAACGGAACCCGTCAGGATCCATCAGGATCAAACGAGCGGCTCTGCGGGCTCGCCCCCGTTCGGGCAGGGGCTTTGTTGCAGGGTGAGACCTTGGCGAGCCACTTCGCATCTCAGGGCAGGGCGATTCGGAAACCGTCGTCCGGGATCAGCGATGAGACGGCGGGGCGGTTAGGGCGAATGACCGAACGATTCGCACCGGAACGGGCAAGTCCGACAGGCTCCTGGCGCAGTTGAAAGTTGAAGCGTTGAAGCTTCTCACGCGGATGTTCGATGTTTACGGCGAATTGGCTGTTCATCCCCAGCCGACGACGCCAGCAGGCGAGGTATGGAAGAGAGCCGTCGGGATGGGAATCAAGTGGGCGCCCAGCGCGGGTCTTGCCTGCGCGTAATCGGAACCGCCCAGTAAGGATCCGTACTTTGGGCGGTGTGGGACCCGTGGCTGGCTCTCGTTTAGTCAGTTGCGGGGACCCGATTCTGTCCGGGTGTGGGTTTACGGCTCGCGCGTCAAATTGCGGCGCCGAAGGATCTGCTCGCCTCTCACGACATGCACGATATAGATCGTCTTTCCCTCGATCCGGTAGAAGATCCTGCAGGGTTTCTCGACAATCTGCCGGTAGCGCCGCATCGGTCGTAGCTCCCCCGGGATCGATCCGCTCTCGGGAAATTCCGCCAACTGCTCGACGTGGAGAAAGATCCTGCTGACGAGCCTCCGAGCTGCCTCCGGGTCGTCGAGTGCAATATAGTCCGCAATGGTATCCAAGTCTGAGAGTGCCGGCTCCGTCCAGATCAGTCTAGCCATCGCTTCATCCGCTTCTTAGCCTCCCCGTGTGAGACAACACGGCCCTCCTCAATCGCTCTCTCCCCTCTGGCGATTCCCTCAAGCAGCGCGATCCGCCCCTGCATCGCCTCGTAGGTAGCTACGTCGAGAAGGTATGCAGCAGGTCGCCCGTGTTGGGTGATGAGCCTTGGTTCCCGATCGCTTTCGAGGTCTCCGAGGATTTCCGTCGCCTTCCGCTTGAGGGTAGTGACAAGCTCCGTTCTCATGGAGTGATACTAAAGTGGCACTCTCGGCTTCGCAAGCGGGTTTTTCGACAGAACGTCAGAGTGCTGCCTCAGGCTGCCTGAGAGCGCGCTCCGATTTCAAGGTTGAAGGTTGAATTGCCATGACGCTGCTATGAGGCTGTGTTTGTCGAGTAGGTTTTTCGCGGTTGCTCGTTTTTGTTTCTCGGAGCTGCTCCCCCCGGCTTGTGGGGCTGGC
>JAUIGD010000009.1 GCA_030430255.1 Verrucomicrobiia bacterium
TCTGTGAAAGCGCGAAATTGAGTGCGATCGATTCCCCGTCCGGCCCCACTACCGGATCGACCTCGAACTCAACCCCCACTGGAACCTCCTCAGTCTCGGCGACGTCGTGCCCCTCACGCAGCGCGTAGCCTTTCACCAAGGTCTGCTTCCAGCCCATTTCCACCTTCGCCCTTTGGCCGGACTTCGTCACCACGCTCGGCAATCCCACCAAAGTCGCTTGCCCCTCGGCTCGCATCGCCTCGAGCATCCGGTAGCAGTCGTTGCCCGTCAGCCCCCGGTCGCCCGCCCTCAGCAGCCGCAGCGCTTGCCCTTGATCCAACTCATACACCTCGGCTCGGGCACTCACGCCGCGAGGAACATCAATCCAGCAGGGTTCCGTGAACGCCTCGGCCAATTCGAGCCCCTGGATCGTGTTCTTCACCACCAGCAAGGAGCGAGCCCGATCAAAGTGCGCGCTGCTCCCCTCGGGAAACGAAATCCCTGCCTTCTCAAGAATGTCTCGGGCATTGCCCCACCTCGGTCGGATGCTCGGCGGCGACGCGAACGGGTCGTCCAACGCTGCATCGTTGGGCACAGGCGGTCCAGCCTCGAGGAAATACGGCGGCACCCGAAAGATCCGGGTGAACAACGCCCCTTCGTCCTCTGGCTCGCGGCCTTGCCCGGGACCGCGAACCCCATCGCGATAGCCCCATCCACTAAGAAGGAACACCCCACCCGCCCCAAAACCAAAATCCCTCCCGGTCTGTGCCGCCAAGGCATCGAGGATCTCTGCGACCGTCGCATCCTCCAGATCCACGGAGACGACGACATGCATGCCACCGTCCACGGCCATCCGCACACCCCGGAAAGGCTCTTCGGCGTCCTCGGCATCGTGCTCCCGGCTGAGCTGTCGCAGTTTCTCGACCGCAACATCCAGCGTCTCGTCCTCAATCTTAAACTCCGGGATGCGGATCGCCCCCAATTTCGCCGCCACCTCCGCGATGGTCGGCCTCGCCGATTCCGCAGTAACCAGGGCGGCAGAAGCCCACAGGACAATCGACACACCGATCGCTTTCATGTGGAATGCCTACAACGGGAGGAAGCTCGCGCCAAACGAGAAACGCGGGCGCACTTACTCCGGAACCCACTCGTCGGACATCGGTCGCTCGACCGATGCCGCCACGATGACCGCGAGAAACCGTGGATCGTCCGGCTCCCCACCCGTCTCGTTCACAATCCCGGCGAACACCGGCTGCCCGTCGCTGAGAGAAAGCGCCGTGACCAATTTCGCCTGCGGCAGCCGGATCGTGTCGATCTCCGCCTCCTCCCCGCTCACCGGCAGGCGGATCGTCCGCCTCCCCATCTCCGGCTCGCCGCGCGTCAGCGACAAGGCCAGATTCAGATCGATCGAGTCGCTGGTGAACCTGACGAACGGATCCACCTCGAGCTGTAGCCCGACCTGCACCATTTCGATCTCGGCGACATCTTTGCCATCCTTGGCGGCGTACCCCATCAAGACCCGCTGCTCCCGCCCCATTTCGATCTTCGCCCGTTGGCCAGACTTCGTCACCAAGCTCGGAAGCGCCACCAGCGTCGCTCGCCCTTCCTCGAACCACTCGTCGATCATCCGCGAACACTCGGCGCCAGAGCGCCCGCCCCCTGCCGCCCGTTGAAGTGCGAGGGCCTCCGCCCGCGAGAGCTCATAGACCTCCGCACGCACACGGACTCGATTGCGTTTTCTACCGATCTCATCGACGAGCTGAAGCAGCACTATCTCGATCAGCTCGTGATTTTCGGGGGTGTTCCGGACGACGAGCTGACTCCCATCCCCGCTTCTCACCCACGCCCCCTCTGGAAAGCTCACCCCAAACGATTCGAGTCTCTCCCGAGCGGTAAGCCTCTTGCGGATCCCCGGCTCTGGCCGAGGGGGGGCGAATGGGTCGTCGAACTGCATCCGGTCTGGTGGATCGATACAGTTTGGCGGCACCGGATACACTCGGGTCACCAGCTCCCCAGGGTTTCCAATGATCCCGCCCCGCCAGAGAAACACCCCGCGCCCCCCGACGTCGACGTCGCGCCCCGAACGCTCGCCCAGCTCGGTGAGAATCTCCCGCACCGTCGCATTTTCCATCCGCAGCGTCACCAGCAGCGGCACCCGTTTCTCGACCGCGATCGGCACCCCGCGATCGGGCACCTCCACCTCCGGCGCATCATGCTCACGCGCCAGCCGGCGCACCTCCTCAATCGCGAAGGCCAGCGTCTCCGCCTCCACCTCGTAGCGAGGGATTCGGATCGAATCCAACTTCGCCTCGATTTCCTCCACGCCAGCATCGGCTACCGAGAGGGCGCCGACCAGCAAGGTCAGGAAAACGCAGAGTTTCCTTCGCAGCAGGTTCATGGGACGAGGCTAGCCGTGGGTCCGATCGAGCCCAAGCCCAAACCCGTAGCCCGACGCAAGAACGTCATTTGAAGATTGACCCCTCGCCCCCATTCGCCCACAACGGGAGGAAATCCGGGGTTGCGGCGCAGGCTGCTCCCGTGGTGGGACCCCGAACTCGAACAACGATCCAGCGATGAACCAACCCAATCCTTATCAGACTCCCGGAGCACCGGTCGGCCAGCCCCCGTACTCCGTCGGCCCAGGTGGTGGCTACCCGATGAAACCGGGCCGCGGTGGCATGATCCTGACCCTCGGCATTCTCGGTATCCTCATCTGTGGCATCTGCTCGATCTTCGCTTGGGTCATGGGCAAAGGAGACCTCAACGAGATTCGCGCGGGGCGGATGGATCCCAGCGCGCAGGGAATGACCCAGGCCGGTTATATCCTCGGGGTCATCGGCTGTATCCTGATGCTCATCGGTGTCGTCGTCCTCGTGGCGATGGCCGCGATGGGTGGTTCCGCGGCTTCGAACTTCGACTATTGAGCGGGATGCCGGGAGCTCCGCCCCCCTCCGGCGGAACCCCGACCGGCGCGCGGAGACCGCGCCTGCCTTTAGCCGCAGCCCTTTTGACGGGGCTGTGGGGCGCGGGCGTCGTGTTCGTGACCCAGCTCTCAACGCATCGTGGCGACGTCCCTCCGGTCTGCCACCTGCGGCGCTTGAGCGGTGTCCCGTGCCCGACCTGCGGCAGCACCCGGGCGACCCTCGCGCTCGCCAAGGGCGATCTTCTCGGAGCCATCGCATGGAACCCGTGGCTCATCGCGGTGTACTTCATGTTCGGCGTCAGCCTCGCCGCCAGATTGACGCGGCAGCCACGCTACAACCTGATCGCCCGCCTGCTCGCCCGCCCGCGGGTCGCCGTGGTGCTCCTGCTCTCCACGCTCGCCCTCAACTGGATCTACGTGCTCGCCACGCAGCGCTGACCCTTGGGGAGCAGCGACGCGCGACCGCCGGGGCGGTCGCGCGTCACCGCGTAGGAAGGGCATCGGGCGCGGCGCCTAGGGCCGGTACACCCCGCCGAAGACCGGCTGCACCGGCCCGTCATCGACGCGGACTTTGAGGATGAGATGGACGTGCTCCTTGCCTTCGGCGGCGGCCGCGAAGGCCTCCCAGGCGAGCCGGAACGCGTAGGCGCATTCGTCCTCCACGTCACTGCTGAACGGGTCCTCCTCCAGCGTCGTCTCGCCGCCCTCGAAGGCAACCGGCAGCTCCTCGAAGTGCCCCTCGTTCGGCCCGCCGTCCGGGTCTTGCACCCAGTGGCGCAGGCAGGCCTGCACGGTGACTTTCTTGCCGGCTGGGCAGGGGTCGCCGAACTGCACCCTAGGGTTGTTCTCGTCCGTGTTCCAGCGCTCGCAGTCGATGTGGTACTTGCCGCACTCGTATGCGAGCTCGAGCATGCGGAAGAACATCAGGTTGTAGAGCGCCCGCGCCTCCTCCAGGCGCCCTTGGGCGATGAGCGCGTCGATCAGGTTGAATGCGTCGACGGCAGCGGAGAGGATGGCGCTGGCCGCGCCGGCACCGAAGCGGCGGATGAGCTGCTTCTTGACGAAGTCCGCCAGCTTGTCGGCGAGGAACTCCTCGACCTTGTCGGCGATCAGGTCCTTCAAGCCCTCCAGCCCGCGCCGCAGCTCGTCATACATCGCCCCGAAGTCGTCGCTCGTCTCGATCAGCTCCTTCACGCGCTCGATCTGCGCGGCCGCCGATTCCAACGCCGCCTTCTCGTCGGGGTCGCGCTCGACTTTGGCGAGGAAGTCGAGCAGTTGCTTGGCGTAGCAGAGCACCTTTTTGATGCGGTCGAGGTCACGGTTGATGCGCTCGACCAGATCGTCGATGTCGTCGTCGGACAGGTCGTCCAGCGGCGGGAACAGCTCGTCGAGCTCCGCCTCCAGCCACTCCTCCAGCAGGTCGGTGATCTCCGACGGGTTCTCGAGCAGCGTGCGGATCAGCTCGATCAGCCGCACCTCCTGCACCAGCGGGTTGTCCTCGAGGTCGCCCTCGGCCTCCTCGACCGCCTCGCGCAGTTCGTTCAGCTTCTTGATGATGTCGGCCAACTCCTCGCCCTTCGTCTTCGGCACGCTGAACAGCTGCCGCACCATGACCCCCTCGCGCGGCCCGTAGTGGAGGTTCGCCACCAAGCGCTCGCCATCGGTGAGCAGAGCCGGCCCGTGCGCTGTCGCGCGCCACCCGGAGAGATCGGGGTCCCAGACTTCGATCACGCGCCGAACCTCGGTCGCGCCCGGGGCGTCCGGCGTCTCGAACACCGGCCGGCCACCGTCGCCCGGGCGGACGGCCACCCGCGGCGCGGGTTCGGCTTCGTAGGGCGACCGCCCCATGCGCCGCTCCGCGAGATTCGGCACGCGGTCGCCGTCGAAGTCGGCGTCCGGTTCGGCGAGGATATCCGGATCGATCAGGACCACCTCACCGTGGATCGATCCGATGCCCGTGCGGCCGCGCGCGTCGGCGACCAGCAGGTCGAAAGCGAACGGGCCGGGGACTTGCGGCGTGCCGACCAAGGCGACTCCGGTCCGGTCGCCGGACAGTTCCAAGGCCATGCCGCCCGGCAGCGGCGAGAGCGGCTCGGCGACGATCTCGCCCAGCGCGCCGGCCACCCGCAGCGGGTGGTGGTAAGCGACGCCGGCGACGGCGTTGCGCACTTGCTGCTCGGGGACGATCAGCGAGAACACCCGGCCGCCGCCACCCTGGGCGGAGGCGCTGCCGGTGGTAAAGGCGATCGGGATGACGAAGCTGGCGAGGGACACCAGCACGGCGGGTAGGGCATGAGGGTTCTTCATGCCGCCCTGACGAACGGCCAGCCGAGCTATGCGCCACCGGAGCGGCGACCTTCAGTGTCCAGCGCGCCCGCTGGCCCCGCGGCGACCGCCCCTCAGAGATCGTTGTCTCGCAGCGACGTCAACTTCGCCGCGAGCTTCGCTTTGAACTCCGCCACGCGATCGGCCTGCGCCGGGTCGTCGGCGAGGTTGCGGTATTGCTTCGGGTCGCTTTCCAAGTCGTAGAGTTCCGCGCCGGCGCTGCCGTCCTCCGCATACTGGAGGTAGGTCCAACGCCGCTCGGCCAGCAGGAAGCCCTTCTGCATCGGCGACACGCAGAACGCCGCGTCGCGCACCTGCCCGCCGGGGTCGTCGAGCAGCGCCGAGATGTCCTCGCCCTGGATCCGCACCGGCACCTCCAGACCGCACAGCGCCGCGGTGGTCGGGAACAGGTCGAGCAGTTCCACCAGCGAGCCGCACACCGCCGGCGCCTTGCCCGGCACGCTGACGATCAGCGGCACGCGCGCCGACTCCTCGTGCAGGCTCACCTTCGCCCAGAAGTCGTGCTCGCCGAGGTGGTAGCCGTGGTCGCTGGTGAAGATCACGATCGTCTCGTCGGCGATCCCGGCGGCCTCGAGCGCGTCCAGCACCTTGCCGACCTGCGCGTCCATGAAGGCCACCGAGGCGTAGTAGCCGCCCACCGCCTTGCGCTGGCGGCGCTCGTCCATCTTCATGTTGCGGCTCGTCTTGTAGTTGATCCCCGCGCGGGGGATGTCGTCCCAATCGCCTTCCACCTTCTCCGGGAGCGGCATCTCTGAATACGGCTTGTAGGGGGGATAGTAAGACTTTGGAGCGACAAAGGGCACGTGCGGGCGGACGAAGCCGACCCCCAACCAGAAGCGCTCATCTTTGTGTTCCTCGATCAGTTCGCAGGCCTTGGCGGCCGTCTTGCCGTCGGAGTGGACCTCGTCGCCGCCGTCGGCCTCGACCACCACGAAGGTGTTGCCGCCGACGACCGGGCGCCTGCCGTCCGGGTTCCCCTCCAAGGTCTCGCCCTCGCCGGGCGCGCGCCACTCGGGGCCCGGCGAGTTGAACCGCTCCGTCCACGACAGCGGGTCGTCGGCGCCGTCGCCGCCGCCCTCGATGCCCCCAGGGACCCCCATGTGGAAGATCTTGCTCACCCGCGCCGAGTAGTAGCCCGCGCCTTTGAAGTGCCCGGCCCAGGTCGCCCGGTCGCCGATCCGCGGCCTCGGGTTCTTGTAGCCGAGTTCGCCGGTCGCGTGCGGGTAATAGCCCGACATGAAGGAGGCGCGCGAAGGCCCACAGTAGGTGCCTTGGCAGTAGGCGCGCGTGAAGCGCGTCCCACGCGCGGCGAGCCGGTCGATGTTCGGCGTCGCGCAGATCTCGTTGCCGTAGCAGGACAGCGCGGTCGGCGTCAGGTCGTCGGAGATGATGAACAGCACGTTGTAGCGGCCCGCCGGTTCGGCGGCGGTGGCGGCGGTGAGCACCGCAGCCCAAAGCAACGAGAGCACGGGCAGGGCGAAGGGATGGGGACGGCGACGCATCCCGGCCATCCTCGATTGCCGCCCCGCGAGCGACAAGCCCAATCGGCGCTGGCCAAGCGCGCCGGAGAAGCCCCATCGGCGATAGCCCCGCGCGCCGATCAGGCCATCGGCGATAGCCCAGCGCGCCGATCAGGCCATCGGCGCTGGCCAAGCGCGCCGGAGAAGCCCCATCGGCGATAGCCCCGCGCGCCGATCAAGCCAGCGGCGATAGCCCGGCGCGCCGATCAGGCCATCGGCTTGACCATGCGGAAGTGCGGGAGGCCGACCTCGGTGAAGCGTTCCCCCTCGCGCCGGTAGCCCAGCGCTTCGTAGAACGGACAGGCGTCTTCCCGAGCGTGCAACACCACCGCTCCGGCGCCGAGCTCCCGCGCCCGTTCCTCGCTGCGGGCGACCAGCTCGCGCCCGACCCCCTGCCGGCGCAGCCCCTCGCTGACCGCCACCTGGCGCATCTTCAGCGAACGATCGTCGAGCGGGACGAGCTGCAAGCAACCGACGACGCGACCGTCGGGGTCGAGCGCCACCAGATGGTCAAACCCCGCCTCGTCGCCCAGCGCCTCCTCGAACAGATCGAGGCTGAGCGGCGCCCTGAGCAGCGCGTCCCGCAAAAGACACGCCGCCCAATATTCCGCTGAGTCGAATCCCACCCAGCGGTACTGAAGAGGAGTGGAGAGTGGAGCCAAGTCGCGAACCCGGTCGTTCTAAGTTCATACCCTTTCTCGGGCAGAACGTTACAAGAAATCGGACGCCGGGGATGGGCTTCAGCCCATGTTCAGGCTCTCGCAGTAGGCGAGCACATCGGCGAAGGGCACGTCCTCGAGCATCGCGAACGTGTCGCGCGAGCCCAACCGGGCGCGTGTCGCCGCCGGGCTGGTCAGACCGCAGAGGTGGCGCGCCAGCTGCCTCGGCGCCCTGAGGGCGGCGTGGCGCTCGGCGACCAAGGCCCCGATGGCACCGATCTCCTCGTCGCCCCACTCGGGCGCCTCCCGCCTCGGCAACTCCCCCGGCTGAGCCTCGCCGAGGCAGACGTCGCAGTGACCGCAACCGCCTTCCAGATCCTCGCCGAAGTAGCGCAGCACCGCGGCGGTCCGGCACCGGTCGCCCTCGGCGAAGGCCACCACGCCCCGCAGGCGGCCGACATCCGCCGCCTCCCGCGCCGCGAAGGCCGCCGCCATCTCGTCGGCGAGCGCGCCGATATCGCTTGGCGGCTCGAGCATCCGGTACCCTTGGCGCAGGCCCGCCGGCTGCGCGGCGATGTCCCCCGCCTCCTCGAGGTGGGTGAGCGCACGCCGCACCCGGTCGACGTCCTCGCCGATCTGCATGGCGACCTCGGCGGTATCGATGCTCAGCCACTTGCGCCCCTGCTTCCCGGCGGCGAAGAGCTTGCGCAGGAAGCGTTGCCGCCGCTCGTCGTAGCCGTGCAGGAGGCGCTCGAGATCGCGCAAGAACTGGACTTTGAAGGTGCTGTAGAACGGCGCGGTGGCGGCGATCACCCCGCGCAGCTCGAGGTCGGTCAACACCGTCGCGATCACCAGCGGGCGGATGTCGCAGCTGCCCGCGAGCTCGTAGCTCGAGAGGTCGAACTCCTCGCCCTGGCGGAGCACGCGGTCGAGCAGGGACCGCAGCGCCGCCGCCGTCGGCGTGTCGCCGTAGATGAAGTTCTCCAATACCGTCAGGTCGTCGGCGCAGGCCAGCAGCTCGCAGCGCGAGGGCCGCCCGTCGCGCCCCGCCCTACCGACCTCCTGGACGTAGTTCTCCAGGCTCTTCGGCAGGTTGTAGTGATAGACGGATCGGATGTCGGCTTTGTCGATGCCCATCCCGAAGGCGATGGTCGCCACCACGACCTCCACCTCGCCGGCCATGAACGCTTCCTGCACCTCGGCCCGATATTCGGCCCGCAGCCCTGCGTGGTAGGCCTTCGCGGCGATACCGTTCTTCGCCAGGTAGGTCGCGACCCGCTCGGCGGTGAACTGCAGCGTCACGTAGACCACCGCCGGAGCCTCCCCGCCCCGCAACCGGCCCAACAGCTCCCGATCGCGCTCGTCCCCCGAAACCGGAGAGGCGCGCAACTCGAGATTCGGCCGCCGGAAGCTCAGCTGCACGTGGTCGGCGGCGGCGATGCCGAAGCGCTCGCGGATGTCGGCGCTCACCCTCGGCGTCGCGGTGGCCGTCAGGGCGAGCACCCTCCCGGCGCCCAACTCCGCGCCGAAGCTCGCCAGCTTGAGGTAGTCCGGCCGGAAGTTGTGCCCCCACTCGGAGATGCAGTGCGCCTCGTCGACGGCCAGCATCGCCACGCGAAACCGCCGCAACTTCGCCCGGAAACCGGCGTTGGCGAGCCGCTCGGGCGCGACGTAGAGCAGCTTCGTCTGCCCCGATTCGAGCCCGCGCCAGACCGCCGCCCCCTCCTCGCGGCTGAGCGAGGAATCGAAGCGCGCCGCGGCGATCCCCCGCTTCGCGAGCGCATCGACCTGGTCTTTCATGAGGGCGATCAAAGGCGAGACGACCAAAGTCACGCCTTCCAACAAGAGGGCCGGGAGCTGGTAGCACAGGGACTTGCCGCCGCCGGTGGGGAATACCGCCAAGGCGTTCCGGCCATCGAGCAGTGCGCCGATCACCTCGCGCTGCCCCTCGCGGAACGACGGCAGACCGAAGCGTTCCGCGAGGACGGTGTCCACTTGGCTATCGGTGGGGCCGCTCATTTTCGCTCCGCCTCCTCGCGAGAGAACGGCGCCGGGTTCCGCATCGCGGGGGGCGCTGGGTTCGGCTTCGCCATCCGGCGGGATCGCAGCGCTCAGATCACACGGTCGTTGCCACCGTCGACGGGCAGCTGGGCGCCGGTGGTTTTTCCGAACAGCGGCCCGGCCATGGCGCTGACCATGGCACCGACGTCGGCGCTCTTGATCTCGGTCTTCATCAGGTTGCGGGTCTTGTACTCCTCGACCGTCAACCCGTAGCGCTCGGCCGAACGCTGCAGCGCCTCCGGCGTCCAGAGCTTGGTGTCGAACACCGCGTCGGGGTGGATGATGTTGCAGCGCACCCCGAACGGGGCGAGCTCGAGCGCCGCCACGCGGCACAACTGCGTCAGGCCCGCCTTGGCGCAGGAGTAGCTGGCGGCCCCCGCCCCCGGGGCGTTGACGTTGCGCGAGCCGACCAGGACGATCGCGCCGTCGAGCCCCCGCTTCACGAACGGGATGGCGTGCTTCAGCAGCACCTGATGGCTGGTGAGGTTGACCGCCATCGACTTGTCCCAGTTCGACTGCTGCATGTCCTCGAGATAGGCGCCCGCCGTGAAGATGCCGGCGTTGCTCACCACGATATCCAGCCCCCCGTGCAGCCGCACCGCCTCCTCGACCGCGGCGATCACCGCCTTCTCATCCGTCAGGTTCACGACGATCCCGGTGGCGCCGATGCCCGCCATGATCTCGGGGATCTCGGGGTTGAGATCGAGCCCGACCACCTCCGCCCCCGCCTCAGCCAGCGCCCGCGCGCAGGCGAAGCCGATGCCGGCCGCCGACCCGGAGACGATCGCCACCTTGCCCCGATGGGCGGGGGCCGCACCGCCCGCCTTGCGCAACTTCGCCTGCTCCAGCTCCCAATACTCGATCTCGAACAGCTTCGATGCCGGCAGCGCCCGCCATCCGCCCAGCGCGTTCGCGGCCAACTGCACCGTCTTCACCGTGTGCCCGACAATGTCGCGGACCACTTCAGCCTCGCGGCGCGTCGCCCCGAAGCTCACCGTCCCGTGCCCGGGCCAGACGGCCCAGCGCGGGGCAGGGTCGAGCATCGTCAGACCGGCATCGGCGTGCGTGTTGAAATACTTGGCGTAGTCCTCGGCGAACTTGTCCACCGCAGCCTCCGGGTCGCCCGCCAGCACCACCGGCACCCGCTTCGTGCGGATGACGTGGTCGGGCGTGAGCGGTCCCCGCGTCGCCAGCGTCTTGACGTCCTCCCGGTTGGAGAAACCCGCCGCCTCGGGCGAACGGTCCCACAGCGCGTAAACCGGCCTGCCGCGCCAGCTCGACACCTGCGCCCGCAGCGCCGCCAGGGCGGGGAGGTCCTCCCCCGCTTTGGCGGTCGCCACCGGGCGCCGCCTGCCCAGCTTCGCGGCGATGTGGTCTTCCGCCAGCGTGACGAGCTCGACCATGAGTTCATAGCTCCGCTTCGCCTCGTGGTGGAACGTGAAGATGCCGTGGTTCATCAACACCAAGCCGTCGAGCTGCGACGCGTCGACCTTCGCCAAGCGCTTGTGGATCTCCTTCGCCAACACGAAGCCCGGCATGACATAGGGGATCACCAGCACCCGCTCGCCGTAGACCTCCTCGATACGCTTCTTGCCCCCCGGCGCGTTGGTCAACGCCACCACGGCATCGGCGTGCGTGTGGTCGACGAAACGATGCGGGATCACCGCGTGGACGATGGCCTCGATCGACGGCGTCGGCGCCGCGGGGTCCAACATCGCCGCTCGGCACTGCGCCACCATATCGGCATCCGACAGCGATTCGAACTCCGCCATCTTGAGCAGCGGCCCCATCCGGCACGGCGAGAACCCCGCCGCCTCGATCGTCGCGAGATCCCAGCCGCTCCCCTTCACGTAGAGCACGTCGGACGGCTCACCGAAGAAGTCGCTCACCCGCGCTTTCACCGAGGTGTTGCCGCCCCCGTGCAGCACGAGATCGGGGTCCGCGCCGAGCAGGCGCGACGAATACACCCGCTGCGCGAGGAGCGTGCGGCCGGCTTTCTTGGCGTCTTTCGAGTTCCAGAGGGACTTCATGAGATGCCTACGCTAGAACGCCCTGCCCAATTGGCCAGTTCGGATCGACGCCCCGATCGGCGGGGGACGCCCGATCCCGCATCAGCGCAGCGAACCCGGGGTACACCCCAACTGCTGCTTGAACACCGCGCCCATGTACTCCTGATGGCGGAACCCTGACCGCTCGGCGACCTCCGCCAGCTTCATCCCGGTCGTCTCGATGAGCGCCCTCGCCCGCCGGATGCGCTGCCCCACCAGATACTCGCGCACGGTTTGTCCCGTCGCCTCGCGGAAGCGCCGTTGGAACAGGCTGCGGGAGAGCCCGGCCGCGCGCGCGATCAGTTCGTTGGTGACCGGATCGCCGAGATGCTCGTGGATGAAGTGGAGCGCCTGCGCGATCTGCTCGTCACCGATCGCGCGCGCCTCGGACGACCGCCTGCCCACCATGCCGTTGGGCGGCACCAGCAAGGTCGATGCCGGCGGGGCGCCGCCCGACATCAGGTGGTCGAGCAGGCGGGCGGCCTCGAAACCGACCCGCCGGTGTCCGCCGCGGACGCTGGAGAGCGGTGGGGTCGCGAGCTCGCAGAGCGAGGCGTCGTTGTCGACGCCCGCCACGGCGATGCGCTCGGGCACCGGGATGCCCTCGTCCCGACACGCCTCCAGCAGCGCGAGACCGCGTTGGTCTGAACACACCATCACCCCCACCGGCTTCGGCAAGCCCCGCAACCAGCCGCGCAGGCGGCCGCGCGAGTCCTCGGCCCGCGACGCATCCCCACGGGGGGTCTCGAACACCGAGAACGAACGCCCGCCGCGGCACCGCTGCCGAAATCCCTCGCGCCGGCGCTCGGACCAGTTCTCACCCTCGATCCCGAAGAAGGCGAAGTGTTGGAAGCCCCGCGACCGGAAATGCTCCGCGACATTCGCCGCGATGGCGGCGTCATCGACATGGACGAGAGGCAGACCGGCGTCGCCGACCACCCCCAACACATCCACCACCGGCACGCCCGAGCGCCGCAGCGCCTCCGCCGTCGCCCCGTCCTGGACACGGGCGATGATCCCGTCACCGCGCCAACCTTCGAGCCAGACGGGCACCCCCTCGAGCAAACCGCGCGCCTCGTGGTACACCCGCCAGCCGTCCCGCGGCTTGTTGTACTCCGAGATGCCCCGCAGAATCTCCCGCCCGGAGCCGAGCGAAGTCTCGACGAGGAGGGCGACGCTTTTTCGGGAGCGCTCAAAACGCATGCCCGATTTCTACAAACTATTGCCCGATTCCTCAAGCGCCAAATCTTGCTGCAGAAAAAATCCGCACAAAAAGTGTCTACCCCGTGATCGCCGCGAACTCGATATCTTCAGATTCCGCTTCGCCCGCTTCCTTCGCAGCGGTGTTTGGGGGGCGGCCGGAGATCGCCGCGCGCTCGCCCGGTCGAATCAATGTGATCGGCGAGCACGTCGACTACCAAGAGGGCCTGGTCCTGCCCGCGGCGATCGACCGCTACGTGTTCGCCCACGCCCGGCGGATCGATGCACCGCAGTTGCGCCTCTGGAGCGCCGAGATCGGCGGCCGGCCGGTGACGGTCGGCATCGGGCATTCCGAGCCGCTGACCGGCAGTGATTTTTGGGCCAATTACGTCTTCGGAGTGTTCGCGCAGTATCGGGACGCCGGCCACCCGGTCGGCGGATTGGAGATCACCTTCGAGGCCACGCTGCCTGCCGGCGCCGGCATGAGCAGCAGCGCGGCGATCGAGGCGGCCACCGCCCTGGCGGTGGAGACCGCCGGCGGCTTCTCGCTGCCGGCAAGAGACCGCGCCCTGCTGTGCCAGCGCGCCGACCACGATTACGTCGGCGTGCCCTGCGGCATCATGGACCAGCTCGCGGTCAACTCCGGGGTCGCCGGACATTTGTTAGAGATCGACTGCCGGTCGCTCGGGGTGACGCCGACCTCGCTCCCGGACGGGCTCTCGCTGGTCGCGGTCGACAGCAAGGTGAAGCACACCCTGGCCGACGGCGAGTACGGCAAACGCCGCGCCGACTGCGAGGCCGCGGCCGGGCAGCTGGGGCTCCCCACCCTGCGCGATGCCACGCTGGCGCAGATCGATGCCGCGGCGGCGGCCCTCGGCGGGCGGGTGGCGCGCCGCGCCCGCCACGTCGTGCGGGAGATCGCGCGGGTGCGCGAGTTCATCGCCGCCCTCCAGGCCGGGAACGCCGGCGACGCGGGCCAGCGGATGTTCGACAGCCACGCCTCGCTTCGCGACGACTACGAGGTGAGCTGTGACGAACTCGACCAGCTGGTGGCGATCGCCGCCAGCCACGGCGCGCTCGGCTCGCGCCTGATGGGCGGCGGCTTCGGCGGCAGCACCATCAACCTCGTGCGCAGCGCCGAGGCCGACGCCTTCGCAGCGGACGTGATCGCCGACTACGCGGAGTGCTGCGGCATCGAAGGCTCCGCGTTCGTCGTCCACCCCGTCGCCGGCGCGGGCGCCCAGAAGGAGGTGGCATCGTGATCGCCCGCCCGCCCCTGCTCGAGGCGCGCGGCCTCAGCAAGACCTTCCCCGGCGTGAAGGCGCTGGACGGCGTCGACTTCACCGTGCGCGCCGGCGAGATCCACGCGCTGATGGGCGAGAACGGCGCGGGCAAGTCGACCCTGATCAAGGCCATCACCGGCGTCCACCCGCCCGATGCGGGGGCGCTGGAGCTCGCTGGCGAGCCCCTGTCACCGTCCTCGCCCCTCGATGCGGAGCACGCGGGCATCGCCACCGTCTACCAGGAGGTCAACCTCATCCCCGACTTGAGCGTCGCTGAGAACATCATGCTCGGCAGGCAGCCGAAGCGCGCGGGGTTTCTGCGCTGGCGCGAGATCAGGGGGCAGGCCGACGCGGCGCTCGCCCGCCTCGGGCTGGAGATCGACGCCTCCCAGGCCGTCTCCCGCTTCCCCATGGCGGTGCAACAGCTGGTGGCGATCGCGCGCGCGCTGCACACCGACGCCCGGGTCTTGATCCTCGACGAGCCGACGTCCAGCCTCGATGACGCTGAGGTCGCCGGGCTGTTCGAGGTCATGCGCAGCCTGCGCGACGAGGGGCTGGGGATCGTGTTCGTGACCCACTTCCTCGATCAGGTCTACGCGGTGTCCGACCGCATCACCGTCCTGCGCAACGGCGGGCTCGTCGGCGAGTACCCGACCGCAGACCTGCCGCGGATCGAACTCGTCGCCCGCATGCTCGGCAAACAGGTCGATGAGGTGGACGCGGTCGGCGACACCATGCGGCTCGGCGCCGGCGATGCCGCGATCGGCGAGACGCTGCTCGAAGCGCGCGGCATCGCCCGTTCCGGCCTGGGGCCCATCGACCTCGACCTTCACCGCGGCGAGGTGCTCGGCCTCGCCGGCCTGCTCGGCTCCGGGCGCACCGAGACCGCGCGGCTGCTGTTCGGGGCCGACCGGAGCACCGCCGGCACCCTGCGGATCAAGGGTTCGCTCACGCCGCTCTCCTCGCCCGCCGAGGCGATCGCGGCCGGGCTCGGCTTCTGCTCGGAGGACCGCAAGGGGGAGGGCATCGTCCCCACCCTCTCGGTGCAGGAGAACATGCTTCTGGCGATGCAGGCCCGGCAGGGCGCACTGCGCAAGATCCCGGCCTCCAAGCAGCGCGAGCTCGCCGAGCACTACATCACCGCGCTCGGCATCAAGACGCCGTCCCCCGATACCCCGATCGAGAACCTCTCCGGCGGCAACCAGCAGAAGGTGCTGCTCGCCCGCTGGCTGTGCATGCAGCCTGAGATCATCATCCTCGACGAGCCCACGCGGGGGATCGACGTCGGCGCGAAGGTCGAGATCGAGAAGCTCGTCGCCTCCCTGCGCGCCGATGGCATGGCGGTCGTCTTCATCTCCTCCGAACTCGACGAGGTCGCGCGCGCCTGCAGCCGGGTCGCCGTCATGCGCGATCAGAAGAAAGTCGGCGAGCTCACGGGCGACGAGATCGACGAACGCTCCATCATGCAGCTCGTCGCTCGACTTTCCAAAGTCGAGGCCGGACGCCCCTCAGCCCCAAACTCGACTTTGGAACGTCGAGCGACCGATGCCTAGCCGATTCACCAACAACCGCCTCGTGTGGCCGGCGCTCGGGCTGCTGTTGTTGCTCGGGGTGAACCTCGCCTCCGACCCTGGCTTCTTCGCGATCGCGCTGGTCGACGGCAGGCTCTCCGGGGACATCGTCTCCATCGTTTTGCAAGCAGCGAAGATCGTCCCGCTGGCGGTCGGCATGACCTTGGTCATCGCCACGGGCGGTGTCGACCTCTCGGTCGGCTCCGTCATGGCGGTCGCCGCAACCCTCGCGGCACTGCTGGCGGCCGCCGGCGCGCCGCTCGTCCTCGCCCTGCTCGCCGCCTGTGCCGCCGCCGCACTGGTCGGCGCTGCCGCAGGGGCCCTGGTCGCCTTCGCCAAGCTGCAACCGATCGTCGCCACCTTGATCATGATGGTCCTCTGCCGCGGCGTGGCGATGGCCATGACCGAGGGGCAGGGCAAACCCATCGTCGACCCCGCCTTCCTCTACCTGGGCAGCGGCTACTTCCTGGGGCTGCCGGTCGCCGCGCTGCTCGCCTTCGCCTTCGCACTCGCGACCGGGCTCTTCCTCTCCAAAACGGCTTCCGGCCTGCTGATCTCCGCCGTCGGGGACAACGCTGCCGCCAGCCGGCTGTGCGGCGTCCGCGCGGCCCGGCTGAAGGTCGGCATCTACGCCTTCTGCGGCCTGTGTGCCGCCTTCGCCGGCGTCATCGCCGCCGCCCGGGTCGAGATCGCCGACCCCGCGAGGGTGGGCGAACTCCACGAACTCGACGCCATCTTCGCAGTCGTCGTCGGCGGCACCGCACTGACCGGTGGCCGCTTCAGCATCGCCGGTTCGGTCGTCGGCGCGCTGCTGATCCAGACCCTCGTGTGGACCATGCAGAAGCTCGGCGTCCCCTCGAACGTCACCCCGGTGCCCAAGGCGCTCGTGATCTTGCTGGTCTGCCTCCTGGGATCTCCCCGCTTCCGGGCGCAGCTCGCCGCCCCGTTCCTCCGCCGCCCCGCCACCACCACCACGTAGATGCTCCAGCGCAAACACATCCCCCTGGTGGCGACCTTCGCGGTGTTGGGGGCGCTCTGGCTCGTCGCCGCGCTGACGCTCGACCACTTCCTCACCCCGCTGAACTTCGCCAACATCCTGCGCAACAACGCCTTCCTCGGCGTGGTCGCGATCGGCATGACCTTCGTCATCCTGGCGGGCGGCATCGACCTGTCGGTCGGCACGATGATGGGGCTCTCGACGATCCTCCTCGCCCGGCTGATCGCCGTCGCCGGCATCCCCCCCACCCTCGCCATCCCGCTCGTGCTGCTGGTCGGGCTCGCCTTCGGCACCGCGCTCGGTTCGGTGATCCACTTCTACGGCTTGCCCCCCTTCCTCGTGACGCTCTCCGGCATGTTCCTCGCCAAGGGCCTCGCCTTCGTCATTCTCCCTCAGTCCCAGAAGATCGACCACGACGGGTTCGGCGAACTCGCGGCCTTCAAAGTCAAATTCTTCGGCAACGCCCCGGTCACCGCCGGCGTGCTCGTGTTCGCGGCGCTCGCGGCGGTGGCGCTCTACATCGCCCACAGCACACGCTTCGGCCGCAACGTCTACGCGCTCGGGGGCTCGGAGAAGTCGGCGCTGTTGATGGGCTTGCCGGTGGCCCGGACCAAGATCGGCGTCTACGCGATCAGCGGCTTTTGCGCAGCGCTCGGCGGCGTGCTCTGGTCGCTCAATTCAAAGTCCGGCAACCCCGCCATCGGCCTCGGCACGGAACTCGATGCCATCGCCTGCGTGGTCATCGGCGGCACCCTGCTGACCGGCGGCATCGGCGGTGTGGTCGGCACCGTCGGCGGCCTGCTGGTCTATGGCACCATCGCCACCATGATCCGGTTCGGGGGTTTCGACTCCAGCTATGCCCGGATCGCCCTCGGCGCCCTGCTGCTCGCGTTCATCCTCCTGCAGACCGCCATCATGCGCAGCGCGACCAAGCGCGGCGCCACCGCCTAACGCTCCGCCAGCCAGAACCCATCACCCATCACCCATCAAATCAAGCATCCCATGAAACCCACCAGCCCACCCCGCCGCCATCGTCGCCGCAACGCCCTCGCCCTGATCCTCGCCCCCATCGCCCTCGCCGGATGCAGCGGCGGCGACTCCTCCGGCGACGGCCTCCGCGTCGGGTTCGCCCAAGCCGGGGCCGAGAGCGCCTGGCGCCGCGCCGAGACCACGTCCATCAAAGCCGAAGCCGAGAAGCGCGGCGTCGATCTCAAGTTCGCCGACGCCCAGGGCAAACAGGAGAACCAGATCGCCGCGGTCCGCGACTTCATCGCCCAGTCGGTCGACGCCATCATCCTCGCCCCGATCGTCGAGACCGGTTGGGACGACGTCCTGACCGAGGCGAAGGACGCCGGAATCCCGGTGGTCTTGGTCGACCGCGGCGTCGATGTCGGGGACGACTCGCTCTACGCGACCCTGATCGCCTCCGACTTCGTCACCGAAGGGCAGATGGTCGGCGAGTGGCTCGCCGAGAAGACCTCCGGAAACGCCAAGATCATCCAGCTCGAGGGCACGCCGGGCGCCGCGCCAGCCATCGACCGCAAGAAGGGCTTCGACGACGCCATCGCCGCGCACCCCGGCATGACCTTGCTGGCTTCCCAGAGCGGCGAGTTCAACATCGAGAAGGGCAAGGAGGTGATGGAGGCGCTCCTCGCCCAGCACGCGGGATCCGTCACCGCCGTCTACGCGCACAACGACGACATGGCGCTCGGCGCCGTGCAGGCGCTCGAAGCCGCAGGGAAGAAGCCCGGCGAGGACGTCCTCGTGCTCTCCATCGACGGCGGCAAGGCCGCGCTCGACGCCCTCGTCAACGGCAGGATCAACTGCGTCGTCGAGTGCCTCCCCCTGCTCGGCCCGAACGCCTTCGACGCGATCGAGAAGATCCGCTCCGGCGAGACCTTGCCGAAGTGGCAGAAGGTCGAAGACCAGCTCTTCGACGCCACCAACACCGACGCCGATTTCGTCGCCAACCGCCCCTATTAACCCTGAACCAATCGTAGCTCGACTTTCCAAAGTCGAGCCCCCACCACCCACAACCCAATACTCGACTTCAGACAGTCGAGCGATGTCATGCGCCCTATCATCTGCACCATCACCGCCGCCACCACGCTCCTCTGCGCCCTCAGCGGCGCGCTCCTCGCCGAATCCTTCCCCGACCCTGAGTGGCGCTACCGCCTCAGGCGCCCGGCGCAGGACTGGCACCAACCCGGATTCGACGACAGCGGGTGGCGCACCGGCCACGGCGGCTTCGGCGAGCGCTCGACGCCCGGCTCGCGCATCAGCACCGATTGGACCACCAACGACATCTGGCTGCGCCGCACCGTGGAACTCGATCCCGTCCCCGCCAAGCCGGCGCTCTACATCTACCACGACGAGGACGCCGAGGTCTTCCTCAACGGCCGGCGCGTCGCCGAGTTCAAAGGCTTCATCACCGAATATCAGGTCGTGCCGCTCGACGACGTCGCCCGCGGCGCGGTCAAGGCGGGCGCCAACCTGCTCGCCGTCCACTGCCGCCAGACCACCGGCGGGCAGGCCATCGACGTCCACCTGATCGACGCCGACAAAGTGCCCGAGCTACCGGCGCCGAAGCGCCCGGAACACCCGTTCAAATCGGAGCTCATCACCGAGTGGGGCGCGGCGGTGACGCCCGAAAACGCCTGGGCCGAATACCCGCGCCCCGCCCTCGAGCGCGAGCAGTGGACCAACCTCAACGGCCACTGGGACTACGCCGTCACCGCGAAGGACGCCCCGCGCCCGTCGGCATGGGACGGGCAGATCCTCGTCCCCTTCGCGCTCGAGTCGAAGCTCTCCGGCGTACAGCGCCTGCTCCACCCCGACCAGGCGCTCTGGTACCGACGCCCGCTCGAGGCCGCGCGCAAGGAGGGCAAACGCTTGTTCGTGAACTTCGAGGCCGTCGACTACCGCTGCGACGTGTGGGTCAACAACACCAAAGTCGGCAGCCACACCGGCGGCAACACGCCCTTCTCCTTCGACGTCACCGCCGCGCTCAACGCCGACGGCGACAACCACCTCGTCGTCCGCGTCGAGGACGCGACCGGCGGCTACCAGTTGCGCGGCAAACAGATCGACAACCCCCACGGCATCTGGTACACCCAAGTCAGCGGCATCTGGGGCAGCGTGTGGACGGAGGAGGTGCCGGAGGACCACATCGCCGACATCACCGTCAGCACGTCGAACGACGGCACCCTCGCGCTGGAGGTCGAAGCGACCGGCCGCGCCGACGAACTGCCGGTCACGATCTCCGTCGCGCTCGATGGGAAGCAGGTTGCGTCGGACCGGGGGAGCGCCCTCAGGACGACGGTCAAAGTCGCGGATCCGAAACTCTGGAGCCCGAGCTCGCCGACGCTCTACGACATCGAGATCCGCTACGGCGAGGATTCGGTGAAGTCCTACGTCGGCTTCCGCGAGGTGGGCAAAGTCAAGGACGCCGACGGCCACTGGCGCTTCACCTTGAACGGCGAACCGATCTTCCACTGGGGGCCGCTCGACCAGGGTTGGTGGCCGGACGGCCTCCTCACCCCGCCATCCGACGAGGCGCTGCGCTGGGACGTCGAGTGGCTGAAGGCCGCCGGGTTCAACATGATCCGCAAGCACATCAAGATCGAGCCGCGCCGGTTCTACTACCACTGCGACCAGCTGGGCATGATGGTCTGGCAGGATCAGCCTTCGGGCGGCGCGAACCCGCCGTGGACGCGGCTCAGGCCCGACCCGCAGGACGCGGAGTGGCCAGACGAAGCCCACGCCCAGTACATGCGCGAGCTCGAGGCGATGATCGACACGCTCGAGAACCACCCCTGCATCGTCCAGTGGGTGCCCTTCAACGAAGCCTGGGGTCAGCATCGCACGGTCGAGGTCGGCAAATGGACGGCCGAACGCGACCCGAGCCGCCACGTCAACATCGCCAGCGGCGGCAACTTCTGGCCGGTCGGCGACATCGTCGACCATCACAGCTACCCGCACCCGGCCTGGCCGCACGAGCACGACGGCGGCCGCTTCGACGGCTTCATCAAGGTGATGGGCGAGTTCGGCGGCCACGGCTGGCCCGCCGCCGGCCACCTCTGGGACAGCTCGCGCCGCAATTGGGGCTACGGGGGCTTGCCGGAGAACGCCGCCGAATACAAGGAGCGCTACCTCGAATCCCTGCGCATCCTCACCGAGCTCAAAGTGAAGCACGGCATCGCCGGCGGCGTCTACACCCAGACCACCGACGTCGAGGGCGAGATCAACGGCCTCATCAGCTACGACCGCAAGGTCATCAAGCTCCCCGCCGAAGAACTCGCCGAACTGCACAAGCCGCTCTTGGAGTAGCCGTAGCTCGACTTTCCAAAGTCGAGACCCACGCCGGCAACGCCGCACCCCATCGCCCACCCCCATGCGCACCGCCCCCACCCTCCTCGCGATCGCGCTCCTCGGCGCTTCCTCGCCGGCAGCCGAGCGCCCGAACGTCCTCCTCCTCCTGGTCGACGACCTCAAACCGGCGCTCGGCTGCTACGGCGACCCACACGCCAAGACGCCCCACATCGACGCCCTCGCCGCGCGCGGCATGCGCTTCGACCTGGCCTACTGCAACCAGGCGGTGTGCGCCCCCTCGCGCTTCACGCTGATGCTCGGCTCGCACTCGACCTCCACCGGCCTCTACGGCCTCGGATCGAACCTGCGCCAGACCCTTCCCGGCGCGGTCACGCTGCCGCAGCACTTCGCGAAACACGGTGGCTACCGCACCGAATCGCTGGGGAAGATTTTCCATATCGGCCACGGCAACCACGGCGACCCCGCCTCCTTCTCGGTCCCGCACTTCAAAGAGAAGGTCATCGAGTACGTCGACCCGGCGAGCAAACCCGACGGCGCCATCACCCGCGAGGAGGCGATGTTTCAGAACCGGGCCGCGCCGCCCGGCGGCATGAACGCGCTCCCCCGCGGCGCCGCCTTCGAGTCGCCAGACGTCGGCGACGACGCTTACGCCGACGGCCGCGTCGCCGCCGAGACGGTGCGCCGGTTGCGGGCGGCCAGAGCCCGCCGGACGGAGGACGGCACCCCCTTCTTCATCGCCGCCGGCTTCGCCCGCCCCCACCTGCCCTTCTCCGCGCCGAAGCGGTATTGGGATCTCCACGACCCCGCGAAACTCCCGCTCGCCGAGAACAGAGACCTCCCCGCCAGTTCGCCCGGCGTCGCCCACAAACGCGGCGGCGAGATCCGCAACTACTCCCCCGTCCCCGACAAAGACCAGCCGGAGGTCGAGATCGACGACGCGCTCGCCCGCCAGCTCGTGCACGGCTACTACGCCAGCACCAGCTACGCCGACGCCCAGATCGGGAAGGTGCTGGGTGCCCTGGACGAACTCGGACTCGCCGGCGAAACGATCGTCGTCCTCTGGGGCGACCACGGCTTCCACCTCGGTGACCTCGGCATCTGGACCAAACACACCAACTACGAACAGGCGAACCGCATCCCCATCATCATCGCCGCCCCCGGGGTCACCGAGCCTGGCAGTTCGACCAAGCAGCTCGCCGAGAGCGTCGACCTCTTCCCCACCCTCGCCGAACTCGCCGGCCTCCCCGCCCCCGCCGGCCCGCAGCCGGTCGACGGCCTCAGCCTGGTCCCGGTCCTGGAGGATCCGGACGCCCGCGTGCGCGACCACGCTTACCACGCCTACCCGAAGGGTGAGCTCGGCCGCGCGATCCGCACCGAGCGCTACCGCCTCGTCGAGTGGGGCGACGAGTACGAACTCTACGACTACCAGGCGGACCCGCTCGAGACGGAGAACCACGCCAACGACAGGCCCGAGGTGGTCGCCGAGTTGAAGGGGATCCTCGACAGCTACCCCCCTCCGGTCGGCCGCGATGGCCGGAGAACGCGCGCCGCGATCGAGACGCCGGAGATCGCCGGCCGCGAGATCGAGATCACCGCCACGGTGCGCGCCGACTCCCCCCAGGGCGTGGTTTTGGCGCAGGGCGGCCGCGAACAAGGCTACGCGCTGCACTTCATCGATGGCGTCGCAGCGCTCGACGTCCGGATCGACGGCGAGGTCACCCGCCTGCAGGCCGGGGCGAAATCCTCGGGCACCATCCGGCTCGCCGCCCACATCACCACCACGGAGCTCCGCCTCAAAGTGGACGGCGCACGGGTCACCGGCAAGTCCCCCGGCCTCATCGCCACCCAACCCAAAGACCCGCTCTCGGTCGGCCGCGATGAGCTGAGCGCCGCCGGCGACTACCCCGAAGGCGGCAACGCCTTCACCGGCCGCGTGATCGGGCACCGGGTGATCGCCACCCGCCCGCCCCCGGCGGGCGCGGGAGCCGGCGAGGTCCCGACCAAACAAGGCAAGCTCGTCATCCCCGCGGCGCAGGTCGCACCGGTCGCCCCGGTGATGGGCCGCGCCGAGATCGAGGCCGGCTTGCGGTCCCACGACCGGGCGCTGTTCATCAAGAACGACTGGATCCGCGACCCCTACATCACCCTCGGTCCCGACGACCGTTTCTATCTCACCGGCACCACCATCGACGAAGACGACCCGCGCGAGGAGAGCGATCCGTACAACATCGGCCTCGCCGACATCTCGGCCGTCGGCGCCACCGTCCGCGTCTGGCGGAGCGAAGATTTGATCGACTGGGAGTACCTCGGCACCCCTTACACCCTCGCGGACAGCCATCATCCTGACCCGGGCGACCGCGTCTGGGCGCCCGAGTTGCACTGGATCGCCGAGATGGGACGCTGGGCGCTCGTGCATTGTCCGAGACAGAAATCGGTGTTCGCACTCTCCGCGGGACCGGAACTGCGGGGTCCCTGGTCGCACCCGCTCGGCGACAACCACCTCCCCAAACACGATCCCTCGCTCTATCGGGACGGCGAAACTTGGTGGATGCTCTCGGAGAATACCAGGATCCAACCGCTCGCCCCCGACTTCTCCCGCTTCACCTCCACGCCGACCCGCATCGACCCGGCCGGCACCCGCCCCGACCCCGATGGCGGCAAGCCCATCAGCCGCATCGGCCACGAGGGCGCCACCATGATCCGAGTGGGCGGGAATTTCGTGCACTTCGGCACCGCCTGGTCGACCGACCGGGGGCGCAAGGGCAGCTACAACCTCTACTACTGCTCGGCCGATACGATCACCGGCCCCTACGGCCCTCGGAGGTTCGCCGGGCGCTTCCTGGGCCACGGCACACCGTTCCAAACACGCGACGGCAATTGGTGGTGCACCGCCTTTTTCAACGCCGACGTGCCGCCGCTCCCACGCGAGGGCATCCGCGAACGCGACCTCTCGGAGACCGCGCAGACGATCAACGGGCGCGGAACCACCATCGTCCCGCTCGACGTCCGCGTCCTCGACGACGGCGAGGTCTCCATCCGCGCGAAAGATCCGGACTACGCCCACCCGGGCCCCGACGAGGCGCAGAAGTTCTAGCCTGGGTTATTCGGAATGGCGCTTGGTTAGGGAAAGGCACTTTGGGCGTTCCAGAATTCCGAGATTTTCTGTGAAGACGTCCTGCTGGCGGTCAACCTCGGGGACGACGCCGACGCCAGAGGCGCGGTCTACGGTCAGATAGCCGGGGCGCACTTTGGCCTGGCGGACATCCCCTCCCACCGGCTTCAAAAACTCGCAATTTCTACATTCCTATCCCGTGTCCCTGTCGACGCACAGATTTCGATCCTGAAGGAGTTTTCGGGAACGCCGCGACCGCTGATTGGATGGGGATGCTCCAGGACGAGGCGTCCCGCCGTTCCGCTTTTTCAGGCGACCACCACCGAGAGACAAGCGTTCACTCTTGGGTGATTGTTCTGCAAAGTTGAGCTCCGGCGGCCCCTGCAGGAAGACATATCGGCGCTCAGCGAGATAGGATCTCGATCACCATGATGCCGACCGGCGTCCCGACGACATAGCCCCACACGCCCACCAGGATGCCGGGAGTGACAAGTTTCGGCCAACCCGCACTCACCGCCATGGCGGCCGCGCTGGGCGCGCCCCCAAGGTTCGCGTTCACCGCAACCAGCAACTCCTCCAGATTGCCCTTGAGCAACCTCCCCACGAGAAGCGTAAAACCTAGATTCGTCACTGCGATGATGCCGCAGAAAGCGAAGAAAATCGGGGCATCACTGATGACGGTGATGAGGTCGGCGGGGAAGCCGAGGGTCAGCAGGAACATAGCCAGGAGGTAGGAACCGAATTCTTCGGCACCGTTCACTTTCGCCATCGGCTTGGCGAAGATGGTGGCCATGGCGAGGGAGACCAGAGTGATGATGACGAACGGGTTGGTCACCAGGTTGCCAACCATCTGCCAGGTCAGCGAGGCACCGGAGGTGTCTCCGATCCATGACTTCACGGCGGCATGGATCATCCCGGAGACGGCGAAAGCCGCGAATGCGAAGGCGAAGGCGCGGGCGATGTCGAGCAGCGAGATCTCTTTGCGCTTCCAGTGCTCGGCGGCGAGGTTGCTCGCCGCATCCGGGTCGCGATCCTTCGAATGCGGGTGCGGGTAGCGCGAGCGGAACCAGGCGCTGGCACCGATGGCCAGCAGCGCGACGAAGAGCACCGCCATGACAAAGTTATCGGCGACGATGAGCGGGTTGGAGACGGTCGCCTCATCGACGTCGTAGCTGTTCTTCACCGCAGTGAAATTGACACTACCACCCATGTAGCTACCCGCCATCATGCCGGCGGCGTGCTCCGTCTGCGGGGATCCGATCGCGCCCTTCAAGGCGAAGACGGCGGCGAAGGTGCCGATGATCGTCCCGATCGCGCTGATGTGGAAAATGAGAAACAGGCGCCCGCCGCTACGGATGATCTCGCGCAGGTTCGCGCGGAAGAGGAGCAGCGGGATGGCGAGCGGGACGAGCCAATCACCCACAAAATCGTAGGCCGGGGCCGAGGGCGGAACGATGCGCAGGTTCGACAGGACCATGGCGACCACCAGGGCGACGACAGGGGCACTCAGCCGCGCAGCCCAGCGGTATTTTTGCTCCATCCAGATGGCGGTGGCGGTGCCGCAAGCGATGATCGCCCAGAGCGTGGTGTGATTGTCGGGGTGGATGAGCGGGTCCATTTCCTAAGTCAAGGTGACACCGTTTCCGGGCACATCGGGGTAGATCGGGCGACCGCGGTCGAGGCGGACGCCGGAGGCGACATCGCCGCCCTCCGCCACGAGCACCGCACCGTCCATGTCGACGTAGTCGAGCTGCGGGAGCAGCTGGGCTATGGCGCTGATGCCGACGCTGCTCTCGGTCATGCAACCGACCATCACCTGTAGCCCGAGCTCGCGCGCGCTGGCGATCATGCGCCGACCCGGGGTGAGGCCGCCGGCTTTGCAGAGTTTGATATTGATCCCGTCAAACACCCCCGCGCAGCGATCGACGTCGTCCTCGGTGAGGCAGCTCTCGTCGGCGATGACCGGGAGCGCGCACTCGGCGCGGACTTTCTTCATGCCCTCCCAGTCATCGCGCAGCAGCGGCTGCTCGAGGAACTCGACACCGAGCTCCTTCAGCTCCGGCGCGAAGGCGATGGTCTGCTCGGCGGTCCACGCGGTGTTCGCATCGATGCGGAACACGGCGCTGGTGTGTTTGCGAAGCTCGCGGACGATCTCCAGGTCGCGGTCGGTGCCGAGCTTGATCTTGTAGATCGACCAGCCGTCGAACTCCGCCATCTTGGCGATCATCTTGTCCATGTCGTCGATGCCGATGGTGTAATCGCTATCCGGCACCTGAGTGTTGTCGAGCCCCCAGAGCTTCCAGACGGGTTCGCCGCGGAGCTTGCCCCACAGGTCGTGCGCCGCCTGGTCGAGGCCGCAGAACGCGAAGCGATCGTGCCCGAGCACCGGCTCCAAGCGGTCCCACAGGGCAGCGGGATCATCGAGTGTCTCCGCCTCGATCGCGCCACGCGCAGCCTCGAGCGAGGCGCGCATGGAGGCGGGCGAGTCCTCGTAGGCGAGCCCGGAAGCACACTCGCCGTAGCCGGTGACGCCGTCCTGGCTGAGTTCGACGAGCAGGTTCTCCTGCACCGAAGTCGTGCCTAGCGAGATCGTGAACGGGTGCCGCAGCGGCAGCTGGATGTCGGTGATTTTTAGTTCCATGTTAGTTTCGGTCGAAGAACACGTTGCAGAAGTTGATGCGCTGGCACCTGCCGCCCGGGTCGGTGAGGAAGACCAGGTGCTCGTTAATGTACATCCCCGGCGGCAGTTCGAAGACGTTCTGGTTCACCGGCGTCAGGCGGTAGTCGACCATGTTCTCGGTCATCGCGTAGAGATTCCCGTGGCGCTCGCTGATGATGATGGGGATGAAGTCCGGCCCGTAGCTGCCGAGGAACGCCTCCCAGCCGGGACGAGATCGCTCTCCCGCCCCGGGGTCGACGCGGCGGAAGTTCTGGTTGCCCAACGAGAAACCGGTGGCGTCTGCGGCGAACTCCACGCCCGCGTCGAAATTGATTCGGCTGTTCGCCAGAAATTTCCCTTCGCCGGTCGGGGCGAACTTCGTCGGTTGGCCAGAAACATCGCCGACCAGCGCGCCATCCTCCACCCAGAGTTTCGCCCAGTAGCTCTGCGATTCGTATTCACCGGCGAAGCGATCGAGATCGGTGGCGGCGAACTTTTCAACGGGTTCGTTTGTCTCGCCGAGCTTGGCCTCTAACATCGCGGACAGCGCGGCGGTACGGATCCGCGCGACGCGGCCGCCGGCGATGTCTTCGTTTGCGAGCACCACCACGGCCACTTTTGCTTCCGGGAGTATGACGACCGAGGTGCTGAAACCGTAGACCGCTCCGCCATGACCGACCGATCGGTGCCCGCGGAATTTTCCGACGACAAAGCCCAAGCCGAAGCCGTTCTCGTCCTCGGTGAGCTGCGGTGTCCACATCTCGGCGAGCGATTCCGGTTTCACCAAGCCGCCCCCTTTCGCAAGCATCGCGGAGGCGAAACGCGCCACATCTCCGACCGAGGCGAACAGGTTTCCGGCGGGAACGGTGCCAAGATCGAAGCTCGGCGCTGCCCGCCGCGTCCAACCGCCACGGCCGTCGGTGACGCGCATCTGCGAGCCGACTAGACCGCCCTCCGGGAGATTCTCCAGCAGCCAGGCCGAGCGCTTGAGCCCAAGCGGCGCGTGAATTTTTTTCTCCTGATACTCGGCGAACGCCATGCCACTGGCGCGCTCCACGAGGTGTCCGGCGAGGGTCGCGCCGATGTTCGAGTAGCGCGTTTTCTCAGTAGGACGTGTCACCAGAACGCCGCTCCGCAGGCTGGCGGTGGTCGCCGCGACGCCCGGTTCGTCCGCGTCGAAGTAGCTGCCGATGGTCGACTCGCGCTGCAAGCCGCTGCGGTGGCTGAGCAGCTGGCGCAAGGTCACGGGCGGCGCGTCGGCGAACGGGTTGGCCGGCAGGAGTGCGGCATCGACCGGGGCGTCGAGGTCGAGCTCACCCGCCTCCACCAACTGCATCACAGCGATTGCGTTGAACAGTTTCGAGATGCTGCCGACGCGAAAAATCGAATCCTCGCCGGCCTCGCCGAAACCTTTCGCGTAGACGGTGTTCTGGTCATCTACCAACGCGACCGCGACGCCGCCGATCCCCCACTCCGCCATCTCCTCGCGCACGACGGCCTCGAGTTTCGGGATCTGTTTCGAGTAGTCGGCGGCGGGCATCGTGGCGGTGGGCAGGGCGAGCAGGATCAGCGCGATGGGTTTCATAGTAGCGAGCCGAGTTCGGAGAGCAGGCGGTCGATTTGGGCGTCAGTGTGCGCGGGGGTGACGGCGAATCGCAAGACTCCTTCGCGCGGGATGCCGGAGTAGGCGGGCACGAATGGCAGGAGGATGCCGTGCTCTTTCAGCGCTTGGTGGATGCCGCGCATCTGGTCGGTATCGCCAACCGTGACACCGAACTGGGCCGTCTCGGTCTCCGGAGCGGAGAGGCCGAGCTCGCGCAGCCCCGCACGCAGGCGCAGGGTGTTGGCGCGCAGCCGGGTGCGCAGCTCCGGCTCCGCCATGACGATCTCCAGGGCACGCGCGGCGGCGGCGGTGATCGCCGGTGGCTGGGGGCTCGCGCCGTCGAAGTAGTGGGAGGAACGCCGCGCACGCCCGACGAACTCGCGGGTCCCGGGAACGATCCCGCCGAAGCCGCCGAGAGCTTTCGCCAGCGTGCCGCAGACGGCGATCTCCACACCGCCGACCGCTGCGCCGCCGTTGGTGTTTTCCCACAAACCGAGCGCATCCAGCAGCCCGCGACCGTCGGGGCCGAGGACGCCGAAACCGTGGGCGTCATCGAGCAACAGCGTCGCCTCGAGCCCGTCGAGCGCCGCCAGGTACTCCGCCACCGGCGCGAGCGTCCCGGACGACGGGCCGACCGCATCCGCCATCACTAACACCTTCCCGCCACGAGCAGACAGGCGCTTTAGATCCGCGGGATCTCGGTGCTTAAAGGTGACGACCTCACCGCCGCCGAGCCGCGCCGCTTCGCGCACGCAGAAGTGCGCTCCCTCGTCCACCAGGATCAAATCCGCATCGCCGAGCGCCCCGACCATCACGTGGTTTGCCACGTATCCGCTGCCGAAGTAAAACGCATCCTCAGTACCGAAAAATTCCGCCGCGCGGCGCTCGATATCGAGCAGCGGATCGCTCGTGCCATACCCGGCGCGCGAGGTCCCGGTGTGCAGGCCGTATTTTTCAAGAGCCGCGCAACCCGCCGCGACCACCTCATCGCGCGACTGGATTCCCAAGTAACTTGTGCCACCGAAGTAGAGGTAGGTCACGCCATCAATCACCGTCTCGGGACCGCTGCGCGATTGCATCAGGTGGGGCCGGCTCATCTTGAGTCCTTATCGCCCTGCTCGTGGAAGTCCGCAGGCACCTCCAGCTCGATGATCTCGCCATAGAGATCTGGTCTTCGCTGGCGGAAGTTGCGGCTAGTGGCGCGGTTCTGGCGGACGTTTTTGAGATCTACCGTCGCGGAAATGTACGATTCCTCTTCGTCCGGACAGCGTGCGCGGATCCGTGTCGGCCACTTGGCGATGTCGCCGATCATCGTCCCGCCGCCGTACGATTGGTTGGTCGTGACCATCGCAACGAGGTTGCGGAACATCGTCGACTTGACGATGAAATCTTCCACCTCTCCTCCGCGCCCGTTGATCCAGACGATGAGTTCGGCGCCTTTCAACGACAGCACGCGGGCGGGCTCTGGGAACCAACCGTCGTAGCAGGTCATGATCCCCACTTTGCCGAAGTCGCACTCGACGACGGGCAGTTCTTTGCCCTCCTCCATGATCCACTCCGGGTCGTTCTTGGCGAGCCAGTCGCGATCCTTGCCGGCCGGCGGTTGCGCCCACGGCGGTTGCGTCCTGTCGTATTTGTCGATCGCCGCGTGGGTCTTGTAGTACTTATTAATGATCTCGCCCTGCCGGTCGAAGGTGAGCGCGGCGTTGGCGAATTGCCCGCCTTCCTTGATCTCCCAGCAGCCGACGATCACATAGATTTTGTTCGCTTTGGCCGCGTCGGCAATCCTCTCCGTCTCGGGGCCGGGGACCTGGATCCTGCCGAGCACGTATTCCGGGAATACCACCAGCTGGGCACCGTCGGTTCCCGCCCGGTCGATGTACGGGATGAGGGTCCCGGTGACGTCGTAGCCCTCCTTCGGGAAGTCGCCCTTGTCGTAGCCGCGCACCTGAACGGCGGCGATTTTCACCTTCCCGTCCGGAGCGCTTTCATCGGCCGGGGCCGGGCCGAGCATGAACATCAGCGCGAGCACTACGAGTGGGGGGCGGGTGGCAATCATCCGAGGGAAACTATCAACCGGATGACTGGCCAACAAGATTGGAATTCTGACCGCGTCACCCTAGCTTTGACAGAATTGGAAGCTCGACCTGACATCACAAGCCCGCGCCACTTCAGCGCTCCGCTCGCTGGGGCGGTCGTCCTGTTCACCGCGTTGTTTTTCGCGGGCAGACCTGCGCGCACATAGAGTCTCGAAGACGTGCCCGGGGTGGTGGTCAACCACGTGCCGGCGCCGACGCTGGTGCAACGTCTGGCGCGGAAGGCGAAGTGCACCGCCTCGCCATCGATCGCCGTGCTATCACCTCCCTGCGGGTGCGGCGCTCTCCTGCACGTCGCCTGTGAGTTGGTGAGCGATCGAGATCTCCTCCGACCTTCGACCCACTCCCTCTGCTAGCAGCAGCTACCGACCGGCCTTCAAATGGCTACCCGGAACCCGACCCCGCGTCACTTCTCTCCGAGCTGCGGAACCCCCAATTCCTTGTAAGGGAAATATCCATCTTCGAGCCATGCCCCCGGCCTTGCGCAAACCAGAGAAGCCGCTACGCCATCTTCGGATATCATCAGCACATCTCTAATTCTCCATTTCCCGTCTCTCTTCCTCAAAAGGTAAAAGTATTCGATCACCTCTGAGTCAATCTCAGCCGATGTTTGAACCACCGCGGCCGTTCGGCGAACCGTCTTGCTAGTCACAAGTTCTTTGCCAAACGGGTGATAGGGAATCGTACCGAAGCTGACGCTCGGCAAGCACTCATCAGGTTCGAAGAAATATTCCTCTAAAATTCGGCGCCACTCATCCGTCACTTTCTCCTCGACCGCTTTCGGAGCCACGCCAACGCCCAACAACAAAGAAGCTGCCCGGCGCTCCCAATCGGAGTGGGCTTCGACATAGCTCAAAACCAAGTCCTGGCAGCGGTCTTCCTCCGCCCCTTCAGCGAGGCTCGTTGCTGTCATCGAAGCGGCAGAGACTATTGTCGCGATCAAGGTTCTCATCAGTCCCTCGCTCCCGACGGGGCGTGGCGTTGGAGCGGAAGTCCGTCACGCTGGATCCGAGCGCGAAGCGCATTCGTCTCAATTCATACTGCGAAGCCCCTAACCGATTGACGGTAAGTCATCTGGAAAATTGGCGACCCGTACGGGACTCGAACCCGTGTTGCCGCCGTGAAAGGGCGGAGTCCTAACCGCTAGACGAACGGGTCGTTCGCTTGGCGAGCCGGGATAGTAGCTGGACGGCGAAGCTTTGCAAGGAGGAATCGCCGAGAACTTTCCCGGCCTCCGGCGCCCCTCGCTCTCGGCCTGGGACCGCGGCGACCACGCCCGCTACATGTCCCGCTCGCTCTTCTTGAAAACGTGGATCCCCAGCAAGCCGATGGCGATGATGCCGGAGACGCTGAGCAGGTGGCCGAACATCATCAGCAGCCCGGTCAGTTCCAAGCCCCCGAACCCGGCCTGGATCCAGGCGACGAAGATGTAGGCCACGACGAGCGCGTGCACCGCCGCGTTGGCCATCAACCAGAAGAACAAGACGCCCTCATCCACCGTGATGAGCTTCTTCGTGAACCCGAGGGACCGGTGCTTGCCCCGCAGATACATGATGCAGCTGAAGAGGTAGAGCTGCGTCCCCGCGACGCCGGCGATCAACAGCAGGATCTTGCTGTGCAGATCGAAGATGTTGAGACCCAGAAATTTGGTCGGGCCGACGACGTAGGCTGCCACCTGCAGCAGGGTGGCCACCACCATGAGGAACAGGCCGCTCAGCTCGAACAGCTGCGGGCGCTCGGAGAGGATGAAGAGCAGGTGGCGCATGCCGTCCCGCCAGGTCCGCAGGTGGGCCTGCCGCCCGGGCGCGTCCTTGCGCAGGCCACTGGGGATCTCGACCGTCTTGGCCTTCGCCTTGAGCGCCTTGATGAGCAGTTCGGAGGCGAACTCCATCCCGGTGGAGCGGATGTCCCACTTCTCATAGGACTCCTTCTTGATGCAGCGGAAACCGGAGTTGCAGTCGCTCAGCTTGCCGCGGAAGAAGAGGTTGATCAGACCGGTCAGGACCGGCGTGCCGAGGTGGCGGTGCAGGAACGGCATCGCGCCGGGTTCGATGTCCTTCGTCATCCGCGATGCGATCGCCATGTCGGCGTCCACCTCGACCCCCTTCTCGTAGAGCGGCAGCGCGTGCTCGTAGAGATAGGTGGCGTCCGCATCGGCGAACATGACGTACTTCCCTTGCGCCGCCTCGATCCCCCCGCGCAGCGCCGCCCCGTAGCCACGCACCGGAACGGGGACGAGCCGGGCGCCCTCCTCGGCTGCGATCTCGCGCGAGCGGTCGGTGCTGCCATTGTCGGCGACCACGATCTCGTAGGTGAGGGAATCGCCGGCCGCATCGAGCGACTTGCGGACGGCGCGGATGCATTGGGCGAGGGTCTCCTCCTCGTTGAGACACGGGAAAACGAATGTCAGATCCATGGGCGCCCCCCTTTAGCGCGGTTTACCGCAAAACCCAAGAATCTTATCGACCGGCGCGCCGGGATGCCTTAGAGCCACCGCATGAAAGATCTCGTCGAGAACCGGAGCCGGCTCGGATTCGGCAAAAAGCTGTCGCTCGCCCGCCAGGCGGTCAAGGAGAACGGCTTTCTGTGGACGGGTCTGATGGGGATCTACTACCTCTGCAGCGGCGTCGCGGAGAAGGCCTTCGGCCGGGCTGCGGCCCGGCGCGAACGGCTCGGCCTCCCCGGGATGAACAGCGTGGCCCTCAACAAAGAGATCTGGGAGAGCTGGGATTGGGGGGCCGCCGGCGATGAGTGGTCGCCCTCGCCGGAGTGGAAGGCCTCGCTCGTCCGCAACATCTTGGAGAAATACGTCCCGGATGGCGGGCGCGTCGTCGAGATCGGCCCCGGCGGCGGCCGCTGGACCGAATACCTCCAGAAGCGCGCCGCGAAGCTCACCGGCATCGACCTCTCGCAGGCGTGCGTCGACGCTTGCGCGAAGCGGTTCGCCGGATGCGACAACGTGGAGTTCTACACCAACAGCGGCTGCGACCTCCCGCGGATCGACGACCGTTCGTTGGACGCCATCTGGTCGTTCGACGTCTTCGTCCACATCAACCGGGCCGAGGTCGAGAAGTATGCCGCCGAGTTCGCGCGGGCGCTCAAGCCCGGCGGCGTGGGGGTGATCCACCACGGCAACGTCGGCGGCAAACGCGGCGGTTGGCGCAGCGACATGACCGACACCGCGATGCGCGAGGTGCTCGAGGCGGCGGGCCTGCAGGTCGACGCCCAGATCGACCACTGGGTCGACGGTGGCACGGAGCACGAGATCGGCCTCTACGACGACAGCGTGACCGTGTTCCGCAAACCGGGCGCCTGAGCCGCGAGCCATGGCCGCCGCCCTCGTCTTCTGGGCATCGCTGGCGATCGTCGCCTACACCTTCGCCGGCTACCCTCTGCTCATGCATCTGCTGGCGCGGTCCCGGCCGCGCCCGCTGGAGCTCGCCGACCCACCCCCCACGCCGATGGTGACGGTGATCGTCGCCGCCTACAACAGCGGCGGCATGATCGCCGAGCGCGTGCGCAACCTACTCGATTCCGACTACCCGGGCGACCGGCTGGATGTCATCGTGACCAGCGACGGATCCACCGACGACACCGCCAGCGCGGCCGCCCTCGACGGCGGCGGGCGCGTCCGCGTGCTCGACTTCCCCGAGCGCCGGGGCAAGCCGGCATGCCTCAACGACGCCTTCGCCGCCGCGACCGGGGAGATCGTCGTTCTCGCGGACTCGCGGCAGCGGTTCGAGCGCGACGCGATCGCGCGGCTGGTGCGAAACTTCGCCGACCCGCGGGTGGGGGCGGTGAGCGGGGAACTGGAGATCGCCCCCTCGGAATCGGGGGTCGGGCAAGGGATCGGTGGCTACTGGAAACTCGAGCGCCGGCTGCGCGCCGACGAGTCCAAGTCGGGGTCCGCGGTCGGATGCACCGGCGCCATCTACGCCGTGCGCCGCGAGCTCTTCAGGCCGGTCCCCAGCGACACGCTCATCGACGACGTCGTCATCCCGCTGACGATCGCCGCCTCCGGTGCGCGGATCCACTTCGAGCGAGAGGCGCGCGCCCACGACCCCCAGCCCCTCGACCCGTCGCGGGAGAGACAACGCAAACGCCGCACTCTCGGCGGCAATTTCCAGATGCTCTTCCGGCACCCCGCGTGGCTTTTCCCTTGGGGGCACCCGCTCTGGTGGAGGATCGCCTCGCACAAGTACCTGCGCATCCTCGCCCCCGGCTTCCTCGTCGCCGCCTTGGCCACCAACCTGTGGCTGGCGCGCGACAGCGCACTCTATGCGGCTCTCGCCGTCCCCCATCTCGGCCTCTACGCAGCCGGAGCACTCGGCGCGACCACGGGGCTCTCGAAGTACCGGGCTTTCTCGTTGCCCGCCAGCTTCCTGTTCCTCAACCTGATGTCCGTCGCGGGCTTGTTCTACTACCTCCGCGACCGCGGGCGCAGTGGTTGGTGAGCGCGCCGCCCGGTGCACCCCGCCCCTCTTCGGGGACTTGCGCCGCGCCGCCCGATGGAGCATCCTCGCCCCCTCGCCCGGACTCTCGGCGCAACCATCCTCCCACCCGATTTCAACCTCCCATGAGCAAAGTCTTAATCATCGGCGCCGGCGGCGTCGGCAGCGTCGTCGCCAAGAAGTGCGCCATGGTGCCCGATGTCTTCAGCGAGCTCTGCCTGGCCAGCCGCACCAAGTCGAAGTGCGACGCCATCGCCGCGGACATCGCGAACGTTCCGGTGCACACCGCACAGGTCGATGCCGACCACAGCGATCAAGTCGCCGCCTTGATCCGAGATTTCGGCCCCGAGTTGGTCGTCAACGTCGCCCTGCCCTATCAGGATCTCGCCATCATGGACGCCTGCCTCGAGACGGGCGTCCACTATCTGGACACCGCCAACTACGAGCCCCCCGATGAGGCCAAATTTTGCTACCGGTGGCAATGGGATTACCGTCAGCGCTTCGAGGACGCGGGCCTGATGGCGCTGCTCGGGTGCGGCTTCGACCCCGGCGTCACCAGCATCTTCGTGGCGCACGCGCTCAAGCACCACTTCGACAGCATCGAGACCGTCGATATCATCGACTGCAACGCCGGCGACCACGGGCAGCACTTCGCCACCAACTTCAACCCCGAGATCAATATCCGCGAGGTCACCCAGCCCGGGAAATACTTCGAAGACGGCCGGTGGGTGGAGACCGAACCGCTCAGCGAAGAGCTCGCGATCGACTACGATTTCCCGGAAGGCATCGGGGTCAAGCGCGCCTACCTCATGTACCACGAGGAGCTCGAGTCGCTGGCGCAGAACATCCCCGGGGTGCGCCGCCTCCGCTTCTACATGACTTTCTCGGAGAGCTACCTCCGCCACCTCCGCGTCCTGGAGAACGTCGGCATGACCCGCATCGACCCCGTCGAGCACGACGGGCATCAGATCGTCCCGCTGCAATTTCTCAAATCCGTGCTCCCCGAGCCCTCCACGCTCGGCACGACGACGAAGGGGAAGACGTGGATCGGCTGCGTGATCGAAGGCACCCGGGGGGGCGAACGGAAGTCCTTCCGCATCTACAACACCTGCGACCACGAGGACTGCTTCAGCGAGGTGGGATCGCAAGCCATCTCCTACACCACCGGCGTCCCCGCCATGATCGGCGCGATGCTCATGGTCAAAGGCGTGTGGATGCGCCCCGGGGTCTGGAACACCGAACAGCTCGACCCCGACCCGTTCATGGAGCAGTTGAACCTCCACGGACTGCCCTGGATCGAAGGCTAGCCCGAATCGATCACCAAGCTTCGGGCTGCGGCTTGCCCTCGTTGATGCTGAGGGTGTTGCCGTTGGGAACGGCTCGGGCAGGGTGTCCACCCAGCCGCTTCGCCGATCCCTGCCGCCGCCTACTCAGCCTCAACGATCGGCGGCGCCTCGCCTGCGGATGTGGTGATCGATCCGGGCTAGGGACTTGCCGGACCAGAAACTCTCAAGCCGACTTCCCCGCGGGGCTCGAAACCGGCCACGCGCCCGGCATTCGACTCCTGGACTGTCACCCTGAGCAACGCGAAGGGCCTCTCACCGCGATCCGCGTCTCCGGAGCCATTCGTGTTGAACGATCCCACCGCCTCCCCGGTTGGGAACTCGACTCCGAGGGGCTGTACCGCGCACGGCGAAAACGGCGGCACCCACGAGGATCTCCCGGAGCGAGCATCGGTTCCGTCCTCGACTCAATCCGCCGAAAACCCGGCTTCACCAAGCGCCATTCCGGCTAGCCGGCGCTATCGACCGTCCGCCCATTCTCATTCTCTTCCTCGAATCCCGCCGCCGCTAGCTTCGCGTAGAGCCCGCCTCCGGCCAACAGCTCGGCATGGGTGCCGCGCTCGACGATCTGCCCTGCTTCCAAGACACAGATCAGATCGGCGTCGCGCACCGTGGTCAGCCGGTGGGCGATGACCAGGCACGTGCGGTCCTCGCGCAACCGCGCCAGCGCGCCCTGGATCAGTTGTTCGGTCTCGTTGTCCACCGCACTGGTCGCCTCGTCCAGTAGCAGGATGGGCGGGTTTTTGAGCAGCGCCCGGGCGATCGAGATCCGCTGCCTCTGCCCACCGGACAGTTGGGTCCCCCGCTCCCCGCAGACGGTGTCGATCCCCTCCGGCAACTCGTTGACAAAGTCCTCCGCGTTGGCGGCGCGCAGGGCGCCCCACAGCGCTTCCTCGCTGGATCCCGGAGCGGCCAACAACAGGTTCTCGCGGACGCTCGCATTGAACAGGAAGCTCTCTTGCGTGACGTAGCCGATGCGGTCCCGCAACCACTCTTTGCAGAGCTTCGAAGCGTCGCGGCCATCGATGCGCATGATCCCTTCGGCGGGCTCATAGAATCGGGCGACGAGGTTGAACAGGGTCGACTTGCCCGCCCCCGTGGGGCCGACGAAGGCCACGGTCTGGCCCGGTTCGGCGCGGAACGAGACACCGCGCAGGACCGGCTTGCCCTCGGCGTAGGCGAAGTCCACCCCTGAGAACTCGACCGCCCCGCGCAGCGCCTCCGGCCGCTCGCCGTCGCGCAGGTTCGGCTCGTCCTCGAGATCGAGAATCGAGAACACCCTCTTGCCCGCCACGGTTCCGCTCACCAGCATCCCGGTGATGCCGCTCACTTTGGAGATGGGGTCGTAGAGGTATCCCCAGGCGAACAGGAAAGCCCCGACCGTCCCCAGGGTCACGCTGCCGTCCACCGTCCAGTAGGTGGCCGCCGCCATCATCGCGACGATCCCCGACTCCGCGACCAGCGACACCCCGGGCCAGGTCATCGCGTCCGCCTTCGCCACCCGCATGCGCGCCTTGCGCAGCTTGCGGCTCTTGCGCTTGAAGCGGCGCAGCTCCTCCGGCTCGGTGGTGTATGCCTTGATCTGACGGATCCCCGCGATGTTGTCGTGCAAGAGCGAGTTCAACGCGCTCGAAGCCTCGCTCGTCTTGCGGTAGCGGTCCTCGTTGTTGCGCGAGTAGAGCCAGGTCGCGATGCCCACCACCGGCAGCGGGGCGAGCGTGATCAAGGTCAGCCCGGCATGCTGCGAGAACATGTAGGCGAGCACGATCCCGAACTGCAGGAGCGAGGTCAGGCCCTGGTCGATCCCCTGCGTGATCACCCTCTCCATCGAGGGCACGTCGCTGCCCACGCGGGTCATGATGTCGCCCGTGGGCTGCTTGTCGAACCACGCGATCGGCAGCCGTTGGACCTTGTCGTAGAGATCGCGCCGCAGGTCGTGGATGATGCGCTGCTCGAAGGCGGTGTTCGTCAGGGTGCGCGCCATGAGCATCACCTGCCGCAGGGCGATCGCCCCGACGGCGACCAGGGCCGTCGGCAGGATCAGCTCGGTTTTGCCCTCCGGGATGACTTCGTCGATGAAGCGTTTCGTCGCCATCGGCAGGACCAGCACCAGCAGGGTCGCCGATACCGCCAGCGCCAGCGCGATGGACGCGCGCCACGGATAGCGGGCGGTGAAGCGGAGGATGCGGGCGATCGTCATGGGGGTCTGGGAAAGGACGCCAAGCGTTGCCGGGACGCCCCGGGCTGGCAATCACCAATGTCCGGAGCCCCCGCCGCGGCCCATCGATCTGGCGATGCCCGCGCTACTCTTCTCCGCACCAGGTCACCGCCATCGCCTCGAGCATTTCGGCCACCGCGGCCCTCAAGCCGATCGCCACCGAGCGGGCGATCAGGTGGTGGCCGATGTTCAGTTCCTCGAGATGGGGCACCCCGGCCAAACCCGGGAGATTCCGCGTGGTCAGCCCGTGGCCCGCGTTGACCTGCAGGCCAGCTCGGTGCGCGAGTTCAGCCCCTTGCGCGAGCCGCCCCGCATGCTCCGCCCGCTCCGCCTCGGCGACCGCGTTGGCGTAACTCCCCGTGTGCAGTTCCACCATCTCCGCACCCAGTTCGGCGCTCGCCTCGATCTCCTCGGGCAAGGGGTCGATGAACATGCTGACCCGCACCCCCTCCCCCTGCAAGGCCTTGACGGTCTCGGCCAAACCCGCCCGGCCGGCGCGGACGGCCAAGCCGCCCTCGGTCGTCACCTCCGCCCGCTTCTCAGGCACCAGACACGCCGATGCCGGCTTCGTCCGCAGGGCGATCGCCACGATCTCAGGGGCGTTGCCCATCTCGAAATTGAGCGGCAACGGCACCTGCTCCCGCAGCTCGGCGATGTCGCGGTCCTGGATGTGCCGGCGGTCTTCCCTCAGGTGCGCCGTGATCCCGTGGGCGCCCCCGGCGAGCGCTTCCAGCGCCGCGTCGACCGGTGAAGGCTCCGCAAAGGGTGCCCCCGGGCCGGCGGGGTAGCGCGCCTGCCGGAGGGTGGCGACGTGATCGATATTGACACCTAAGCGCATGGGCGGACCGATTTTGATTCCGGGATCAGTGTCGGAAGTGTCGATGGCCGGTGAACACCATCGCCATCTTCCGCTCGTCGGCGGCGGCGATGACTTCCTCGTCCCGCACCGACCCGCCCGGTTGGATGCAGGCGGTGGCGCCCGCTTCGGCCGCCGCGACCAAGCCGTCGGCGAACGGGAACATCGCGTCGCTGGCGACGGTGCTGCCCTCCAAGGACAGCCCCGCCTCACCCGCCTTCCAGACGGCGATCCGGCACGCGTCCACCCGCGACATCTGACCGGCGCCGATCCCCAGGGTCCGGTCGCGCGCCCCGAACACGATGGCGTTCGACTTCACGTGCTTGCAGACGCGCCAGGTGAATCGCATGGCCTCGATCTCCGCCGCGCTCGGCGGCCGCTCCGTCTTCACTTTCTCCTCGAGGTTCTCCAGGCCGAGCGCCCTCGAATCGGCATCCATCACCAGCAGACCGCCCGGGGCCGATCGGACGACCGGTTCCTCGACCCCGGTGCTGAAGAACTCCTCGGCGACGCGCATCAGGCGGAGGTTCTTCTTCTTCTGCAAGATCGCCCGCGCTTCGGCATCGAAATCCGGTGCGATGATGACGTCGGTGAAGATCTCGCCGATGACCCTCGCCAGCCCCTCGGTCATCGGCCGGTTGCAGACGATCACCCCGCCGAACGGCGCCTGCTTGTCCGTCTCGAACGCCTTCTCCCAAGCGTCGCGCAGATCTTCACCCGCATCGGCACAGCCGAGCCCGCAGGGGTTCGTGTGCTTCAGGATCGCCACCGTCGGCCGCCGGAACTCGCCCACCAACTCCGCGGCCGCGGCGATGTCGAGCACGTTGGTGTAGGAGAGGTCCTTCCCCTGGAGCTTGGTGAAGTAGTCGCCGAACGAGCCGTAGAGCCGCGCCTCCTGGTGGGGGTTCTCGCCATAGCGCAGCTCGGAGGCCAGGGGCAGCGAGACGCTGTAGCAGCACTCGGTCTCCTGGCACTGGTTCAGGTAGCGGGAGATCGCGCCGTCGTAGCCGGAGGTGCGCTGGAACACCTTGATCGCGAGGCGCTCCCTGGTCTTCAGCCGGGTCTGCCCCTCGTTCTCCTCCATCTCGTCGGCCACGGCCCCGTAGTCGTCGGGGTCTGTCACGACCGTCACCGAGGTGTAGTTCTTCGATGCCGCCCGGAGCATCGCCGGCCCCCCGATGTCGATGTTCTCGATGGCCTCCTCGAGGGTCACGTCCTCCCTGGCAACCGTCTCTTCGAAGGGGTAGAGGTTCACCACCAAGAGATCGATCGGCGGGATGTCGTGCTCCCGCGCCTGCCGGGGGTCATCCGCATGTTCGCGGCGGTAGAGCAGCCCGCCGTGGACCTTCGGGTGGATGGTCTTGAGCCGGCCGTCGAACATCTCCGGCGCCCCGGTGTAGTCGGCGATCTCGATCACCGGCAACCCGGCGCCCGCGAGCGCCTTGGCGGTCCCCCCCGTCGATAGCAGTTCGACGCCCATCGCGTGTAACCGTTCGGCAAACTCGACGAGTCCGGTTTTGTCGGAGACTGAGAGGAGCGCGCGTTCGATTTTCATAAAGCGGGAATCGTCGAGGATGTGAGTTCGCGCGAGGTTGGGGTCGGCGTTCGCACCGCGCAAGCCCGAATGCGGACCCGACCGGACCGAGCAACGGGATCCGGGCAGCCCGCAGACCGCGACCCGGAGTTCGGTTCGCGCCGGGCCGCAGACGGTCCCCCGGGGTCACTCGCCGTCCCCGATCCCCTCCACCGGCGCCGGGCCGGCAGGCGGCGCGGCGCCGACTTCGATGTAGAGACCATCATCGACCTTGACCCAGTAGATCCCATCCGGGGTGCGGTCTCCTTTCGGGGACTGGTAGTGATAGAGCGAACAGCGGTCGCCGTCCTCGCGGCCGACCTTGAACATGTACTTGTCGAAGCGAACCTGCGGGTCGATCACCCTCCGGAACAGAGGCGTCCCGCCGAACCTCATCACCGGCAGGTCGAATCGGTCTTGCTCCTCGAAGGGGAAGCGCTCGGCATCGCCCAGCGCCGTCGGCCGGTCGTAGCCCTCCAGATCGGCCCGCTTGCCCGCGTCGACGAACGTGAACAGCGCCACCAGCAAGGCGGCGATCGCGAAGGCGAGCAACGCCCTCCCGGGCGTCTGCTTGAAGAGGTTCGGCGTGTTCACCCCCATCCATCCCGCGCCGGGCATTCGCCGTCAAGTGGTGTGCCAGAAGCGACGAGGAAACGGTTGACACCCCCTGACCAGCACCCTAATATCCCCGCTCCCTTTCCCCGGTGAGGGAACGGTTCCGGGCGCCCTGAACCGGCTCGCCACACTCTGAACGATGAAGACTTTCTCCGCCAAAGCCCAAGACGTCGAACGCCAATGGTACGTCGTCGATGCCGCCGATCAAATCCTCGGCGACGTCGCCGTGCAGGTCGCCAACCTGCTGCGCGGCAAGCACAAGCCGATCTTCACCCCCCACGTCGATA
>JAUIGD010000341.1 GCA_030430255.1 Verrucomicrobiia bacterium
AGGCGGCGGCAGGGACAGGCGAAGCGGCTGGGTGAACACCCTGCCCGAGCCGGTCACCACGCCAACACCCTCAGCGTCAACGAGGGCAAGCCGCAGCCCGGAGCTTGGTAATCGATTCGGGCTAGCGCCATTCCTCCTACGAAGCTGACGGACTTGGGGCTTTCGAGCCCGTGCGTTTTCGCATTTCGATCCAAATCGTCACGATGGCGAGGAGTCGATCGTGATCAGCGAGGAGGCCGCGGGGCGATTTGGGCAAATGGCAAATCGTCTCGCGCCGGAACGGGCAAGTCCGACAGGCTCCCGGTTTGAAGAGAAGTGCCGGAGGCACGAGAGAAGGTAGCGCGGAGTGGAGCGCCAGCGGAACTCCGGGGAACTGGAAAGCGTCCGGATCCGCCCCGGCAGGGGCGGGAGAAGTTCTCGGAGGCAGATCGATGCACGACCTTCAACTGGCGCCATTCCGCCTGCCAACGCCTGCCAACGACTACCCACTCCGACCCGGCTTTACCCCAGCGCTCTCTCCGCCCGCGCGGCGAGGCCGTTGTCTTTCGCCGAGGAGCCGCGCAGCTGGTAGGTGGTGGCAGCGAGGTAGCGCGCGCGCCACTCCGGGCTGAGCTTCGCGTCGTCTTCGAAGATTGCGGAGCTGAACTTGTAGTCGTGCGAGTTCGTGCCCTTGAGGAAGATCAGGCGCCGCGCGGCATCGGCGTAGGCCGCGCGGTCCCCGCCGCGTTCGAGGTAGCCGAGCAGGCGGCTGCCGGCGGCGGCCCGGTCGCGGCCGATGTCGGCGAGCACCGCTTCCAGCGTCTCCGGGCCGGGTTTCGCCTCGGTCTCGGGCGCGGCCTCGAAGCGGTCGATGCGCGCCTCGCGCACCTCACCGCGGCCGCCCATGGCATCGCGGAACAGCGGCAGGAAGCTGGCGTTCTGCAACAGCGCGAACTGCCGCGCCGCGTCGTCGGCGGCGGTGTCGAAGGCGTAGCGCAAGGCGTTGGTGGTGGTGACGGCGTGCAGGGCGACGATGCCGGGTTGGCGCATGAGCAGCTCCCCAGCGGCGAGGTGCAGGGCGTCGAAGACCGAGGCCGCCCCCACCCCGGAGCCGAGCAGCTCCAGCGCGTGGGCGCTCGCCTCCTCAGCGCCGCCCGTGCGCAGCGTCGCCAGCAGCGCCCGCGTGGCGCCGCCGTCGACCCGGCCGCCGCGCCATTCGCGGTCGAAGCCCGCCAACGCCTCCGCGTTGCGCCGCCCCGGGAGGTCGGCGTCGAGCTCCGCCCCCGCGGGGTTCGGCTCGCCGCGGTGGTTGAGCAGCGCGTAGGAGAGCGAACGCAGCACCGGCTCGGCGTGCTGCTCGCCGATGTGGGTCAAGGTGCGGAACGCGTTGGCGACGTAGATCGCCTTGTGGCCGATGGAGCGGAAGTCGCGCGCACCGTATCTGGCGAACAGGGCGAAGGCCTCGTGGGTCGGCAGGTGGCGGGCGACGGCGGCGGATGCGGCGTCGGCGGCCTCGACGTCCCATGTATCCATCGCCTTGCAAAATGCGTCACGCGCGCGGCCCGCGGGCGGCACGCGGCCCTCGTCGACCGGCGCCATCGTCCAGTCGCCCTCGCGGACGTCGGCGCCCTGCGAGCGTTTGAACTCCTCCAGCGCCCAGAAGATCGGCAGCCAGCGCTCGGCGTCCGGCGAGGCCATGCTGGCGAGGTGCGCGGAGTGCACGACGAGCACGGCGTGGAACTTGAAGCCGACGTGCGGGCGCGGCTGGACGTTGCGGATGCCGGCCAGAAACAGGGCGGCGAGCACCTCCCGGTAGCGCAGCGAACCGTCGCGCACCCGCTTCGCCACAACGCCGATCAAGTCCTCGGCCGGCGTCCGCTCGATCAGTTGCACGAGCGGCTCGATCTCGGGCAAAAACCGCACCGCACCGGGGTCGGGGGCGATTTCGGCGGCGGACAGCGAGGGGAGTTTGCCGAGGAAGGGGAGGGCGCCGACACCCAGCGCACAGCCGCTGGCGGCAGACCCGCGCAGGAAGGAGCGCCGGGGGAGGTTCATGGTCTCCAACATGCCACATCGGACGGCGGGGAGGCAAGCGCGCCGGCAGGCTGGGGAGAAGATTTATAAACTCGAGGCTTTGCCCTTGTCTCCCCGCGATCGGCCTGTTTCCCTCGGGAGCGTCCATAAACCCCGATTTTTTCAGATCACACTCCCCATGAACCCCCCCGAATGCCTCCGGGGCGCCGTTTTGGCGCTCCCCCTCTTCGCCGTTTCGATCTCAATCCCGCAAGCCGGGGCCGCCGTCACCCCGGGTGGCACTTTGGGAGACACCGCCATCATCACCAGCGCGGCGGGCGGGGGCGCGCTCGACCAGGCGGCCGCCGCCGGCGGGTTCGGCCCGACCTTCGTCCACGACTTCGACGGTTCGGTGTCGATCGACCCGACCTATGAGCTGGATCCGAGCGCCGCCGACGCGACCCAGATCGCGGTCAGCGCCGGGCGCCACGCGGTGTTCTACAGCACCCGCTTCCAGGGCGGCAACTCCGGCAACCGCGCCGAGATCCAGACCAACCTGACGCTCGCCGGCAGCGCGCTCGACGAAGGCATGGGGCAGGGCTTCATCCGCAACACCGGCAACCACCGCGATGCCATCATCTCGGGCGGCGCGATCATCACCGCCGCGGCCGACGATGACATCCTGACCCTCGAGAGCCGCCGCACCGACATCAACACCGGCACCGCCGACCCGGTGCGCGTCGGCGGCTTCACCTCGGTGCAGTTGATCAAGCTCGACGACGCCTGGGATTTCCTCAGCGTCAGCCGCAGCGCCGACGCCGGCGGGGTCAGCACTTCGGCCGTCGCCGTCGTCTACGACACGGTCGACCCGGCGACCAGCACGGGCGCCGCCTTCTCGTTCTCCGCAGCCAGCAGCGACGTCACGCTCAACGAGACGGGCGCCTACCTCGTGTTCGCCAACACCGGCCTCGAGCGCGCGAGCAGCACGCAGCGGACCTCCTACCAGCAGTTCCTGACCCTCGACGGGGCGGAGGTGCTCGGCTCGCGGGTCTCCACCTACGCGCGCGGCAACCAGAACGGCGAGCAGGCCAACCGCGCGCTCGCGTCCTACGGCACGGTCCTCAACGCGACGGCCGGCCAGGTGCTGAACGTCGAGGTGATCAAGGAGGCCGGCGGCGTCGACGGCACGATCAAAGGCGGCCAGACCGCGCTGACGATCGTCAAACTCCCGCCGACCGCGAAGACCCTCGGCCTCCACGACGCCAGCGGCCAAGAGGTGAACGACGCCGCGCCGGACCCGGTGACCTTCGACACCTTGGTCGGGGCGCCGATCGCCGAGCTGAGCCACACCCCCGGCGGCAGCGTCATCACCGCGGACGCCGCGGCGGACTACCTCTTCTTCGCCAGCGTCTACACCGTCAGCGACGCCGCCAACGACAACCAGGACCGCATCCTGCCGCTGCACGGCTGGCAGGTGGACGGCGCGGGCGGCATGCTCGCTTACGGCCACGGCGCGCAGTACAACCGCGACAACGGCGGCAACCGCGAGGGCGGCAACTGGGGTGCGGGCATCATCCCGCTCGGCGTCGGGCAGACCGTGCAGCTCCTCACCCAGCGCATCGGCAACGCCGACGTCGGCGCGTCGAGCATCAACTCCCTCCAGGCGCTCAGCCTCACCTCGCTGGTCCCGTCCAACGATCCCGCCATCGCCGTCAACCTGCCGATCGAGGTCACGCCCTCGAGCACCACCACCATCAGCGACGCCGAGCTCGACACCTTCGACGCCGACACGCCCGCGGCCTCGCTCACCTACACGATCGACGTCGCCCCGGCCAACGGCACGCTGCAACACACGGTCGACGGCGCGCTCGGCGCGGGCATGACCTTCACCCAAGACGACATCGACAACAGCCGCATCGAGTTCGTCGCCGGCGGGGTGCAGGCCTCGGGCGGCTTCGACTTCACCGTCTCCGACGGCTCCGCCTCCGACAGCGGCACCTTCATCATCGACGTCGCTTGGCCGTCCGTGGAACTGACCATCGTCGCCGCCGGCGACGTCGTTGAGGGCGACACCGCCGAGTGGACGGTGTTCGCCAGCGCCGCGCCGATGGGCTCCGACCTCACGGTCGAGATCGCCTACTCGGGCACCGCGACCGACGGCAGCGACTTCACGGGCGCCGCGGCCGTCACGATCGCCGACGGCACCACCAGCACGGCGCTCGAGGCGACCACGACCAGCGACGCGCTGTTCGAGGGCGTCGAGGCGATCCGCGCCACGATCACCGGCGGCGCGGGGGCGACGGTGAACGCCTCGGTCGGCACCCCGGGGACAGCGATCGTCCACATCGACGACACCGCCAACCGCGCCCCGACCGGCACCAACCTCGCCCAGGTCGTGATCGGCTCCGGCACCGTGCCGCTCGACGACATCGTCGTGACCGACCCCGACGCCACCTTCAGTTCCAAAGTGAACACCGCCGGGGCACCGCTGAGCATCACCAACGGCATCGCCAACTTCACCGCCTTCTCCGACGGCCGCCCCGACGACGACAGCAGCTTCGACGTCGACGCCGGCGGCCCGGCGCTCAGCCAGAACGCGGGCTTCTCCGTGGAACTCGCCTTCACGCCGGCGGCGGCGGACCTGGCGGGCACCGTGGACGTCTGGGAGATCGGCGGCTCGAGCAACGGCTCCTGCATCTGCCTCATCGACGGCATCCCGCACATCTCGGTCAAAGCCGGCGGCGGCGCGGCGGACACCCCCACCGACGGCGGTGACCCCGGCTTCGTCGATACCGACTGGACCGGTGACGACCAGGTCGTCGTGCCGCTGGCGGGCGCACCGCTCGCCGCGGGGGTCGAGTCGCAGATCGCGGTGGTGTTCGACATCGCCGGCAACGCCGTCAGGTACTCGGTCAACGGCGCCGCCGAGGGCACCGCGACGCTGACCGGCAACGACAGCAACAACTTCCTCGGCGACCACACCTTCAACGTCGGCGTCAACGCCGGCACCGGCACCGGCAGTTCGAACAACGGCACCGGCGTCCTCGGCACCACCGCGCCGGGCGTCATCCTCAACCCCGCGGACGGCTCGGCCTCGGTCTCCAGCCTGCGCTTCTGGAACGAGTCCGGCGGCAGCACCGCGGCGACCGCGGGCGCCCCGGACACCGTCACCGCCACCCTGACCATCGACGGCTGGGCCGCCGGCGCCGGCGACCTCACCGCCGCCAGCGGCAACGGCGAGACCTACGCCGCAGGGACCTGGTCCGTCACCGGGACACCGGACGTCGTCAACGCCGCCCTCGCCGCGGTCGAGTTCATCTCCGACGCCGGCACCGCCGACCCGACCCTGATTTCCGTGTCGCTGGAAGACGGCGACGAAGACGGCGGTGGGCCGACCGTGGGCTCCGTCATCATCTCCGCCAACGCCCCCGACCCGATCTACGTCGACGACAGCTTCGCCGGCGCGCCGGGCGCCGCCATCGCCGACGCCGACGGCGGCCCGCCGGTCGCCGCGGCGATCTTCGGCTTCAGCGCCTTCGACAACTGGGCGGATGCCGTCGCGCTCGCGCCCGCCGGCGGCACGATCATCGTCAACGACGGCGACTACACCGGCGAGAGCATCGACATCGGCAACACCGCGATGCTCAACGTCGCGCTCACCGACACCGCCGGCCCGGTGCAGCTCGGCGACCTCCAGATGGACACCGGCAGCAGCCTCGTCCTCACCGGTGCCAACACCCTCGAAATCGGCGCGCTGAACAACCCCAGCCGCGTCCTCGACTCGCCGATCTCCGGCTCGGGGAACCTGACCAAAGTCGGCACCGGCCGGCTGATCCCGCGCGCGGTCAACACCTACACCGGTACCACCGCCGTCCTCGGCGGGCAGCTGCGCGTCGGCTACGAGAGCACCAAGGGGATCCAGGGCGAGATGGCGGGCGACGGACCGGTCGTGCTCGCCGCCGGGACCCGCTACGAACTCAACGTCAACGTCGACCTCACCATCACCCAGACCGGCACCATCAGCGGCGACGGCCTCGTGCAGAGCATGGGCGACGGCACCGTGGTGTTCGACAGCGGCATGGCGAACCCCTTCACCGGCGGCTTCGAACTCGGCGATGGCGCGACTTCGAGCTTCGACGGCGTCGACACCGGCGCCAAGCAGGGCTTCGTGGTGCTCACCCATAGCGACCAGTTCGGCACCGGCAAGGTCCTCTCCCGCGGCAGCCAGATCCAGGCGGGCGCCCCGGGCATCGTCATCCCCAACGACATCGACATCACCGGCGGCGGCTTCCGCAACGGCGGCACCGTCGACTTCGGTTTCAGTGGCACCATCCAGCCCATCGACGGATCGACCCGCGGCATCGGCAACTACGGCCTCGAGGGCACCGATCTGTTCATCGACGGCGACATCGTCATGACCTCGGCCGGCACCAACGTCAACTTCGAGGGCGTCAACAACAAGGACAACGGCACCTGGACGGTCAACGGCACCATCTCCGGCCCGGCCAACGTCCTCGTCCAGAACGGCTTCGACGAGGGCGTGGTGACCTTCAACGGCGACCACAGCTACGACGGCACCCTCACCTGCGACACCGGCGTCACCTTCCTCAACGCCGCGAAGACCGGCGGCGGCGCGGTCAACCTCAACGCCGCCAGCGTGTTCGGCGGCACCGGCTCCACCGACGGCCCGGTCAACGTCACCGCCAGCGCCACCTTCGCGCCCGGCCAGGACGGCCCGGCGATCTTCGCCTGCGGCGACCTGAACGTCGCCGGCACCCTGGAGGTCGACCTCGACAACAACACCCCCGGCAGCGGCCACGATCAGGTCGTCGTCACCGGGGCGGCGACCCTGTCCGGCAGCCTCGCCCTCAGCACAGGCGGCGGCCTCACCCCCGGCGATCTCGTCATCATCGACAACGACGGCGCCGACGCCGTGGGCGGCACCTTCGCCGGCCTCCCCGAGGGCTCGACCCTCGACTCCGCACTGCTCGGATGGGACGGCAACCTCAGCTACGCCGGCGGCGACGGCAACGA
>JAUIGD010000342.1 GCA_030430255.1 Verrucomicrobiia bacterium
CTGCTTGAAGGGGATCGCCTCCAAGCCGGCTTCGGTCGAGTACTGGCTCGCCGCGATCGGTACCAGCGTGTCAACGTCGAAGTCGTCGACTGCGATCATCTCGTATGCCGGCACGGTGACACCGAGGTCGAGCAATGGTTGAGTCCATGCGTAGTCGAGGGCGACGAGGTGTGGATCGTCCAGCCCATCGTCAAGGTTGAGTAGGCGATTCACCGGCTCACTGCCGGACACTTGATTCACAGAGATCTGTGGGTTCTCGGCCTCGAACCGGGCGACCATCTCGGTCACAGCGGCGTGTGTGTTGTCGAAATCGGGATACCAGAACTCGATCGTCACAGGGTCGCCGGGCGGGAGCACGAGCTCGGTGCCCTCGGGAGGAGGATCCTCGAGCGTGGTGGACACGCCGGGATCTTCGGTTGTGGTGACGTCGATCGGTGGGTCGACGGTGTCGCCGTCGCCGCCGCCGGACAGCACGATGCCGAGAACGACGAGGGCGGCCACCACGACGCCGGCGATGGCGAGGTTGCGGGGAGTGAACATCCCGGCGGGTTCTGGGTCGTCGGCCGGTGCCGGGTCGGGGGTCGGCGCCGGGGTGGGTTCGGGCTCCGGTTCGGGTTCGGGCTCAGGCGGCGGCGCGAGCAGGCCGGCGCGTTCGGCCGCGACCATGGCCGCGCCCTGACAGATGGCGAGCTTGGGGTGGGCATCGATCGCGAGTGGGCGGCCAAGGCCGTTGCCCACGATCTCGCCCACCAGCGGAACCCGGCTGGACCCGCCGACCAGCAGGACGGTGTCGACATCGGACGGCCCCATCTGGGCGTTGTCGAGGGCCCGCTCGAGTGTGTCGAGCGTGGACTCGACATCGGCGCGGATGCGCGACTCGAACTCGCCGCGAGTGAGGCGGACGTCGCGGCTGATGCCGGGTAGGGAGACGGGGACCGTGACCTCGAGGTCGTCGGAGAGCAACTCCTTGGCCGACGTGGCGCTGCGGCGGAGCCGCTCGACACCGGACGCCACTGCGCCGTCGGTCAGGTCGAGCCGCGTCCACTCGTCGCCGAGCGACGCCGCCACGTGTTCGAGCACGGCGCGGTCGAAGTCGATGCCGCCGATGCCGTCGTCGCCTTCGGGCCGGGCCACGAGTTGGAACCCGGCGCCCACCTTGCGCAGCACGCTGGCGTCGAACGTGCCACCCCCGAGGTCGTAGACGGCGACGACCGCGTCGTCGGGCACCCGCTCCTGCGAGGCGTAGAACACGGCAGCGGCAACGGGCTCGGCGGCGAAACTGGCCTCGTCGATTCCGGCGATCCGGGCAGCCTCCTGGAGGCGCTGGAGCCGGTGGTCGGCCCACGAGGCCGGATGAGTGATGACGATCTCGGCGGGGGCCTCGCCGCAGTACGAGGTAACGGTGTCGATCACCGAGCGGAGGACCTCGCCCAGCAGGGCTTCGGCCTCGAACGTGGTGCCGCCGAGCACGATGCTGGTGCTCGACCCGAGGCGACGCTTGAACTCCTTGGCGTAGCGACCAGGGTCGTTGAGTCCACGGGCGAGGGCGGCTTCGCCGACGAGCACCTCGCCACTCTCGCGGGCGTAGGCGACGGTGGGGATCGTGTGGGCGTGGCTGCCGAGACTGACCGTCTCGACCCGGCCGTCGCGGTGGATCGCGGCGGCGGTGTAAGTCGTGCCCAGGTCGATGCCCAGCGCGTAGCTCACGTTCCTCCTCCCGCGTTCCAACCCGATGCCCGTTGCTCCGGCGCAAACCTAGCGGACCAGACTGGACCCGCCGTCACGGCAGCTTGGTGATGAGTTCCAGTCCGGTGGGGGTCATCTGCCAGCTGTGGCTCTCGCGGGTCACCGTGATGCCGAGTTCCTCGAGCGCCCTCGTCCGCATTTTGGCGATCTTTGAGTCGGCGGCCTGACCGCCGACCTCGAACAGGGCCCGGGAGTCCGGTTCGATGATGTTCCTCGAGACGATGCGCTTCACCCCGCCCATTCCTTCGGCCCGCATCGCTTCGGCGACGAGTTTGTAGCCCGATCCCGGCGCCAGTTGGCCCCTGTTCACGTACTCGATGGTGAGGTCGCCGTTCTCGGTCTTGACCCTTGCGTGGGCCTTCGGGTCGGACCGGGAGAACACCGCGGTCGAGTAGCCGTTGTTCTCGACCCGGAGGTCGAGTTCCCCCGCGGGTTTCACGGCCGGCATCTCGCCGGTCGGGCGTTCGCTGGAAGGGAGGTCCTTGGGCTTGGTCGTCGAGGTCGGTGCCGGTTCGGGGGTCGGCGCCGCGGCGTCGGCCGAGGGCTTCGCGGCTCGCATCTCGCGTGTCGGACGTGCGGCTCGCATTTCGCGTGTCGGGCGAGCCGAACTGGGCGTGGTGGTCGCGCCAGCGGCCGGTGCATCGGGTTCGGCGGTCACCTTCCATCCAGCGTCGCCGGGTCGCTCCCGGGGTCCGACCGCGTTCGAGACCTTCGTCGTCGGGGGCGGTGGCCAGCTCGCCTTCGGTGGCCCATCGCCGAAGGCGAGGAGCGGCTCGCCCGTCGGACCGGGCTGGTGAGCGTCCCGCATCCCCTCCCACATCTTCTTGACGCCCGGCTTGTTGAACGCCGCGTCGCCGACATCGGCCTTCCAGTTCATGTGCGCACCGTGTTGGGCCAGTCCCATGTGCTGGAGGTCGTTGATTACCAGTTTGTAGACCTCCGGCGACAGTTTCGAGCCATCCTTCATGCGCAGGTCGAAGAGGTCGTAGTCGCTGGCGAAGTCCTTGTACACCGGGTTGGTGGGGCTGCCGAGTCGCGGGTCGAGTCCTCGGACCACACCGGTCTGGGGGTCGATCTGGATCAGCGGTTCTTCTCCCTTCAGGTACTCGCCGAAGGTCTGGTCCTTGGCGTTGTGGGCCTGCATCCGCTTGTCGAATCGCTTCTGGATCGCGTCCGCCAGGTCGGGGTCGGACTTGCGCAGCTCGGCCATGTTCTTCGGGAGCGTCGGCTTGTAGACCGAGGCAAGGCCGGCCGTGTCGGGATGAGCGCCGAGGTGGTCGATGTCCATCGGGTCCACCGTCTTCGCCTTGACCAGCACGTCCTTGGGGATCGCACCACGACTGAGCTGGCCGGGACTCGCCACGTTCGCCGGCCGGACGTAGATGACGATGCCCCGCTGAGCGGCGTAGTTGTCGAACTCGGCGAAGTCCTTCGGCTTCACGCCCATGCGCTTCGCCAACTCGTCCGCGCCGAGGTTCTGCCCGACGAGATCCGGCCCTGGGGCCGGGGGCGGCGCCGTGGTGGACGGTGGATCGGGAACCGGCTTCGGCGCTGGTGCGTCGGGAGCTTTCACCGGCACCGCCGCGGCGGCATCGTCGGGAGTCTTGGGTGTGGTGACCGCATCCGACTTCGGTGTGGTGACCGCGTCGGGCTTCGGCGTGTCGGCGTGGGCGTCGAGCCTGGCCTGATCGGCCTTGAGGGCTGCCGCTCGCGCCGCGTGGTCGTCGGCCCGTCTGCGCAGCTCGTCCGCCTCTGCTCGTCGTTTGGCCGCCGCTCGCGCCTTGCGCGGGGTTCCACCGACCGCGGCGCGCTCGGCCCGCCGGGCGACCGCGTCGGCGAGGTCGGCCCGCTTGCCCAGCGCCTTGCTCTTCAGGTTGGCGTTGAACGCGTCGACCTTGTTGACCGCGGCCGCCATCTTGGCGCCTGCTTTCGTCTTCGCGAGGGGCTTCAAGGCCTTGCCGATCGGGGGATTGACGAACTCCGCCGCGACTTCGGCGACCCCCGACGCCACGGAGTTGTAGCGATCCTGGCGCGTCGACCACTTGTCTTTGTGTGCCTTGTAGATCTTCTTCCCGGCGCTCACACCGGCGAGGGCGATTCCGCCGACGGCGAGGGGCACCGCCAGCGCACTCGCAGCCGACGCCGCGAACGCCGCGCCGGCGGTCAGGACACCCACGAACGTCAGGGCGGTGAACGCCGCGGCGACAGCGGCGATGACGATCAAGACCGCGGCGATGATGGCGAGGACCAGCAGGAGGCCTTTCAATGCCTTCCAAAGAAACTTCCCCAGTTCCTTGAAGAAGTGGCCGACGGAGACGAGCATCTTTCCGGCTCGCTCGTCCCAGGTGTCGTAGAGGTCCATCGCCTTCTGGCTGGCGACCTTCTTGAGCCGGGGGAGAAGCTTGGTTTGCGCGGCGAGGCCCTTGGAGGCTTCGTGTTCGAACTTCCGGCGAACCTGGTACTCCTCCTTCGTGACCTCGCGATCGGCGTTCAGGACGACTTCCAGATAGCCCGCCTGCTGCCTCCTCACGAGGGTGCGGGCAGCGGTGGTGACCTTGCCGAGAATGCCGGTGAGTACGGCGGCGCCCTTCACCGCGATCTGAGTGGCTCCGGACAGAACCGATGTGGTGGTGAGAGCGGCGAACTTCGAGAGGACGGACTTGCCCTCCCTGATCTCGCGGGCCGCGCCGCGTCCCACGCGGGAGAGGCCGCTGCCCAGCTTGCGACCGGCCTGATCGAGGGCGCCGACTCGACCGCGCGACTCCGCCACCAGTGCCTCACCGTCGCCCGGCGACAACGCCCCGGGTTGTGCGCCGAGTCCCTGCACGTCGCGCCGACGGGCGCCGATCGCCCGGCGGGTTTTTCGCCCCGCCCGGCGCAGCATCCGCCGTGTGCGCGCCGCCGCCTTGATCACACCCTGGCGGGCGCGTGCCGCGGCGACCCTCGTGCCGATGGCCGACATCGTGAGGAAGCTGACGACACCGGCGACCGAGCGGCGCAAGAAGGCCCCGAGATCGGCGTCGAACTTCCGATCGACGTCGGGCGCATTGCGGGCACTGGCGAAGATCCTGCGCAGTTCCTTGCGGGTGTTCGCGTGTCCCTCGCCCAGCTTGACGAGGCCTTCGCGGTCCGCCTTGGCGAGGTCGATCCGCATTTTGCGGGCCGCGCGGCCGGTCTCCCGGTTGAACTTGAAGACGCCGTTGTTGGCGGAGCGGATCGTGTCGGCCGTCAACACGTTGCCGATCCGGTAGACCGCCTTGCGCTTGCGCGCTCTGGACCAGCCGTTGCGGAACTTCGTGTGCCACGCCCGAGCGCCGTCGATGGTCGAATCGCGGTTCGCGGCGGCGCGTGCCTGGAGTTCGCGTTCGTGGCCGCGTATGCGGTCCGCCCGCGATGAAAGGTTCCTCGTACCTTGTTCTCTGGCTGCGGTGAGCGCGCCGTCGAGGGACTCTTCGGTGGATGTGGCGTCGCGGCCGAAATCGGCCCGGGCCTTGGTGGCCCCGACCGCATAGAGCACCCGGGCGACGACACCCGAGGACTGAACGGCGGTGGTGAGGGTTCGCATCATGCCCCACGTCGCGCGCATCTGGGTGGCCTCGGCGGCGTTCACCTCAGCCAGCGATCGCCGCTCCGCTCGGCGCAGCCGTGACAGTCCGCTTCTGAGCGTCTTCTCCGCCCCGGCCGCCTGCTCGTCGAGTCCGGCCAGTGTTGCGGTCACAGTCGGATCGGGAGGGGTGGGCGGTGGCGGGGCCGCCATGACCACCGCGGGGTCGTTGTGCGCGGTGTCGTCGGGGTCGGATTCGACTTCCGCGTCGTCGGGGACGGCCTGCAGGTCGTCCTCCGTGTCCTGGGCGACCGCATCGGGTTCGGCCTTCTGGTCCGAGTCGGCCGCGGCGACGGCCTGGGCGGCCTGTTCGCCCGCCACCGGCTTCCCATCCGCGGGGGCACTGGGCTTCGCGTCCTGTTCGGGCGACTTGTCGTCGGTGAGCACGGCCTTCGGGTCTGGCTCCTGGCCGCCCCCCGCGCCGGGGTCGGCGGCGCTGCGATCGTCCGCGGTGTCGGGACGGGCGGCCGTGGCGGCGGCGTCGCTCGCCCCCGCCGGCGTCAGTGAGTCCTCTCCCGGGCGGGATCTCTCCCTCGCGTTCGGTTCGCTCGCTGGTGCCGGCGCACTGGTTTCGGGCTCGGGCCCGTTGACCCGTCGGCGGTCGACAACGGGACGACGGCTCTCGGCCATCCTTGCGACTGCCCGGTTTCCGGCGGCCCGCTGCATGCCCTGCAGGGAACGTCGCGAGACGATCGGGTTGGGGCGCGTCGCCCGGGCTCCTTCAGCCCGCGTGTCCGCCGGGATCCCGCTCAGCGTCGGAGGACGCCCCCGCGGGCGTCCCGGCTCTGCGGCCTTGTCGCGGTGCGAGGTGTGAGTCACGGAGAGCGCGTCATGAGGGGTCGTGGCGCTACGCCTGCAGCTCCTCTTCCTCGTCCTCGCGGCGGTCGACGGACATCTGCAGTTCTTCCTCTTCTTCTTCCTGGCGGTCGACGGACATCTGCAGTTCTTCCTCTTCTTCTTCCTGGCGGGCGACGCTGGGCGCCCCCGCAGGGGCCGCGGCCTGCCGGTCCGGACCTGATGAGGCCACCGCATCGCCGACCGACTTGGCTTCGACCTCGTGGGCGTCGTCGGGACTGCTCACCCGTCCGCCGCCGTCGGTCTGCCCGCTGCGTTGCTGCACCACGTGGGTGAGTTCGTGGGCCAGCAGCCCTCGCCCGGAACTCGTCTCGGGTGCGTACTTGCCGGACTTGAAGAAGACGTCGTTGCCGGTGGTGAAGGCTTCGGCCTGTACCGACCGGTTGAGGGTGTCGGCTTTGCCGCCGGTGTGCACCCGCACGTCGGACAGGTCGGTCCCGAGGTGGCCTTCCATGTCGCTGCGGGTGTGGTCGTCGAGGGCCTGGCCGCCGCCCTTGGCCGCCTTGATGTCTTCGGCGATCTCGGGATCCAGCGGTCCCGCGCCCTGGGTCTTGGCGGCCGACCGCTGGATCATCGACGTGAACGCCCGGTTGCCGATCTGGCTCGGCAGGGCCGCATCCGGTGCTTTGGTCGCCGGTTCGGCCGGCTTCGTCGGCGGGTGGTCCTTCAGGTGGTCGAGGTGTTCGTGGTCCATGGGTCAGCCTTTCGCGAGCACGGGTTCGAGACCGACGCCGGTGACGCCGGGGACGAGTTGGGTGAGTGGGAAATAGGGGCCGAACTCCTTCTCCGTACAGAGCCGGCCGAGCTTGCG
>JAUIGD010000343.1 GCA_030430255.1 Verrucomicrobiia bacterium
GTGCCGACAGTGAGCGATCCCTCGCTTGCCCCTCCCCTTCCCCTCTGGATATCCTCCTCCACTGATGTCTCCGGTCGCCATCTGCCTCCACCCCGCCGCCGCATTCACGCTCGTCTCCGCCGCCCAGGCGGCCGGCGGACGTCCACCCAATGTCGTCTACATCATGTCAGACGAGCTCGCCTACTTCGAGCTCGGGCACATGGGCAACCCCTACATCAAGACGCCCCACATCGACCGCTTCGCCGCCGAGGGGATGCGTTTCACCCATGCCTATGCGGGATCGCCCGTCTGCGCTCCGCTCCGCTGCAATCTCATGACCGGCAAGCACGCCGGCCACGCCTCCGTCCGCGCCAACGACGGCGGCACCCCATTGCGCGCCGGCGAGCCGACGATCGCCAGCCTGCTCAAGGCACAAGGCTACGCCACCGGTGGCTTCGGCAAATGGGGCTGCGGCGGCCGGGACTCGACCGGGGTGCCGGAGGAGCACGGATTCGACACCTTCTTCGGTTACTACGACCAAGTCCACGCCCACTCGTTCTACCCGCCCTACCTCATCCACAACAGCGAAGAGGTCCCGCTCCCCGGCAACGTCGGCGGCCGCAGCGGTGAGACCTACTCGCACTACGAGATCATGCATCGCGGACTCGACTTCATCCGCGCCCACAAAGACCGCCCCTTCTTCGCCTACTTCCCCATCACCCCACCGCACGGGATGTACGACATCCCCGCCGACGATCCCGCATGGGATTCGTATGCGGGCGAAGCGTGGATGCAGGACGAGACCATCCCTCAGGACGTCAAAAACTACGCCGCGATGGTGACCATGGTCGACAACGACCTCGGCACGGTCTTGGCGCTGCTGCGCGAACTCGAACTGGAAGAGAACACGATCGTGTTCTTCACCGGCGACAACGGCGGCCAAGACCGCTTCCGGTCGAAGCAACACCCGCGCGGCTTCTTCGGGCCGAACGTCGACCCGGGGACGGGGACGGAGTTCCGCGGCGGCAAAGGCAATCTCTTCGAAGGCGGTCTGCGTATCCCTTACCTCGCCCGTTGGCCTGGGCGCATCGCCCCGGGGATGGTGAGCGATTTGGTCTTCTACCACCCCGATGTCCTCCCCACGCTCTGCGAACTCTGCGGCGCGGCCACCTCGCCCGACACGGACGGCCTCTCCTTCCTCCCCACGCTGCTCGGCCAGGGTGAGCAGACGCGCCACGAGTTCCTCTATTGGGAGTCGGGAAGCCAGGTCGCCGTGCGCTCGGGCAGCGGAAACTGGAAGGCGGTGAAGGCGGGCAAAGCGGGGGCGTGGGAGCTCTACGACCTCGCCGCCGACCCCAGCGAAACCGAAGATCGATCCGCTGATCACGGCGACCTCCTGAAGCGGATGCAGGCCTTCGCCGCCGCCTCACACACCCCGGCCGAGCCCGGCACCTACACCGATCGCAGCCGCCACGAACGCGACCGCTGGGCGAAGTGGGGCACCGCCAAGGACGCCCCCAAACCCAAGGGCGCCCCGCAGAAACCAAGCGGCCAAGTCCACCGCATCGAGGGCGCTGGGCTCGTGCCTCAGGAACGGGTCAAAGTCCACTCCGCGAGCAGCGAGAACGCCGGCAACCAAAAGTTCGCGGTCCACGCCATCGACACCGATCCCCTGACGCTCTGGCATACCCGCTTCGCCGACGGCGTCCGCGAACACCCCCACGAGATCATCCTCGACCTCGGCGCGCCGCACGCGATCTCCAGCCTGCACTACCTCGCCCGCCAAGATGGCGGTTGGAACGGCGCCTTCGCGGAGACGGAGATCTATGTCGCCGCCAGCGCCGACACCTTCCCCGACCGGCCGGCACTGACCACCGCGTTCGCCAAGACCAAAGCCGCCCAACGCGCCGACCTCCCCACACCGGTCGTCGGACGCTTCGTCAAGCTCCGCATCCTCTCCGAGGTCAACGGCGGCCCCTGGGCGTCCGCCGCCGAGATCGCTGTCGCCGGCGAACGGGAGTGAGCGCGGCGGCAGGGCCATCGGCGTTGATCAGCCTGCAAGGCGAAAGGATCGATGGCTCCCCGCCCGGCCCATGCCCGAGACCGCTTCAATCGTGAGCCGCTCGCTCAGCGGCGAACAGCTCCTCCAAACGCTCCCCCCATGACCGACTTCCGAACTCCGCTTCCACCGAATCGACCACGGCGATGAATGCCGCCTTCTCGTCGGGAAACCTTGCCCGGATCTCTTGCGGGGTATTGCCGCCCGCGAGAACAGCGGCCGCCTCTTCGATCACCTCGGCAATGATCTTGTCGCTATCACGCTCCGCGGACGACCGGAGCACCCCTGCGATCGCGACCTCCAACGCACCGCGGTAACGTTGCGCTGGATGCGGTTTTGCAACCTCCGCCTCCCGCAACGCCGCCAGTTCCGCGACGGCAAACGCCCGCCGCTTCTGCTGAACCTTCAATTCCGCCTCGGCTAAGGCCCGCTCCGGCGTCCCCTTCTCTGCCGTCTCCACCCCTTTCGCCGCACGGGTGACCAGCCATTCTGAAGACTCCGCCCGCAGCATGCTATCGCAACCGAACAGGGTGTTCGGCCGGAGCTTGCAAGCCGATCGGAGCGCCGCCACATCGACCTCGCGGCCTCCGAACTGGGCCAATCCGTCCGTGTACGCCCGCGGCAGGCCGTACGGAAACGCACCGGGCATGTCTTTCTTGATCTCCACGGCGATCTTCTCACGTTCGAAGTTTAACCATGCCTCGTAGTCCTTCGGATCGAGCACGGGCTCCGCGCCAGTGACCGGCGCCACCCCCAAAATCATAAAGGCGGCAAGGGTGAGAAATCGGCGTTCCGGAGACATGGGCAAAAAATACGGGATTCCAAGGGTCGGGGCAAGCACCGCCCCGACCGCCCGCCAACGGCCGATCCCGACAGATTATTGCCCCCGCCGCCTAATTCCTAGAGGGCACCGTCGTTCCACATTCAGAGCTTGGCAGACGTCACGAAACCCGCTAATCTGCAACAAGATGGGGGTTGCGACCGAACGCCGCCTGCCGACAATCGACGCCACCTCCTTCACTCCTCACCATCTCCGACGATGCCCCACCCGCCTCAAGATCCCAACCAGCAGTACCCGCCCCAGCACGGTGGCTACCCGCCCGCTCCGGACGCCCACTACCAACAGGACGTTTACCAAGATGCCTACTACGGCCAGGCCGCTTACGCGGGTGCTCCCGCCGCAACCCAGATGCTGGGGCAAGAGGATCCAATGGAGTCCTACGTCCGGCAGATCGAGAACCGGAACAAGATCGTCTCGCTGGTGATTTCGATCGCCGTCGTCGCACTCCTGTTCGGCGCCCTCGCTTGGATCACCTACACCGCCTTCGTCGAAGAGGAGGTCGAAATCGCCATCGCCGCGACCCAGTCGACCACCGAGACCAAGGTCGAGAAGAAGCAATTCCAGCAGAGCGTCCGGCAGAAACCCTCACGCCCCTCGTCCAGCCCGAGCAATACCATCGCCGCCTCGGCGACCTCGCCGGTCGCCGTTCCCTCGGTGCCGACGGACATCGACTCTCCCGATCTCGGCAGCGCCTTCGGCACCGGCTTCGGCGCCGGGGGCTTTGGCGACGGGCTCGGCGGCGGCATGGGTGTCCCGGGGGCGATGAAAGGCCGTTGTGATTCTGCCGACCGCATGGAGCGCCTGAAGCGCGCTGGCGGGCGCGCCTCCATGGACCGCTCGGTCCTCGATGCCCTCCGCTGGCTCAAAGACAAACAGCAGCCGGATGGGAGCTGGGGCGAGAAATTCCCCGTGGCGATGACCTCCTTCGCCCTGCTCGCCTACTGCGGTCACTGCGAAACGGTCGATTCCCCGGAGTTCGGCGAGAACGTCAAGAAAGCCATCGAGTATCTGATCGACGTCGCTGACAAAGGGAAGGGAATGATGGCGAGTTCTCGCGACCGCAACGTCTCCTACGAACACGGTATCGCCGTCTACGCGCTCGCCGAGGCCTACTCGCTGAACAAGAACGCCAACAAGCGCTTCAAGCCGATCATGCCGGTGCTCAAGAAGGCGGTGCCGATCATCATCGAGGGACAAACCGCCGCCGGCGGCTGGCTCTACTCCTACGGCAGCGGCAACGACAGCGACCTCTCCGTCGCCGGCTGGAACATCCAGGCGCTGAAGGCCGCCGAGTACACGAAGATCCCCATCAGCGGCCTCGCCACCGCCAAGAAGAAAGCGCTCAAGATGCTTGAGGCCGCCGAGGATCCGGGCGGCAGCGACGGCTATTTCAAGTATCGCCTCGGCGGCGGCCAGCAGGGGCGCCTCAGCCTCACGGGCGTCGGACTGCTCTGCTCACGCATGCTCGGCTCCCCATCGAAACTCGAAGATGACGGTCTCGACAAAATCTTGGCGGACGAGCCGAAGGGCTGGAACCGGCCGAATCTCTATGCCTGGTACTATCACTCGCAGGCCGCTTTCCAAAAACAGGGCAAGCACTGGCGCCAGTACAACGACAGCTATCAGAAAGTGGTTCAGGAAGCGCAGCAGAAAGACGGCAGCTGGACCGGCAACGGCGGTCACTCGAATTCGGTCGGGCCAGATGGTGACATCTACGCCACCTGCCTCTGCACCCTGATGCTGGAGGTCTACTATCGTTACCTGCCGACCGGCAAGTAGCCCCTTTCGCTTCCAATACCGAAATTTTCCGAGCGGGCGCCAAAACGGCGCCCGCTTTCGTTTCGCCGAACCCGGCGAAGCCGGAACCTGGAGGGCAGAACTCCGTCCCGCCGTGACGGTTCCGGGAGCAAGAGTCTCCGCGTGCCGCGTTGGCGCTGGGAGCCGCCCGGGCAGGAGCTGTTCCCGACGTGGCATCGGCGTCCCGCCGATGTTCGTGCCGGAGGCGTCTCGCCTCCGCGCCCTCCTCTACCCAGCCGGTTGAGACGAGGCATCGACGGGGGAGGCGTCTCCTCGCCCACGCGCTTCGCTCCCGGCAAGCCATCCAGGACGTCGCGGTTGCCCGGTGGCCCGGTGGCCCGGTGCGGCGGTTTCAGCGCGGGATCTCTCCGACGCTGCGCTCGTCGGGATGGCACCGCACTCCTTGGGAGGGCTGGTGGCCATCCCCTCACATCGCCCTGACCGCCTTCAACTTCCCGGACCTGTCACCCTGAGCAACGCGAAGGGCCTCTCACCGCGGTGCGCGTCTCCGGAGCCCTCCGCCGTTCAATGCCCCCAGCGCCCCTGGGCTAGTAGCCCGAATAGCGCTTGGTTTAGCATAGGCATCGACGGGTGGCCGCGTCCCGGTGCCCGCTCGCTTGGAGCCGTCAAGGCATCCGGGGCGTCCCGGTGGCTCGGCCGCGGGTTTCATGGCGGGGTCCTTCCGGCGCTGCGCTTCTCAGGATGACACCACACTTCCTCGGAAGGGCTGGTGGCCATCCCCTCACACTGACCTGACCGCCCTCAAGTCCGCGGAGCGGTCACCTGTGCAACGCGAAGGGCCTCTCACCGCGGCCCGCGTCTCCGAAGCCATACGCGTTGAACGATCCCACCGCCTCCCCGGTTGGGAACGCGACTCCGAGGGGCTGTTCCGCGCACGGCTGAGACGGCGGCACCCACGAGGATCTCCCGGAGCGAGCATCGGTTCCGTCCTCGACCCAAACCGCCGAGAACCCGGCTTCACCGAGCGCCATTCGGGCTAGCCCGAATCGATCACCAAGCTCCGGGCTGTGGCTCGCCCTCGTTGACGCTGAGAGTGTTGGCGTGGTGACCGGCTCGGGCAGGGTGTCTACCCAGCCGCTTCGCCGGTCCCTGCCGCCGCCTACTCAGCGTCAACGAATGGCAGCGCCTCGCCTGCGGATGTGGTGATCGATCCGGGCTAGAGTTCAGTTCGAACGCCGCTGGGGCGAGGCGCCATCCGCGGGCGAAGCGCGCGAGGCCAACAGGAACCAGGATCCAGCGGCGACGAAAATCGCCGAGAGACCGATGTGCAGCACCTGGACCACCGGTGCGACGCTCACGTGCGCCATCGTCACCCCCAACACCATCTGCGCGATCACGATCCCGACCATCGCCGTGCGGGTGAGACGCGCCAAATCCCCCCTCGCGCCCCGGGTCGCCCAGAAAAACGCGGCGCCCAAGACCAGCACGACCCACGAGAAACTCCGGTGCACCAGATAGACGAGGGTCGCCTCCAGTTCCCCTGCCCACTCGGCCCGCGGGATCCCTTCATGGCTGCGCATCAAGAGGTCGGTCTCCTCACGCACTTGCGAGCCCATCACCCCCTCCAACACCACCGCACCGAACAAGGTCGCAGCGATCCACCACCCCCGGCGGCCACCCGGCAGCCGGATCTGGGGAAGCCCCACCCCGCTGCGGGACACCACCCACACCTGGACCACGACCAAGACGACCGCCAGCGCCATGTGCAGGGTGATCACCCCGGGCCGCAATCCCGAACTGACCACGATCGCCCCCAGCACCGCGTTCGCCAACACCAACACCATCGCCGACAACGCACCGCGCCAAACCCGCGGATGCCGGCGCCGCCCGACGATCGCCAAAATCAGCGTGGCGAACGAAAACAACCCCACCGGCAGCGCCGTCAGCCGATTCAGGTATTCCGTCCACACGTGGCGGGGATTGAACTCCGCCGCCAAGCTCTCCTTGCTGATCCCCGGCCGCTTGCGCTGGAACTTCTCGATGTCCAAACGCTCCCAATCCACCTCCTCCAGTGACGAAGGCGGCCACAACGCCCCCCAACAACGCGGCCAGTCCGGACAGCCCAACCCCGCACCCGACACCCGGACGATCGCCCCTACGAAAATCAGCAACAGGGTGGCGAACAACGCGGCGAGGGCAGTCTTCTGCAGAAGGGGCATCAACCAACCATACGCCACCGAACCGAGCGTCCGGACTCGTTTTCTGCCCCGCGATCCCGAGCTTTTTTGTTGCCCTCCGAAACGGCCTCTGGTATTTCTCGCGTCTTATCGGGAT
>JAUIGD010000344.1 GCA_030430255.1 Verrucomicrobiia bacterium
CTGCTCGCCGAACGGTTCCCGGGCCTGGAGAAGATCTCGATCGACTTTGCCCTCATGGAGAAGGCCTCGTCGGTGCTCAACCTCGAGGCGAGCTTCGACTGGGACGACGTCGGCAGCTGGGTCTCGATGGCGAAATACCTCGACGAAGACGCATCCGGCAACCGCGCCAACGCCGACTGCACCGCGGTCGACGCGTCGGGGAACATCGTCTACTCCGCCCCGGGGAGCAGCCGCCGCGTGGCGCTGCTCGGAGTCGATGACCTGATCGTCGTCCAGACCGGAGACGCCCTGCTCGTCGCCCGCAAGGACAAGGCCGACGCCATCAAGAAACTCGCCGGAGTCCTGCCGGAGGAGTTGCTGTAACTCCAATCCGCAGAAGCCAGAACCATCAGGTTGGGGCGAAATGCTCGCCCCCTCCCGCCGGACGCCCACCCTCCACGCCGCCGATCTCACAAAACCAAATCCGACCGGCCGCTCCGAACGTCTCCCCAACCATGAGAAAGCCCTTCATCGCCACCCTATCCGCCCTCTCCTTGGCCGGCGCCGTCTGCCTCGCTGGCGGCCTCGGTTTGACCCGCGGTTCCTACGAATCCCCCGACTATGAAGTGGTCGCGGAGCGCGACGGTTTCGAGGTGCGGCACTATGCGGCGATGGCGGTCGTCAGCACCGAGATGGCGGACGACGCGGGACGCCGGGAGCGCGACGACCGCTTCATGCGCCTGTTCCGCTACATCGACAAGGGCAACGCGGACCAAGAGAAGATCGCCATGACGACCCCCGTGTTCATGGACGCCGGGGGCACCGGTTCGATGAGCTTCGTCATCCCCAAGGAGGTCGATGCCGGGGGCGCGCCGAAGCCGGAGGATGACGGTGTCTTCCTCGATTCGATCGATTCCGGAAAATTCGCCGCCCTGCGCTTCCGCGGCGGCAGCCGCGACCGCGATGCCGAACAGGCGGCGATCGCGAAGTTGAGGAAATCAGTTGAGGCGGCGGGGTTGAAGATCGCCGACGGCGCCGCCCCCCTGCTCGCCTACTACGATCCACCGTGGACGCCGCGCGCCCTGCGCCGCAACGAGGTGCTTTTGCGCCTCGCGGAGTAGACCCCGGCGCCTCCAGTTTCCCGTGCGAAACGGTCGCCTGAGGGAGTATCTTCCCAGTTCCGTGCGACCGCTCTCCACACCCACACCCACACCCGCAGCCGCAGCCGCAGCCGCAGCCCTCGCCCTCACGCTGGGCGCCGGATCCGCACTCGCGGAAATCGACGTCGAAGCGGGCAAGGCGCATTGGGCCTACCGGCCGCTCGCCGATCCGGCCGTTCCCGCCGTCGCCGACCACGCTTGGCCGCGAGGCGACCTCGACCGCTTCCTCCTCTCCCGCATGGAGGCGCAGGGCGTGCCGCCGGTGCGCGACGCCGGACCGCTGACCCTGCTGCGGCGGGCGACCTTCGATTTGACCGGCCTGCCGCCGACACCCGCGGAAATGGCGACCTTCCTCGGCGACTGCGAGGCGCGGGGGCTCGATTCCGCCTACCAAGCGCTGGTCGAGCGCCTGCTCGCCTCCCCCGCCTACGGCGAGCGCTGGGGCCGCCACTGGCTGGACGTCGTCCGCTACGCCGACACCTCCGGCTCCAGCTCCGACCACCCCGTCCCCGAAGCGCAGCGCTACCGCGACTACGTCATCGCCAGCTTCAACGCCGACAAGCCGTTCGACCGCTTCGTGGTCGAGCAACTCGCCGGCGACCTGCTGGAGCACCGCGACGAGGACGAGCGCCGCGAGTGCATCACCGCCACCGGCTACCTCGCAGGCGCGCGGCGCTTCGGCGTCAGCGGCAAGGAGATGCACCTCACCATCGAGGACGCCATCACCAACCTCGGCGAGGCCTTCCTCGCCACCTCGGTAGCTTGCGCGAGGTGCCACGACCACATGCACGACCCGGTGCCCGCCCGCGACTACTACGCGCTCTACGGCATCTTCAGCAGCACCCGCTTCCCCTTCCCGGGCGCCGAGAACCAGAAGACGCCCACCGACTTCGTTGCGCTCGATGGCGACGGCGAGCGGCGCGCCGAGCTGGAGCGCGGGCTGGAGGAAGCCGACGACGCGCTCGACGATCTCAAACGGGCGACCCGCGGGCGCCGCGAAACCGGAGGGGAGCGCGATCGCCGGAAGGGCTTGGAGCGCCAGATCGCCGACGCCAAGAAAGCGCTCGGCGCGCTCGGCGGCGAACTCGCCTACGCGGTCGCCGACGCGGGGGAGACGGGCGACGCCCCGCTGCACCGGCTCGGCGACCCCGGCCAGCGCGGCGACCCTGTGCCGCGCGGCTTCCTGAGCGTGCTCGGCGGCCAGCGCCTGCCCGACGGCTACGGTGGAAGCGGGCGGCTCGAGCTGGCTCGCTGGATCACCGGCGAGGACAACCCGCTGTTCGCCCGCGTGATCGCCAACCGCATCTGGACCTGGCACTTCGGGCGCGGCATCGTCGCCACCCCGAACGACTTCGGCACCTTCGGCGCCGCGCCCAGCCACCCGGAGCTGCTCGACCACCTCGCCCGCCGCTTCATCGATTCGGGCTACTCGTTCAAAGCCATGCACCGCGCGATCATGTCGAGCCGCGCCTACCGCCTCTCTAGCGATTCGTTGGAAGCAAACGACGAGGCCGACCCCGAAGCGGCGCTGCGCTGGCGCTTCGAGCGCCGCCGCCTGTCGGCCGAGGAGCTGCGCGATGCCATGCTCGCGGCGAGCGGGCAGTTGCTCGGCGGCCCCGCGCCGCCGCACCCCTTCCCGCCCGCGTCGAAGTGGGGCTACACCCAGCATGCCCCCTTCTACGCGAGCTACGACCACGACCACCGGAGCGTCTACCTCATGCGCCAGCGCATCCGCCGCCACCCCGTGCTGGCGGTCTTCGACGGCGCCGACCCCAACGCCAGCACCCCGCAGCGCGGGGAGACCTCGAGCCCCGTGGGCGCCCTGTTCCTGATGAACAACCGCTTCGCCGGCCGCGCCGCCGACGCCCTCGCCGCACGCCTGCTCGCCGCCGCCGACACGGTGCCAGAGCAGGTCGACCTCGCCTGCCGCCTGCTCCTCTCCCGCCCCGCCACCGAGGAGGACATCAAGCTCGCCCAGAGCCACCTCGCCCGCGTGCGCGACGCGCTCGCGGAGGCCGGCACCGACGACGAGCTGGAGATCGAGGCCGCCGCCCTCGCCAGCTACGCCAAGGTGCTCTTCTGCACCAACGCCTTCGCCTATGTGGACTAGCGCGACGGCCGCGATGTGGCATCGGCGTCCCGCCGATGTCCGTGCCGAGGGCGTCCCGCCCGCGCGCTCTTCCATAAGCCGGCCAGCGGCGGGACGCCGCTGGGACGATCATCGGCGGGACGCCGATGCCACGGTTCCCACCCCACGCTAACCCACCCAGATGCAACGCCGCCAAGCCATCCGCAGCCTCTTCGGCGCCTCCGCGCTGATGCCCGCCGTCGTCGGCGACCTGCTCGCCGACGGCTCCCCCAGCCAACACGCCGCCGGCCCCGGGCGCGGCCCCCACTTCGCGCCGAAGGCGAAGAACGTCATCTTCATCTACCTCAGCGGCGGCTTCTCCCATATCGATACTTTCGACTACAAACCGGCGCTCATCGAGCGCGCGGGCGAGAAGCACCACCGCGGCAAGCCGCTGTTCGCGCCGAGCTGGGAGTTCAAACCGCGCGGGCGCTCCGGCTTGATGGTCAGCGAGCTCTTCCCGCACATCGGCTCCTGCGCCGACGACCTCTGCCTGATCCGCTCGCTCACCAGCGACCACGGCAACCACTTCCAAGCCACGCTCGGCCTGCACACCGGCTCCTTCACGGTGCCGCGCCCGAGCTTCGGCTCGTGGACCAGCTACGGGCTCGGCAACGAGAACCGCGACCTGCCCTCCTTCGTCGTCCTCGCGCCGCGCATGCCCTACGCCGGCGGCCAGGTCTGGGGCAACGAGTTCCTCCCCGCCGCCCACGCCGGCACCCGCATCGCCGACCCGGCCGACCCCGTCCCCAACCTGCGCCGCCTGTCGCCCAGCGAACAGGTGCAGCGGCTCGAGCTCGACCTGCTCGGCCAGCTCGACCGCCGCCACGGCTTCGAGCGCCCCGGCGACGGCCGCCTCGCCGCGCGCATGAAGTCCTTCGAGACCGCCTTCGGCATGCAGATGCAGATGCCCGACGCGCTCGACGTGAAGCGGGAGAGCAAAGCCACGCTTGCCGAGTACGGGCTCGACCCCGACGCGCCGCGCGGCATGGCCTGGCAATGCCTCGTCGCCCGCCGCCTCGTCGAGCGCGGCGTCCGCTTCGTCGAGCTCATCGACACCGGCTCCAACCGCAACTGGGACTCGCACAGCAACATGCGCGACCACGAACGGCTGGCGCGCAACGTCGACCGCCCGGTCGCCGCGCTGCTGCGCGACCTCAAGTCTCGCGGCCTGTTCGGCGACACGCTGGTCGTCTTCGCCACCGAGTTCGGCCGCACGCCGACCCGCGACGGCGACTACGGCCGCGGCCACCACCCCGCCTGCTTCTCCGGCTGGCTGGCCGGCGCCGGCGTCAAAGCCGGGCACGTCCACGGCGAGACCGACGAGCTCGGGCACCAGGTCGCGAGCGACCCGGTCGGCACCCACGACTTCCACGCCACGCTGCTGCACCTGTTAGGCTTCGACCACACCCGCCTCACCTACCGCCACGGCGGCCGCGACTTCCGCCTCACCGACGTGGGCGGCGAGATCGTCCCGGGGGTCTTGGCGTAGGCCGGGCCGTAGTGGTGACTTCCAGTCGCCATCCGGGATTCGATGGCGACTGAAAGTCACCACTACGGCCTCCCCTCCTACGAAGTTTGAACAAGAGAGGCGGAGGCACGGTCACAACGGCGGATGAAGAGTGGAACTGCCGAGACCCGCTGGCCCGACCTTATCCTGTGGTCGCTGTTCGGGCTCTGCGTCTGCGGTGTCTTCGTGCTCGGGAGCGGTATCGGCTGTTCTCCAGACGGCGGTGGAATGCGAGCGCACGCGGAGGCCGATCTTGGGGTTCTCGCGACAGCGGCCACCAGATTCCAGATCACCCACGGGGAATACCCCACACACCTCGACCAACTGGTGCCCGAATCCCTCAACGAACCCCTGGTCGATCCATGGGGGCGCCCCTATCAGCTTCGCGCAGAGGGAGGAGCCATTTTGTTGAGCTGCACCGGGAAGTCGGAGTCTGACCCCGCCGACGACATCACCGCGGCGATTGCGGAGCGCGGGGCACCGTAGCTCGACTTTCCAAAGTCGAGGCCGGCCCGCCCGGGTCTGACCAGTCGGGGCAAATCGGAATCCGATCTTCGCCCGGATCGATCGCCGGAGGTTCGAAGGGAGCCGCACCCTCCACCGATCCCTGCCCCCCCTGCACCTCGCGGCCGGAGGGCACGCGTCCCCGCGTGCCGCCGCAGCACGGCAATGCGCATGGGGATGGCCGCGCCCCGTCAGCCGAACAGCGTCAGCTGCGGGCTCTGGCTCTCCGGCAGGAGGTCTTCGCCGGTCCGTGAGCCGCGCCGTTTCCGGGTCGCCCCGGTCTTGGCGCCGGCGTTGCCCCCGCCCTTCTCGCCGGGCTTGGCCGCGTTGCTCTCGAGGTGGTCCAGGATCTGCTTGGCGCGGGAGACGACCTCCGCCGGCAGGCCGGCCAGGCGGGCGACCTGGATGCCGTAGGAACGGTCGGCGGCGCCGGCGAGGATCTTGCGCAGGAAGATGATCTGATCGTTCCACTCGCGGACGGCGACGTTGGCGTTGGCGACGCCCCCGGGGCGGCTGTCGGCGAGCGCGGTCAACTCGTGGTAGTGGGTGGCGAACAGGGTGCGGCAGGCGACCTGGTCGTGCAGGTGTTCGGCGACCGACCAGGCGATGCTGAGGCCGTCGAAGGTCGCCGTGCCGCGGCCGATCTCGTCGAGGATGACCAAGCTGCGGTCGGTGGCGCTGTTGAGGATGAGCGCGGTCTCGTTCATCTCGACCATGAAGGTCGACTGGCCTCGGGCCAGGTCGTCGCTGGCGCCGACGCGGGTGAAGATGCGGTCGACGAGCCCGATCCTCGCGCTCTCGGCGGGGACGAAGCTGCCGATCTGCGCCATCAGCGTGATGAGCGCGACCTGGCGGATATAGGTGCTTTTCCCCGCCATGTTCGGGCCGGTCAAGATCGTCAGGCGCGCGCCGTCGGCGTCGAGTTCGGCGTCGTTGGGGACGAACTTCTCCTCGGCGACGTTCTGGTCGAGGACGGGATGGCGGCCCGCGGTGATCGCGAGCCGCTTCGAACCGTCGAGCTGCGGCCGGCAGTAGCCGAACAGCCGCGCGGTCTCGGCCAGGCCGCCGAGGACGTCGAGCTCGGCGAGGGCGTCGGCGGTGTCCTGCAGCTCCTCGAGGTGCCCGAGGACGGTCTCGCGGAGGTTGAGGAACTCCTCGTATTCGAGCTGTTTGGCACGCTCGTCGGCGCCGAGGATCTTGTTTTCCACCTCCTTGAGTTCGGGGGTGATGAAGCGCTCGGCGTTGGCCGTCGTCTGCTTGCGGGTGTAGTCGTCGGGGACCTGCGCGAGGTTGGCCTTGGTGACCTCGATGAAGTAGCCGAAGACGTTGTTGAACTTGACCTTGAGCGACTTGATGCCGGTGCGTTCGGCCTCGCGGGTCTGCAGGTCGGCGATCCACTGCTTGCCCTCGCCGGAGGCGGCGCGCAGCTCGTCGAGCTGGCTGCTGTAACCGTCGCGGAACAGACCGCCTTCCTTCACGGTCGCCGGCGGTTCGTCGGCGAGCGCGCCCTCCAGGGTCTCGGTGAGCTCGACGAAGGCGCGCAGGCGCGGGGCGAGCTGCGCCGCCAACGCGGGCGCGCCCCCGCCCCCCGCAGGATCGGCCCCACCCGCGCCGCCGGCGATCGCCCCGGAGCCCGGCGCACCCCCCA
>JAUIGD010000345.1 GCA_030430255.1 Verrucomicrobiia bacterium
TCCTGCTCGCCGAGACCCGCGGCGACAAGCACCTGCGGCAGTACGACACGCTGATCATCGACGAGGCCCACGAGCGCTCGCTGAACATCGACTTCATCCTCGGCTACCTGCACCGGCTGCTGCCGAGGCGGCCCGACCTCAAGGTGGTGATCTCGTCGGCGACGCTCGACGCCGAAGGCTTCGCGCGCTTCTTCGGCGATGGCGGCGAGGTCGGCATCGTCGAGGTCGAGGGCCGCACGTTCCCGGTCGAGGACCTCTACCGGCCGCCGCTCGACCGCTACGAGACGCTCGCCGAGCAGGTGGTGCGGGCGGCGGAGGAACTGGCCGGGTTCGACCCGCGCGGCGACACCTTGGTGTTCCTGCCGGGGGAGCGCGAGATCCGCGACTGCGCCGACCTGTTGGAGGGCAAGCGCTACCCGGACACGGTCGTGCTGCCGCTGTTCGCCAGGCTCGAGGGCAAGGCGCAGCAGGCGGTGTTCAATCCGGCGCCGCACCGGCGGCGCATCATCCTCGCCACCAACGTCGCCGAAACCTCGCTGACCATCCCCGACATCCGCTCGGTGATCGACTCCGGCATCGCCCGCGTGAACCGCTACGACCCGCGCTCCGGCGTGCAGCGGCTGCAGGTCGAGCCGGTGTCGCAGGCCAGCGCGCGCCAGCGCCGCGGGCGCTGCGGTAGGGTGGCGGAGGGCATCTGTGTGCGGCTCTACGACGAGGAGGATTTCGAGGGGCGATCCGAGTTCACCGACCCGGAGATCCTGCGCAGCAACCTCGCCGGCGTGGTGTTGCAGATGGAGCACCTCGGCCTCGGCGACCCGCTCCGGTTCCCCTTCATCGACCCGCCGCAGCCGAAGCGCATCACCCAGGCGTACAAGGTGCTCGAGGAGATCGGCGCGCTGTGGCGCAAGGGCAAGCGCGCCGGGCTGACCGAGATCGGCGAGACGCTCGCCCGCCTGCCGGTCGACCCGCGCGTCGGGCGGATGTTGATCGCGGCGGACGACGAGGGCTGCCTCGCCGAGGGCTTGATCGTGGCCTCGGCGCTCACCGTGCAGGACCCGCGCGAGCGGCCGGCGGAGAAACAGACCCAGGCCGACCAGGCGCACGCCAAGTTCCGCGACAAGCGCTCCGACCTCACCGGGTGGCTGCGCTGGTGGCACGCGGCGCAGGGCGCGCGCCGATCTTCGAACAATGCGCTGCGCCGATTCTGCCGCGAGCACTTCGTCAACTACCGGCGCCTGGGGGAGTGGTTCAACCTGCACCGCGAGCTGCGCCAGCACCTGAGGTCGCTGCGCTGGCAGCTGCCGGACCCGAAGAAGGGCATCGGCGACCCCGAAGACACCTACAGCGAGCCGCTGCACCGCGCGGTGCTCGCCGGGATGCCCTCGCACATCGGGGTCAAGGACGCGCGCGGCAAGGGCTACAAAGGGGCGTCGCACACGAACTTCTTCCTGTTCCCCGGCTCGGGGGTCTTCAAGGCACAACCGGAGTGGGCGATGGCCTTCGAGCTGGTCGAGACGGCGAAGCTCTACGCGCGCAACGTCGCCATGTTCGACCCGGCGTGGATGGAGAAGGTGGCGCCGCACGTGTGCCGCTACCGCTACTCCAACCCGCATTGGTCGCCGGAGCAGGGCGCCGTCTACGGCGAGGAGAGCGTGCTGGCGTTCGGGCTCGAGCTGGTGTCCAAACGGCGCGTGCACTACGGGCGCATCGACCCGGCGACCGCGCGCGAGATCTTCATCCTCGAGGCCCTGGTCAACGGCGAGACGCGGGCGCCCCTGCCGGTGCTGAAGCAGAACCGCGAGACGGTGCTCGCCGCCGAGCGCATGGAGCACAAGCTGCGCCGTTTCGGTGGCTTGGTGCACCCGGAATACGTCGCCGAGTTCTACAGGGAGCGGGTGCCAGCTGAGGTCTGCACCCAGAAGGCCTTCGAGAGGTGGGCTTCGGCTCAGCCGGATGGGGCGCTGGACCTGAAGCTGGAGGATTGCGTGGTGCCGCTGTCGGAGCCGTTCGTCGCCGAGGACTACCCGGACGCGGTGACGGCGGCTGGCCTCGACTTTGGAAGGTCGAGCTACGGGACGCCGATCGGCGTGCGCTACCTGCACAACCCCTCAGAACCTGAGGACGGCATCACCTTCGCCATTCCGTTGGGCGAGCTGGCGGGCCTGCCGGAGTGGTTCGGCGACTGGCTGGTCCCGGGGTGGTTGCCCGACAAGGTCGCGGCCCTGCTGCGCTGCCTGAACAAAGACCTGCGCCGCCTGCTGCCGGCCAACCGCGAGGTCGTCGACGCGTTCGTCGCCAGCTGGGAGGGCTACAACCCGGAGTGCTCGCTGCTGGTCGCGCTGGTCGAGTTTCTGTCGGGCGAGTTCGGGCTGCGCTGCGCGGCGGCGTCGTTCGACCTCGCCCGCCTGCCGGCGCACCTGACGGCGGGCTTCGAGGTGATCGGGAAGAAGGGCAAGGTCTTGGGCAAGGGCAAGGATCTGCCGGCGCTGCAGGCGAAGCTCGCCGAGCAGGTGCGGGTGCGCTTCGACGACGTGCGCCGCGGCGCGGGCTTCGAGCGCGAGGGGCTGCGCGGCTGGGACTTCGGCGACCTGCCCGACCACGTGCCGCTCGGCGGCAGCACGGCGGGCTACCCGGGCCTGGGCGCGGATTGCGCGCTGCGGCTATGGCCGGCCGCCGAGTGCGCGCGGGTGCGGCACCGCGCGGGGTGCGTGGCGCTGTTCCGCGTCGAGCAGGCGGAGCTGGTCGCGGAGCTGGAACGCGAGGTGTTCGCGGGTGGGGTGCGCGCCGCGAAGGCGCCGCCGGGACCGGAGGCGGAGCGCGCCACCGGCTTCGGCTCGTTGGCCGCCGCGTTCGGGGGCGCGCGCCCGGCGGCGCGGCCGTCGCCATCGCCGACTGCATCGCCATCGCCGACGGCGCTGTTCCTGGACGACGCGGCGCTCGGGCGGCTCGGCCTGGTGGGGGCGGAGCCGCGGCGCCACCGGGGCGATTTCGTGGATCTCGTCATCGGCGAGTTGTTGGGCGAGCCGCGGTCCGCGGCCGGGTGGCGCGACGGCACCGCCGCCGTGCGCGGGGGGTGGCGCGAGCTCGCGGGGCGCTCGGGCCGGCTGTTGGGCGATGTGCTGGAGGTCGCCGAGCGGGTCGGCGGCCTGCTCGGCGAGGTGCCGGCCGGCTACGAGGACTCGGTCGCCGCCGCGCGCGAGCACTTCGGCCAGCTGCTGATGCCGGGTTGGATCCTGCGCGGCGAGCTGGCGCTGCGCCTCCGGGAGTTGCGCGGATTGGAGCTGCGCCTCACCCGCATGTTCGGCAGCGCGCCGGCGAAGGACCTGGCGAAGCTGGACCGCTACCTGGCGGCCAGCGCAGCGATCTGGGCGGAGGCGGCGAGCTGCGAGTGCGGCGCCTGCCCGCTGCCGGCCGCCTACGAGCGCCAACTGCGCGAGGACGCGGACCTGCGCCTGATCCACTTCGCCCCCGAGATGCGGCGGCGGTGAGCGGTGCGACCGCTTGCTTGTGGCCCCGACCGGGGGGAGACTGCCGCCGATGTCCCCCTGGATCCCGATCGGCTTGGCGCTCGCGAGCTGGTGCGGAAGCGCCGCCGCGGCCGGGTTCGCGCCGGGGGAGACGGTGCCGCTGGCGATGCCGGAGGTGGATCGGGACCTGCTCGTTTTTGTTCCCGAGGACTACGGCGCGGCGCGGCGCCATCCGGTGATCTTCCACTACCACGGCACCTCGGGGCGGCCGACCGTCGAGATCCCGAAGCTCTACACCGGCGGGCGCGGGTTCGTGGTGGTGGGGATGGCCTACGTGACGCAGGGGCAGACCCGGCCGGAGCGCGACTACCTGCTGTCCGAGTTCGACTTCCTCAAGGCGGTGAGGACGGCCGTGGGGGAACGCCTGGCCATCGATCCATCGCGTTGTTACGTCGGCGGGTTCTCGAAGGGCGGCTGGTTCGGGAGCGAGTATGCCGAGGCGATGATGGAAGAGTTCGCCGGGGCGTACATGATCGGCGCCGGCTGGAACCCGAGCAAGCGGCCGCCGCGGCGGATCGCGGGCGGCAAGCCGGTCTACATCGGCACGGGCTTGTTCGACCCCAACTACGCGCGCTCGGTCGCCGCGATCGCGAAGTTCCGCGACCTCGGGGCGGAGGTGACCTTCGACGAGTACCCGGCGCTCGGGCACGCGATCCCTTCCGCGCGGGGCGCCCTCGCCGAGGCGTTCCGCCAGTGGTGGCGCGTGGAGGCGACGCGGCCCGACCGCGAGCCGCTGCGCGCCGAGGTGGCGGATTGGGCGGAGGCGGCTGCGGCCCGCCTGGCGGCGCTCGACCCGCCGCTCGACCGATGGCTGTTCGCCGACCAGCTGCGCCGGATGCCGTTCTATCCGTTCCTCAGCGCCGACCAGCGCGCGGTGCTCGACGGCGGGCGGGAGGTCGCCGCCGGCGACGCTTCGCTGGCCGCCGAGATGGCGGCGCGCCGGGCTTACCTGCCGGCGATGTCCGACGCCGCGGAGGCGTTGACGATGGAGGCGAAGCTCGCCGCGCTCCGCCGTTGCCACCGGGTGTGGGAGGCGCACCCGGAAACGCTCTTCGGACGCCGCGCCGGGGTGGAGGCCGAGCGGCTGCGCGGCGAGGTGTTCGACCTCGATCGCTGGCGTTGGCCCTCCGCCGAAGCGCGGGGGGCGGTCGAGGCCCAGCTGGCGAGAGAGCCGGTGCCGCGGGTGCCGGAGGCGGCCGATCTGCGCGGGCCGCTCGCCGAGCTGGCGGCGCTCTTCGGGCAGCGCTGAGCCCTGCGCTTGCGGTCAGGGGCGGCTTGTCCTCAAGCGGACACCTCCGGCGCGGCGGTGTAAGCGCGGTCGAGGTGGGTGTAGCCGCCGTCCGGGTAGAGGATCTGGCCGGTGGTGTGGCCGGAGCGCGGCGAGGCGAGGAAGGCGACGAGGTCGGCGATCTCGCGCGCTTCGGTGAAGCGGCCGCCGAGCGGGATGGTCGATTCGATCTTCGCCTTGGTCGCCGCGGGGTCGTCGACCTTGGCCAGCCACTTCTCGTAGAGCGGGGTCATTACCTCGGCCGGCACCACGCAGTTGACGCGCACGCCGTGTCTGGCGAGGTCGAGCGCCCACTCGCGGGTGAGCGCGTTCAGCCCGCCCTTCGCGGCGGCGTATCCCGAGGTGCCGCCCTGGCCGGTGGCGGCGACCTTCGAGCCGATGTTGATGATGCTGCCGCGCGCGGCCTTGAGGTCGTCGAGCAGGTGGTGCGCGAGCGCGAAGGGGTGGATCAGATTGCGCTCCAGCGAGGCGACGAAGTCGGCGGGCGCCGCGTCGAGCCCGACCCCGTCGTTGACCCCGGCGTTGTTCACCAAGACATCGACGCGCCCCACTTGGTTGTGCACGCCGGCGACGGCTTCGGCGATCCCCCCGAGGTCGGTGAGTTCGACGTGGAACGCGTGCCCGCGCCCGAGCTCGTTGATCAAGGCGCCGGCCTCGGCGGGGTTGCGGCCGAAGATGACGGGGGTGGCGCCCTCGGCGGCGAAGGCGCGGACGATCGCCGCGCCGATGCCTTTGGCCCCGCCGGTGACGAGGACGGTCTTGTCTGCGAGTTCGAGATCCATGGTGTTGTTAGGTCGGGAGCAACGGGTTCTTCCAATCGAGGCCTGGGAAGCGGGCGAAGTCCGTGTCGTCCGAGTACAGGGTGGCCCGGTGCGTTATCGCGTAGGCGGCGAGGACGGCATCAGAGATCCGAGACCCGCGGATGCCGGCGGCTTTGCACAAATCCATCGTTGTCGCGAAGAGGTCCGTGTCTGGCGAGAGCAAGCGGACGTGGGGGAGGCGCAGCCACCCTTCCACCCTCGACCGGGCGTCGGTTAGCGAGGTCGAGGCGGAGCCGAGTCTCGGGTTTGAATAGATCCGGACAAAACCGAACAAGACTTCAGGCGGGAGCGCTACGATTTCACTTCCGAGCAGGGCGGCTTCCCACCATGCTTTGGACGCTGAGTGTTGTGGCGTTGCCTTGTTGTAGGCGTAGATGAGGATGTTGACGTCGGGGAGGATCATTCCCCCAACTCCTTGAGAGTCTCCTCATCGTCGAGATCGTCGGCGAGTTGATTGAACGACCTGCCCTCCCACTCGGCTGGGAACGGTTTGTTCACCAGCGGCTCGATGGGGGCGACCTCCTCTCGGGTGGATTCCGGTGATAGAAGCGCCCTCCGGATCGCGGCGTTGAGCACGACTTTAAAGGATCGACCTGTCCGCTGAACCTCTTCCTTCAGGAGGAACTCGGTGTCGGGGTCGATGGTCACCGTGGTTCTCATCGCTTGAAATCATTGCATCATCCCGTTTGCTGTCAAGGCAGCAACTTCGTTTATCCCTGATACGCGACGACTTCCTGCCGCGAGCTGCCGAGCCCCTCGATGCCGAGTTCGACGACGTCGCCGGGCTTCAGGTAGAGCGGCGGGTCCATGCCCATGCCGACGCCGGCCGGGGTGCCGGTGGAGATGACGTCGCCGGGCAACAGCGACATGAACTGGCTCAGGTAGCTGACGATATGGGGGATGTCGAAGATGAGGTTCGAGGTGTTGCCGTCCTGCATCTTGTCGCCGTTGACGGTGAGCCACATGGGCAGGGCGCCGACATCGGCGATCTCGTCGGGCGTGGCGAGGAAGGGGCCGACCGGGGCGAAGGTGTCGGCGCTCTTGCCCTTCACCCACTGGCCGCCGCGGTCCTTCTGAAACGCGCGCTCGGAGACGTCGTTGTGCAGCACGTAGCCGGCGATGTGGTCGGGGGCCTCCGCCTCGCTGACGTAGTTGGCACGCTTGCCGATCACGACGGCGATCTCGACCTCCCAGTCGGTCTGGGTGCTCCCCTTGGGGATCACGATGGGGTCGAAGGGGCCGCTCCAGGCGGAGGTCGCCTTGGAGAACAACACGGGTTCGGACG
>JAUIGD010000346.1 GCA_030430255.1 Verrucomicrobiia bacterium
CCGCGGCAGGCCGGTGATGAAATAGAGGATCACCGCGGCGATGATCGCCCCGAGCACGCCGCCCAAGAGGTAGAGTGTCGTCCGGAACGGCCCCCAGAGGGATTCCAACAGCCCCCCCATCCAGACCGTGAACAGGGCGTGGAAGAGGATGACGACCCAACTTCCGAGCGGCGGGACGAGCACGAACGAACCCAGGCGCCAAACCTCGCCCGAGAGGATCTTCGGCACGTCGAGCATGAGGAGTTCGAGAAGCGGGGGAATCCCCTCCCCTGTCGAGTCGGCCTGCTGCAGCATGATCAACACCCAAACCAACACGTGCAGCGCCACGATCACACGCACGATCCCCGGCACGGCGATCCAGCCGATCCGGCGCTCAAGTCGGTCAATCATGGGCATCCGGCGACTATCGCGGGAATCACGAGCACCGCAACCGCCGCTCGCCCGTTGACTTCCGAACCACCCCCCGTATCGCTTCGATACCGTGTCCGACGCCGCCCCGCTCCGCTCCCCGCTCCACGACGAACACCTCGCCCTCGGTGCCCGCATGGTACCCTTCGCCGGCTGGGAGATGCCGGTGCAGTATACGGGGATCATCGACGAACACCGCGCCGTCCGCGAGGGCTGCGGCGTCTTCGACATCTCCCACATGGGCCAGTTCTTCGTCTCGGGCGCGGGCGCCGCGGCTTGGCTCGACCGGATGCTCAGCGGCCGGATGTCGGCCCTGCCCGATGGCGGCGCCCTCTACACCTTCCTCCTCAACGACCGCGGCGGCGTCATCGACGACCTCATCGCCTACCGGCTCGGGGCGGACGACTTCCTGCTCGTGGTGAACGCCGCCAAGGTCGCCGAGGATCTCGAGTGGATGCGCGATCACCTCGCCGGAGGCGTCGAGCTCTCCGACCGCAGCGCTGGATTCGCGGCACTCGCGGTGCAGGGCAAGGCCGCGCCCGAGGTCGCCAAGACGCTGCTCGGTCCGGCGGGCGCCGCCTTCCCCGGACGCAACACCGTCGCCGCCTTCGGCTCGGACAGCGGCACCGGTTACCTCTGCGGCACCGGCTACACGGGCGAACCGGGCTTCGAATTGCTCTGCCCTGCCGCCGACGGCCCCCGCTGGTTCAAGGCGGCGCTCGAAGCGGGCGCGCAGCCCTGCGGCCTCGGCGCGCGCGACTCGCTGCGCCTGGAGATGGCCTACCCGCTCAACGGCTCCGACCTCTCCCCCGACCGCACCCCCCTGGAGGCGGGCCTCGGCTTCTTTGTCGATCTCGAGAAACCCGAGTTCATCGGTCGCGACGCCCTGCTCGCCCAGAAGTCGGCCGGCCTCCCGGCGAAGCTCGCAGGCATCGAGATGACCGGCAAGGGGCCGCCGCCACGACCAGGCTACGCGCTCTATTCCGCCGCCGGAGAACCGGCGGGCGAGTTGTGCAGCGGCGTCCTGTCCCCGAGCTTAGGTCGCGGCATCGGCCTGGCCTACCTCGCGCCTGAGCTGGCGAAGATTGACACCCCGCTCGAAGTCGATATCAGGGGGAGGCGCTTCCCCGCCCGCGTGTGCAAGAAGCCGTTCTACCGCCCAGCCTAACCCTTCCCGCCGCCATGAGTATCCCCGAAGACCTCCGCTACAACGAGTCGCACGAATGGGTCCGCGCCGAAGGCGGGGTCGCCACCGTCGGCATCACCCACCACGCGCAGGAGGAACTCTCCGAACTCGTCTACGTCGAGCTCCCCGAGGTCGGCAAGGTCGTCGAGAAGGGCGACCCGGTCGCCGTCGTGGAGTCGGTCAAAGCCGCCAGCGATATCTACGCCCCGGTCTCCGGCGAGGTCGTCGAGACCAACGCCGAGCTCGAGTCCGACCCCAGCAAGGTCAACGGCGACCCCTACGGCGCAGGCTGGATCTTCAAGATCAAACTCGCCGCGGAGGGCGATCTAGACGCCCTCCTCGACGCCTCCGCCTACGCCGCCGAGATCGGGTAGCGCACCCCTCGCGGCACCGCCGTCCCGCCGCTTTCCGCTGTCGGCGGATCCCGACTGCGCGCCGGGGGCGCACGCTCCACCGCGCGCCGTCCCGTCCAATCCCCTGGAGGGCGGAGCCCCGTCTCCGCCGTGACCGCCACGGCGGCCCCCCGCTCCCCGCAGGGCCCACCACGGGCGATCCCTTCACCGCCCCCACTTCCCCCATTGATCCCCCGCCCTCCCCGCACCAAGGTCGCGCTTTGCCACCGACCATGTTCGCCGCCCGCCACCTCGGCCCCACCGACTCTGACATCGCCCGCATGGCCGCCGAGTGCGGCTTCGATTCCCTCGACGCCCTGATCAACACCGCCGTCCCGGCTTCGATCCGCTTCGCCGGCGACCTCGACCTCCCCGGAGCCCTCGACGAACAAGCAGCCCTCGGTCGGCTCGGCGGGATGATGGCGGCGAACAAGGTCGCGCGCAGCTTCATCGGCGCGGGCTACCACGGCACCTTCACCCCTCCGGTGATCGCCCGCTGCGTGTTCGAGAACCCCGGTTGGTACACCGCCTACACCCCCTACCAGGCCGAGATCGCTCAGGGCCGGCTCGAGGTCTTGCTCAGCTTCCAAACCCTGGTCGCCGACCTCACGGGTCTCCCCGTCGCCGGGGCATCCCTCCTCGACGAGGGCACGGCGGCGGCGGAAGCGATGTCGATGGGGCTCGCCGCGAAGCCCAAGGGCACCGTGTTCTTCGTCTCCGAGAGATGCCACCCGCAGACGATCGCGGTGGTCCGCACCCGCGCCGAACCGCTCGGCGTCGAGGTCCGGGTCGGCGACCATGCGACCTTCGACCCGGCGGCCTGCGAAGGCCTGTTCGGCGCCCTCGTGCAGTACCCCGACACCGAGGGCGCGGCGCACGACTTCGCCCCCTTCGCGGAGGCGGTCCACGCGGCGGGCGCCCTGCTCGTCGCCGCCTGCGACCCGCTGTCCCTGACCTTGCTCAAACCGCCCGGCGAGTGGGGCGCCGACATCGCCGTCGGTTCCGCACAGCGCTTCGGGGTGCCGATGGGCAACGGCGGCCCCCACGCGGCCTTCCTGGCCTGCTCCGACGCCCTGAAGCGCCGGCTCCCGGGGCGCTTGGTCGGCATCTCGCGGGACGCGTTGGGCAACCTCGCCTACCGGCTCTCGCTCCAGACCCGCGAACAGCACATCCGCCGCGACAAAGCCACCAGCAACATCTGCACCGCCCAGGTTCTGCTCGCCGTCATCGCCGCGCTCTACGCCTGCTACCACGGGCCGGCCGGGCTGCGCGCCATCGCGGAGCGCATCGCCAGGCAGACCAAGGCCCTCGCCGACCGCCTCGCCGCCGCGGGCTTGACCGTGTCCGCCCCGAGCTTCGACACGATCGCCGTCGAATCCCCCAACCCGTCGGACGACCGCCTCCTTTTCCGCGACCTCGGCGACGGCCGCACGGCGGTCAGCCTCGACGAGACCACCACCGACGCCGATCTCACCGCCATCGCCGAAGCCTTCGGAGCAAGCGCCGCGTCACCTCCCGATCCTCCACTGTCGCACCTTCAATCACCCCCGCCCGAAGAGTGGCTCGCGGCCCCCCTGCGACGCCAGTCGAACTACCTCACCCACCCCGTCTTCAACCGCTATCACACCGAGACGGAGATGCTCCGCTACCTGCGGCGGCTGGAGGGGCGCGACCTCACGTTGAACCACTCCATGATCCCCCTCGGATCGTGCACGATGAAGCTCAACGCGGCGGCCGAGATGCTGCCGGTGAGCTGGCCGGAGGTGAAGGACATCCACCCTTTCGCCCCCGCCTCCCAACGGGCTGGCTACGCGTCGATGTTCGCCGAACTCGAAGCCTGGCTCGCGGAGATCACCGGCTTCCACGCCGTTTCCCTGCAGCCGAACGCGGGCTCGCAGGGCGAGTACGCCGGCCTGCTGGCCATCCGCGCCTATCACCGCGCCCGCGGCGACCTCGGGCGCACCGCCTGCCTCATCCCCACCTCCGCACACGGAACCAACCCCGCCAGCGCTGTGATGGCGGGTTTCAAGGTCGTGCCGGTCGGCTGCGATGACGAGGGCAACATCGACGTCGCCGACCTGCGCGCCAAGGCGGAGGCGAATGCGGCCACGCTCGGCGCGCTGATGATCACCTACCCCTCCACCCACGGGGTCTTCGAGGAGTCGGTGGCGGAGATCTGCGAGATCATCCACACCCACGGCGGCCAGGTCTACATGGACGGTGCCAACATGAACGCCCAGGTCGGCCTCTGCCGTCCGGGCGACATCGGCGCTGACGTCTGTCACCTGAACCTGCACAAGACCTTCTGTATCCCCCACGGTGGCGGCGGCCCCGGCGTCGGCCCGATCGGCGTCGCCGAGCACCTCGCGCCCCACCTCCCGGGTGGCCCCGGTTTGCCCGAGGGCGATGTCGGACCCGTCTCGGCCGCGCCCCACGGAAGCGCCAGCATCACCGTCATCTCTTGGATGTACATCCAGATGATGGGCGCCGCGGGCCTACGCCGTGCGACGGAGGTCGCCATCCTCAACGCCAACTACATCGCCAAGCGCCTCGAACCCTACTTCCCTGTCCTCTACAAGGGCGCCGGCGGCCTCGTCGCCCACGAGTGCATCATCGACCTCCGCCCGCTCAAGGAGTCGGCCGGCATCGAGGTGGAAGACGTCGCCAAGCGCCTCATCGACTACGGTTTCCACGCGCCGACCATGTCGTGGCCGGTCGCCGGCACACTGATGATCGAGCCGACCGAGAGCGAGAGCCCCGCTGAACTCGACCGGTTTTGCGAGGCCATGATCGCCATCCACGCCGAGGCCAAAGCGGTGCAGAGCGGCGCCATGGACGCCGCCGACAACCCGCTGAAGAACGCCCCCCACACCGCGCCCCAGACGGCCTCCGATCGCTGGCCGCACCCCTACAGCCGCGACCAGGCCGCCTTCCCCGCCCCTTGGCTCAGAGAGGGCAAATACTGGCCGCCCGTGTCGCGCATCGACAATGTCTATGGCGACCGAAACCTCGTCTGCACCTGCGCGCCGATGGAGGACTATGGAGACTAGGAGGCTGTCGGACCTGCCCGTGCCGGCGCGAAACGTATTCGGACTTGCGCTGTGGCTCGGCCGCGGGTGACCACCCTGCCCGAGCCGATCGCCACGCCAACGACCTCAGCGTCAGCGAGGGCAAGCCGCAGCCCGGAGTTTGGTGAGCGATTCGGGCTCGCTGCCGCCGGTCTCACGCACCCCTTTGTCGGATTGCTCGTCGCCTCGACGCGCCCCCTTGGTCGTTGGGGATTTCCTCGTTCCCATCCGCCCCCAATGCTGGCACGCTCGGCGCACCATGAGCGATGTTAGAAACTTCGGCGCTGCCGGTGACGGCGTACGAGACGACACCGAGTCCGTGCGTCACGCGGTCGCACAGGGCGACGGCACCTTGGCCTTCCCACCCGGCCGCTACCTCCTCACCGGCACCGTAGAGATCCCGCTGGGCGACCGCGGCCCGGCTGCAATCATCGGCTCCGGCGGCACCGCCACGATCGTGATGGCCAGCCCCGGGCCCGCCTTCCGCCTGAAGGGCAACCACCGCGGCACCGGCAACCCGCGCACCGTCAACGACCGCATCTGGGCGAGGGAACGCATGCCGGCACTGCGAGCCGTCGCCGTCGAAGGCGCGCACGCAGAGGCTGACGGCTTCGAACTCGTCGGCACCATGCAGCCGGTATTCGACGCCGTCGCCGTCCGGCGTTGCCGCCATGGCATCCGGCTGACCGGCCGCAACCGCAATGTCCTCATCAGCAACTGCCACCTCTACCACAACACCGGCGTCGGGCTTTTCCTCGACGGCGTGAATCTGCACCAGATCAACGTCACCGGTTCGCATATCAGCTACAACCGCCTCGGCGGCATCCGCATCGAGCGCTCGGAGATCCGTAACCTGCAGATCACCGGGAACGATATCGAATACAACAACGCGGTCGATCACCCCGGCTTGGAGTCCGAGCCGACGGCGGAGATCTGGATCGACACCACCGCGGAGGGCGCGTCCGTGAACGAGGTCGCCATCGCCTCGAACACCATCCAGGCCACCGCGTCCGAAGGCGGAGCAAACCTGCGCATCATGGAGAATCCGGGCACGGGCCGGACGCCGGGCTTGATCACCGTCAGCGGCAACGTCATCGGCTCGCAACAGAACAACGTCCACCTCACCGGTTGCTACGGCATCGCCATCACCGGCAACACGATCTACTCGGCGGCGGGACGGAACCTGCTCGCCGAGCGCTGCCGCGCGCTGACCGTCGGCAGCAACCACTTCCGCCGCCATACCCCGGAGTTCGGAACCGGCGTGCGCCTAGTCGATTGCGTCGACAGCACCTTCACAGGCTGCACCCTGCACGACGCCTCTGAGGCTGGCCAAGCCAGCGGCGCTTCCTTGCTCGAGCTGATCCGCTGCCGCAGGGTAAACGTCAGCGGCTGCGTGCTCACCGGCGGCGCCCCATACGGGGTCGACGCACAGGATTGCGTCGACCTGTCCATCACTGGCTGCACGGTCGCTGAAGGCGACGATCGGCCTGAACCCCGCGCGAAGGGAGCGTTGCGTTTCACCGGCAAAGGCAGCGGCAATCAGTTGGCGTTGAACACCCTGCGTGGCGGGGTCGAGATCGGTGAGGAAGCAGGGGTCGGAGAGTGATATGAGCCCCTCGTACGCCGCCTTTAGCCCGGATCGATCACCACATCCGTAGGCGAGGCGCCGCCGATCGTTGATGCTGAGGAGGCGACGGCACGGATCGGCGATGCGGCTGGGTAGACACCCTGCCCGAGCCGTTCCCAACGGCAACACCCTCAGCATCAACGAGGGCAAGCCGCAGCCCGGAGCTTGGTGATCGATTCGGGTTAGCCAGTTTTCATCCCCCTTCT
>JAUIGD010000347.1 GCA_030430255.1 Verrucomicrobiia bacterium
GCGCCCCCCACTTTCCCGTTTCGCGGCGCCACGAACGGAATTATGATAACCGTTTCGCCGCGGCGCCGTATCTACGGTCTGCGCATCGCTACCCGAGAACCCATGAGCTCCCCCGTTTCGGCCGGACAGGCCGTCGTCTGGTACAACGGCCGCCTCTTGCCCGAAACCGAGGCCGCCATCTCCCCCTTCGACCACGGCCTGCTGACCGGCGACGGCGTGTTCGAGACGATGATCGCCTACGGCGCCTCACCCTTCGCGTTCACCCGCCACTACCGGCGCCTCGAGCGCTCGGCCGCCGTGTTCGGCCTGAACCTCCCCGAACTCGAGACCCTGCGCGCTGCCTGCAACGAGGTTCTCGCCAGCTCCGCCATCGACGGCCCCGCCCGGATCCGGGTGACCGTGACCGGCGGCAAGGCGCCCCTCGGCTCCGAGAAAGGGGAAGCCGGCGAGACGGTGGTCGTCGCCGCCGGCCCCGCCCCCGTACAGCCCGAAGCCAGCGAGGTCATCACCGTGCCCTTCGCCCGCAACGAGAAGGGCGCCCTCGCCGGGCACAAGACCATCTCCTATGGCGAGAACGTCGTCGCGCTGGCCAAAGCCCACGCTGCCGGCGCCCGCGAAGCCATTTTCGGCAACGTCGCCGGCAACCTCTGCGAAGGCACCGGCAGCAACATCTTCATCGTCCGCGACGGGCAACTCATCACCCCACCGCTCTCATCGGGCTGCCTGCCCGGCGTGACGCGCGCCCTCGTGATCGAGCTCTGCGGCGAACTGGGCATCGATTTGAAGGAGATCGATACCCCGCTCGCAGCGCTCCCGGCCGCCGAAAGCGCTTTCCTGACCTCCACCCTACGCGAAGTCCAGCCGATCTCGGGCGTCGATGGAAAACCCTTTGCGGACGTCCACTCGGCGACGGCGAAGCGACTCGCACAAGCTTTTCAAAATTTAGCCGCGCGGGACATCGATCCTTGAAAAATTTGCCGCAGGCCGGATTGGCAGACAGCGGGGATTGACCTCGCCGGAGATTTCGTGGAAGAGAGCGGGGCGCGCCAGCGCCGAAATGCCTGACCCACTCACCTACAAACAAGCGGGAGTCGATATTCACGCCGCCGCCGAACTCGTCGGAGACATCGGCGCGCTGCGGGCGCGGACGGAGAAACACCGCCAGCTCTTCGGCGCCTTCGGCCTGTTCGCCGCCGGGTTCGACCTGAGCGGCTACCGCGAGCCTGTCCTGTTCACCGGCTGCGACGGCGTCGGGACCAAGCTGGAGCTGCTCCTGAAGTACGACCTCCTCGAAACGGCTGGCAAAGACCTCGTCGCGATGTCGGTGAACGACATCCTCACCACCGGCGCCGACCCCGTGATGTTCCTCGACTACGTCGGTGTCGGGAAGCTGGACAAGGCGCAGATCGCCCGGGTCATCGGCGGCATCGTCGAATGGTGCGAGGCCTGCGACTGCATCCTCGCAGGCGGCGAGACCGCCGAGATGCCGGGCCTGGTCAAAGAGGGCACCATCGAGCTCTCCGGGTTCGCCATCGGTGTCGCCGAGAAGCCCGAGGTCATCGACCCGACCAGCGTCGCCGACGGCGATGTGCTCGTCGGTTGGCCCTCGGACGGTTTCCACGCCAACGGTTGGAGCCTCGTCCGCAAAGTCATCGCCCGCGCGGAGCGCGAGTTCAGCGATGAGGAGATCATCGGGATGCTCGCGCCGACCCGGCTCTACCACGACGTCGTCGCCGGCTTGAAAGCGGCCGGCGTCCGGCCGCGCGCCATGGCGCACATCACCGGCGGCGGCCTGCCCGAGAACCTCGGTCGGGTGCTCGGCGACAAGGGCGCGGCGCTGAGCGTGCCCCGCTGGGAGAACGGCGCCATCGGCAAGGTCCTCTCCCACGTCGACCCCGAAGACGCCAAGTGGACCTTCAACCTCGGCATCGGCTGGGTGGCGGTCGTCCCCGCCGCCGACGCCGATCGGGCGCTGGGCATCGGCGCCGCGACGCTCCTCGGCGAGGTCGGTGGCGGCGCCCTCACGGTCACCGTCGACGCCTGACGCGAGCCAGCCATGAGCGACTTTCTCCGACACGAATGCGGGATCGCGGTGCTGCGGCTGAAACAGCCCTTGGCCTACTACCACGACCGCTACGGCAGCGCCCTGTACCCGTTTCAAAAGCTGTTCCTGCTCATGGAGAAACAGCACAACCGCGGCCAGGACGGCATCGGCATCGGCTGCGTGAAACTGAACAAGGACATGGGCGAAGCCTACATGTTCCGCGAGCGCTCGGTCGAGAAGGACTCCATCACCCGGACCTTCGCGGCCGTGATGGGGAAGTTCAGCGCCTTCTGCAAGAAGCACGGACTCGACGAGGACGACCCAAAGGTGGTGAGCCGCTACTTCGAGTTCGGCGGCGAGGTGCTGTTGGGGCACCTCCGCTACGGCACCTCGGGCGAGTTCGAGGAGGGCTCCTGCCACCCGTTCCTGCGGCGCAGCAACTGGGAGACACGCAGCCTCATGCTGGCGGGCAACTTCAACATGGCGAACGCCCGCGCCCTCAACGAATCGCTCGTCGACCGCGGCCAGCACCCGGTGTTCGGCACCGATACCCAGACCATCCTCGAGGAGATCGGCTTCTACCTCGACCAGGCGCACCAGAAGATCTACCGCAAGGCGAAGAAGGCGAAGGTCCCAGGCCGCGACATCCCGAGCCTGATCAGCGACAAATTGCACATGCCCCGGCTGCTGCGCAAAGCCGCGCGCAGCTGGGACGGCGGCTTCGCGATCGCCGGCGCGGTCGGCAATGGGGACGCCTTCGTCATGCGCGACCCGAACGGCATCCGGCCCGCGTTCTTCTTCGAGAACGAGGAGTTCGTCGGCGCCGCCTCCGAGCGGGTGCCGCTCATGACGGTCTTCGAACTGGACAGAGACGAGGTCTCCGAGATCAGGCCCGGACACGTCCTCGCCGTCAAAAACGACGGTGGAGCGACGATGGAGCCCTTCGTCGACGAGCCCTTCCCATCCCCCACCCCCTGCTCCTTCGAGCGCATCTATTTCTCCCGCGGCAACGACCCGGACATTTACCGGGAGCGGAAAGAGCTCGGCCGCCGCCTCGCGCCCGCCGTGCTGAAGGCGATCGGCCACAACCTGAAAGACACCGTCTTCAGCTACATCCCCAACACCGCGGAGCTCGCCTACGCCGGCCTCATGGGCGGCCTCCGCGAACACCGGCGCGCCAAGGTCAAAGAGGCCATCACCGAGGCGATGGCGAACGGCGGGCTCAGCGATGATGAGATCGACGACCTCGTCGTCCACAACTGGCCGCGCGGCGAGAAGATCGCCCACAAGGACATCAAGCTGCGCACCTTCATCAGCCAGGAGTCCGGCAGGAAACAGATGGTCTCGCACGTCTACGACATCAGTTACGGGGTCGTCGAGCAGGGGCAGAGCCTCGTGGTCGTGGACGATTCGATCGTCCGCGGCACGACCCTGAAAGAGTCGATCCTCAAGATCCTCGCACGCACGAACCCGGAGAAGATCGTCGTCGTGTCCAGCTGCCCACAGATCCGCTACCCCGACTGCTACGGCATCGACATGTCCGAGCTGGGTAAGTTCATCGCCTTCCAGGCAGCCGTCGCCCTGTTGAAGAACAGCGGCCAGGGCGCCGTCCTCGGCGAGGTGTACGACCGCTGCAAGGAGGAGCTGGCGAAGCCCCCCGGGGAGATGGAGAACGCCGTCAGGGCGATCTACGCGCCGTTCACGCTCGGGCAGATGTCGAGGCAGATCGCCAGCCTCATCGCGCCGACCGATACCAAGTGGCAGGGCGACGTGAAGGTCATCTACCAGAATATCTCCTGTCTCAAGGCGGCGCTCGGGGAGAACTGCGGCGACTGGTATTTCACCGGCAACTACCCCACCCCCGCGGGCACCGCGGTCGCCAACCAGGCCTTCGTCGATTACCTCGACGGCCGCAGCGGCCGCCCCTACGACAATACCCTGGGTCTCTAACCATTCGAAGGAACCATCGCAATGAAGATCATCGTCATCGGCAAAGGCGGCCGCGAACACGCGCTGGTCACCGCATTGAACGAATCCGCCTCCGCCCCCGAGGTCTACTGCTACCCCGGCAGCGACGCCATTTTCGCGACGGCCAAGCCGCTTCCCGGCGTAGTCACCGACGTCGGCTCCCTGGTGGCCGCCATGCTCGCCGAAGGGATCGAGCTCTGCGTCGGCGGCGAGGAGGCCTGGCTGGCGAGAGGCCTGGCGGACGCCGCCCGCCGGTCGGGCATCCCGACCTGGGGGCCGGTCGCCGCGTCGGCCCAGCTCGAGGCGAGCAAGGAGTTCGCCAAGCAGTTCATGGTCCGGCACCAGATCCCCACCGGGGGCTACGCCTCGACCGCGAGCCTCGACGAGGCGAAGGCGGCCATCGGTGGCCGCTACCCCACCGTGCTCAAGTTCGACGGCCTCGCCGCCGGCAAAGGGGTCGCCGTCTGCACCGACGAGACGCAAGCAGACGCGTTCCTCGCCGAGGTGTTCACCGACAAGCGATTCGGCGACGGGCGGGTGCTGGTCGAGGAGTTCCTCGCCGGCCCCGAGGTCTCCGTGATCTCGGCGGTGTCGGATGGCGAATACCAGATCTTCACCCCGGCGCGCGACTACAAGCGCCTCGGCGACGGCGACGCGGGACCCAACACCGGCGGCATGGGGGCGGTCGCCTCGCGGGTGTTGATCGACGAGGAACTGCTCGACGAGATCGAGAGCACCGTCGTCAAGCCGAGCGTCGACGGGCTGGTTGCCGACGGGCTCGATTTCAGGGGATTTCTCTACGCCGGCCTCATCCTGACCGAGGATGGCCCGAAAGTGCTGGAGTACAACTGCCGCTTCGGCGACCCCGAAGCGCAGGCGGTGCTGCCTCTGGTCGGCGGCGACTTCGCCGCCTACCTCGACCGTGGCGCGCGGGGCGGGCTCGATGGGAGCCTGGTCGCCTTCGACGATCGCTGGAGCATCTGCCTCGTCCTCGCCTCGGCGGGCTACCCGGCGTCGTCCCGGTCCGGCGACGCCATCTCCGGCCTCGGTGACGTTTCCGACGCACGCGTCTACCACGCCGGGACCCGCAGCGCCGGCGGGGGCGGCTTCGAGACCGCCGGCGGCCGGGTACTGGCCGTGTCCGCGACCGGAGCCAGCCGTGCGGCCGCCCGCGACAAGGCCTACGCGGAGCTGGCGAAGGTCGATTTCCCGGGCTCTCAGCGCCGGTCGGACATCGGCACGCTGCACTTCGACGGGTGACGGCAGGGCGCGACTTCGCGCTTGAGCGCCGCCGCTCCTACGCGCACCCTCCCAAAATGAAGATCCCCCCCTCGCACCTCGCGCTGGCTGCCGTTCTCGCGCTCGCCTCCGGCCTTCCGGCGACCGCCGACGAGTTCAACTTCGTCGCCTACAACCTCAAGAACTACCTGAAGATGGACCGCCGCGTCGACGGCGAGTTCAAACGCGATGCGCCCAAGCCGGAGCGGGAGATCGAGGAGCTGGTGGAGGCGATCGCCGCCACCGCCCCCGACGTGCTCGGCGTCTGTGAGATCGGCGTGCAGGAGGACTTCGACGATTTGAAACGCCGCCTCGCCGCGGTCGGTCTCGACTACCCGCACGGCGAACTCACGCTCGCCGCCGACGAGACGCGGCACGTGGCGTTGCTCAGCAAATTCCCGATCGTCGCGCGCGATTCCCAGACCGACCTGACCTACCACATCGGCGACCAGGTCTTGCCCTTCCAACGCGGTATCCTCGACGTGACCGTGCAGCCCGCAGAGGGTTATCGGCTGCGCTGCCTCGGCATCCATTTCAAATCCAAACGCGAAGTGGAGGAGGCAGACCAGGCGCTGATGCGGCGCAACGAGGCCGAGCTCCTGCGCGCTCACCTCGAGGGGATCCTCGAGGCCGAACCCGGCGCCAACGTCATCGTCTACGGCGACTTCAACGAGACGATCAACGAACTCCCGATGCGGGTGGTCCGCGGCCGCTTCGGCGCCCCCACCGGCCTCACCGACATCCAGCTCAGCGACGAGCGGGGCGACCGCTGGACCTACTATTGGCGCTACGCCGACCAGTATTCCCGATTCGACTACGCCTTCGCCAGCAAGGGGCTCGTCCCCGAACTCGTCCCGGAGAAGTGCCACATTTACCACCCCGGCCCCGACTGGTACACCGCCAGCGACCACCGCCCGCTGGTGATCCGCATCGAGGCCTCCGAGCGCGAGGTGAAGTAGCGGGCCGCTATGGCGCGAAGCACACCGCGAGCCGTACGAAGCGGCTGCCCCCCAAAGCTCGGGATCGGATAGCTGACCCTCTCGACGCAAGCGTCGGCAGGCATCGCCGCGCCCCCGCTCGATCCAAGTTGGGGCGGTGTTGAGATACCGAGCGTCGCCGAGGGTAGTAGCCAATCGCCGCCGAGAACCGCAGGAAAGGAGGCGCTTTCGCCGCCCGCGATAACCCAGTAAGTGGATCATCCAATACCCCGCCGCCGTCTGATCCAAACGGTAGCCGAGATCATCAACAAAACTCCGACGCCCGGTTCCGGAATCTGCGTGATCGTGAATGTGCCGTCCAGGTTCCCTTCGCGGAACTCCAACGCCCGCACCGATCCTTCAATGACGTAGTCATCGCTCCCTGATGTCCCCCCGCCGCCCTCCCCGTTCACCGGTATTGCTTGTGGATATCATCAATCGCAACCCCGGGCTGGACCTGGGTCGAACCGTCTGCGCCGGAGAGCAGCGCGTAGTCGTCGAAGCGCGACTGGATCCGGTGCCAGGCGTCGTGGTAGTCCTTGAAGTTCGTGCCCGGTCGAGGTTCCACTTTGACCCCGGCGCCGATCGGGTAGCCGCGGCCGCCACCCTCCAGCGAA
>JAUIGD010000348.1 GCA_030430255.1 Verrucomicrobiia bacterium
GGACTCGGTCTCCATCGACTACTCCCGCGCCCGGCCCGAGCAAGGCCTCCACACCGGCAGCGGGGCCGCGGTCGCCAACGCCATCGTCGCCTACGGCGGCAGCGCCCGGGCCGGCGACGCCCCCGGCGGCAGCGTGTTCATCGTCGACCCCGCCTTCCTGAGCTACGACCGCGTCCCCATCGAGATCACCGCCGAGGTGCGCCGCAAGGACCCGGCGACCAACGCCGGGTTCAAGCTCGTCTACGAAGCGCCGACCGGCTTCGAGACCGCCGACGGGTGGAAGACGATCCCGGCCGAAGACCGCTGGCACACCTTCACCTGGCGCATCGATGACCCATCCTTCGTCAGCTACTGGGGATACCATTTCCGGCTCGAGTCCGACGGGAACACCTTCAATCAGTATCTGTTGCGCCGCATCACGGTGCGGAAGGTCGATTGACCGGCGCGCGCCGCCGATACGGCCATCAGCCTCCCGGCCAGCGGGCGCACCGGAAACCGCCCCGCGCGCCCTTGCCACGCCCGACCCAATCAGCGCGATCCGAAGTGTCCCGCCGAGTCGAGTCCGCAAGCGAGCCGGGGGGCGCTGGGGACATTGAACAGCGGAGGGCTCCGGAGACGCGGATCGCGGGGAGAGGCCCTTCGCGTTGCTCAGGGTGACAGGTCCGGGAATCGATGCTCGCTCCAGGCTCCAGGAGACCCTTGCTGCTACCCTTGCAAGCGCGATCCGAAGTGCCCGGCCGAGTCGAGTTCGCAAGTGAGCCGGGGGGGCGTTGAAGACATTGGACAGCGGAGGGCTCCGGAGACGCGGACCGCGGGGAGAGGCCCTTCGCGTTGCTCAGGGTGACAGCTCCGCGGTGTTGAGGGCGGTCAGGGCGGTGTGTGGGGATGGCACCAGCCCTGCCGAGGAAGGGCGGTGACATCCTGACGAGCGCTGCGACGGAAGAACCCCGCGCTGAAACCGATGCGCCGGGCCACCGTGACGTCCCGGACCGCCTGCCGGGCGCGCAGCGGGCGGGCGAGGAGACGCCTCCCCGTCGATGGCCCCTCCTTCACGTAGCCCGGATCGCTCCCCACATCCGCAGGCGAGGCGCTGCCCGTCGTTGAGGCGAGTCGGCGGCGGCGGGGACCGGCGTAGCGGCTGGGTGAGCACCCTGCCCGAGCCGGGCATCGCGTCAACGCCTCAGCGTCGACGAGGGCGAGCCGCAGCCCGGAGCTCCGCGAGCGATTCAGGCTAGCGCTGGATCACGTAGCGGGCCTCCAGCACCTTCTCGATGCGCTTCGACGATTCGGCGAGGTGGGCGCGGGAGTAGGGGTCCAGGCCCGGGCGGTCCTTGACGGCATCGAGGCGGGCTTTGACCTCGCCGAGTTTCTGCGCGGCGAGATCGCTGACCGGTTTCTGCGCCGGCGCGCGGTCGGCCGGCCCGTTCGCGAGCGCCGCGAGGCGCTCGAGGTACTCGCGCTGGAGGTTGCGCTGGAAGCTGGAGATCAGCGGCTGGCGGGCGCTGAACTGCTGCCCGTCTTGGAGGTTCTCGATGCTCGCCCACACCGCTTTGTCCACCGTGTCGAGCACTTCCGGCAGGGTCAGCGCGTCCTGGTCCGCGGGAACGCGGAACTCGTTGTCGTAGACACGCGACAGGGTGCTCGGGTTGAGGATGTAGGTCAGCGCCGAGGCCTGCAGGCCGTGGATGCGGTCGTGCACCGGCCAGGTCGGGTCCTCGCTGGCGGAGCCGTCGTCCCACCACTTGTCGATCGTCATGTGGCGCAGCAGCTCCGGCGTGATGCCGTAGGCTTCGTCGCGGAAGGCATTGTCGATGACGAACCCGAGCGCCTTGCGCTGCTTCTCGGCGGCCACGACCTCGATGGGGGGCTTGCCGTCCGGGTCGCCCTTGCGGTGGCGGTAGACGTGGGCGCCACCGAGCCAGTTGGCCATCATGCTGACGGCGCGCGCCTGGCTGGAGACGGTGAGCAGGTAGCCGCGCCGGGCGCGCGACCAGCTCTGGCCGTCTTTGACGAACTTGTCGAGGATCTCGCCGCGGTGCTTCTTGACGATGGCCATCATCTCGTTGGCGTAGTCGAGCGGGTCGGCGGAGAAGTCGTAGCGGCGAGCGAGCGGGTCGGGGCCGCCGGTGTCCTCGTCCGTGGCGTACTGCAGCAGCGGGTCGGCGACCTTGGCGAGCACTTTGCTCAGGTCGTTGTCGAAGGTGTAGCCGTACTCGATCGCCCACTCGTCGTAGGGCCCGACCGAGATCATGCCGTAGTCGCCCTGCACGACGCCCTCGCGGGCGAGCACCATATTGACCGGGATGTAGTCCATCACCGAGGAGGCGAGCGGCTTCGTCCCCTTCACCTCGTCGCTGTTGATCTGGTCGAGGGAATAGATGGACGAGCCCTTGAAGTTGTGGCGCAGACCGATGGTGTGCCCGACCTCGTGGCAGGTCAGGTCGGCTAGCAGCGGCCCGATGAAGCTCTCGGGGATGCCGTCGAGATCCTGTTCGGTCGGCTCGTCGCCTTCGCCCTCGCCCTCGCCCTTCGGCGGGTCGCCGCCCTCACCTTCGGCGGCGAGCACGTCGAGCATCATGACCATGGTGGCGATGCCGTGGGTCTTGCAGTTGGCGGCCTGGCAGAGGCCGTTGCGCTGGCTCTGGCGGCCGAGCAGGCCGTCGAGCTCGCGTGAGCCGAGCAGGCGGTCTTCGCCCTCGGCGGCGGGCAGGGAGAGCAGCGGGTGGGCGGGCTGCCCGCCGGCGGCGAGCTCGGCCTTGACGCGCTCCCGCTCGCGCGGCGGCGCGAGCAGCACGCGCGGGTCCCAGTTCGGGTTCTCGGCGAGCCACTCCATCGTCTCGGGGGCCAGGCCCTCGACGGCGACCTTCGGCAGCAGCTCGTTGTACTGCATCCACCAGTGGCGGATCCAACCGTCGGTGAGGATGATGTCGGCGTCGAGGATCTGCCCCGTCTCGGGGTGCACGCGGCTCGGGCCGATGGCGGTCCCGGCGCCATTGCTGAGCCAGCGCACGAAATTGTAGCGGACGTCCTCGGGGTCGAGGTCCATGTAGGCCTTCGACGCGGCGTCCTGTTGGCGGACCTCGATGGCGCCGATGATGCCGATCTTCTCGAAGGCTTGGTTCCACATCAGGATCCCCTCGCGCACCCAGCGGCGGTAGCGGATCGGCGTGGTGTGTTCGATGTAGAAGACGATCGGCTCCTTGGGCGGGCTGAGCTTCAGGTTCGGGTCCGCCTTCTGCAGGTTCCAGCGGTTGATGTAGCGCACCTTGGTCTCGTTCTCCTTGAACTTGCCGTAGTCGACGTAGTGGGTGGTGAAGAAGCCGACGCGTTCATCGGCGACGCGCGGGGTGTACACCTTCGGGTCGGCTTTCGGGAGCAGGCTGATCGAGTAGTGCAGCGTGCGCAGCTTGCCGTCCCGCATCGGCACCTCGAAGCCGAGCTCGATGTTCTGCGGGAACGCCTTGATGGTGACGATCCGCATCAGGTTGCCGTTGAGGCCGGCCACCTGGTTGCCGAAGAACTTGTTCGCCTGCCCGACCAGGAGCGCGTCCAGATCGATCACCGGCCCGCCCTTGGGGATCATCGTGACGATCGGCACGTCGGCGAGCACGGAGTCGGTGAAGAGGCGCGCGACCGAGGACTTCGACTGCGGGTCGCCGGTGGACTTGGTCTCGAGGTTCGGCTCGATGAGGGCGAGGCGTTTGTCGTACTGGCGCCAGTAGAACACGCCGTCGCCCGCCTGCAGGCCGGCGTAGCTCTCGCCGCTGGCGACGGTCAGGGCGATGAAGTGGCGCTGGTTGGCGAAATCCTTGGGCAGCTCGGCGAAGACCTGGTTGTCCTTCTTGCGCACCCACAAGGTGTAGAGGCTCTTCGCCCCGTCGCTGGTGGAGACGACCTTCTCGAAGCCCTCGAGCACCTTCGTGTGCGGGGGGAAGTCGCCGGGCGGCTGCGGCGGCGCCGGCTGGTCTTGCGCGAAGGCGGAGGAGGTCAAAGCGATACCCAGAGGGATCGCGAACAGGGAACGGCTGAGGTGGGTCTTCATGGTAGGCAGCAGAACTCGAATTCTATTAATATTAAATTAACCGTAAATATTGTACGGATTTGGCGCCGAGGCAACGTGGTTTTGAAAAACTTCACTCCCGCTGTGGGGAAAAACGCAACACCGATTTGAGAGGTTTCGCATTCGGGATGGTCTGGATCCATCTAACGGTGGCGCGGGGTCGGAGCCTCTTCCACACCCGGTCTGGTGGCGGCGTGCAGATAGATCCAGCGGCAACCGTCGTCCGCGATCCGCTCCTCCCGGTAACACACATCGAAGCCCGCCGTGGCGAGCAGATGGGGGTAATTGTGTGAGAAGCTCATCTCCCGTCCGTAGACAAGCGACCCGAGTTCGGCGTCGAGATCGTGATCGTTGGCCACCGTCTCGACCACCACCACCGAGGCGGGAGCGAGCCTGTCCGCGATGTGCGAGAACAACGCGGCGAGTTGTGCTTGGTCGAGGTATTCGAAAACACCGCCGTTGGTGAGCACGACGCAGCCGGGCTGAGCGTGTGCCGGGATCCAATCGCAGGCGTCGGCCGCCACGAACTGCAATTCGGGCTTCGCTTCAAACACCCGCCTGTTTTCGACGGTCTGCTCCTCCGAGAGATCGATCCCGACAAACTGCCGCATCCCCGGAAACCGACCCTGGAGGTATTCGAGCACCTGGCCGGTCCCACAACCGACTTCGTAGATCGAGTCGATCGCTGCACCGGACTCCGCGAGGTGGGTGGCGAAATCGTCGGTCGCCCGCACTGCGTGGTCTAGGAAGTGGGATTGGAAGCGAAAGCGGAAATCGTCGTGGAACGACTTCCCCTCAGCGCTCGCCCAATAGTCCGCCAAGAACTCCTTGAGCAAGGCGTGGTCGCCCCCGACCAGAGCGCGGTGGAACAAGCCGTTGCGGACGAGCTTGTCCAGTGGCCCCAAAGCCGGGTCGAACAGATTGGATCGCACCTCTCGGGCGCGGCGGGGCATGATCCCCGCGAGAAGTCGCCCGGCGTAGCAGCGGAGCTTCTTCTTCATCGGCAGATCGGAGGGTGTACGAATCGCGGGCAATGACATGATCGACGACGTTGCGGTTTGTGGCCGGACCCCACCCCGGAGCGGCTGGCGCTCCAGGGGGGGCATCAAGGCAGTTTGGCGAGAAACTCCGACGGGCTCTCCTCGAACTCCTCCACACAGCTCCCGCAGCAGAATTTCACTTCCCGGCCGCCATACACTCTCGTGATGGAACCGCCCATCGACTCGAGACCCTCATCGCTCACGATGCAGGTATCGAGAGGGTATGCCTTGATGGCAGGCTGTGGAGCCTTGGCGGGTTTCGGTGGGGCGGCGGGTTCTGGGTCCACGACCGCCGGGGTGGCCGGCACGGCTTGCCCGGTGGACGGTTTGGTCGCACAACCCGCGAGGCCGCATGCAGCCGCGAGGGGCGCGATGGAGGAGGAGAGGATCTTCGTCATCTCTTGGCCGAGCTTACAATTTCGACAGATAGCGACCGGGGTCGGCCTTGAACTTGGCGACGCAAGGTTGGCAGCAGAACTTCACCTCCTGGCCGTTGTGGACGATGGTGATCGGGTCCCCCATCGAGCCGAGCTTGTTGTCGGTGACGATGCACAGGTCGGAGGGGTAAGGCTTGACCTTGGCGGGAGTGGTCCCGCCGGTCGCGCCGGTGGTGGCACAGGCGCTCAGGGTGATCGCGGCGATGGCCGCCGCGGCGAGGGATGCGAGTTGGGTTTTCATTGTGGGTTGGGTTTCGGGTTCGGGTTTCGGTCGATGCCGCTCGCGATCGTCGATCGTTGCGGCCGCGGGGAAGAGGTCTGTTGATGTCAGTGGTCCGGGGTCACGACGCCGAGCGCCTTGAGGAGCATCCAGATGGACATGGCCATCATCATGAGGTTCTCGGTCAGCGAGAGGAACCCGAGCGGGACGCGGCTCCCCCCGCCGACGCAGGCGCAGTCGAGGTCGCGCTTCTCGAGATAGACCGCCTTCCAGACGGAGACCGCGCCGACGCTGCTGACGGCCAGCGCCAGCGGGGCGGCGACCCAGGTCAGCAGGCCGCCCAACATCAGGACGCCGGCTCCTCCCTCGATGAACGGGTAGAGGTAGCCGTAGGGCACGTAGCGTCTGGCGATCAGATCGTACTGGACGAACCCGGTGGTGAACGCCGAGAGGTCGCGCAGCTTCATGACGGCCAGCACGCACATGCTGAACGCGATGAACCGTTCGGCGACACGGATCGCAGAGAGGCCGCCCGCCTCGGACCACCCGGAGGTGAGCGCCATCAGGAAGGTGACGGAGAAAAGTGCGATGACCGGCCGGTAGGTCATGCCCTCCTTCTCCTCGGCCCCCAGCCCGAGGTGGCTGCGGAGTTCTTCGTAGCCGCCGATGCGCTCGCCATCGATCCAGATCTGTGGCGTCTCATCGACGCCGTGCTCCTCTTTGAAGCGCTGGTTTTCCCCCGGCGAGCCGATGGGCCGGTCATCGATCTCGAAGCCGTGGCGCCTCAGCAGGCCGATCGCCTTGATGCCCCAAGGGCAGAGGTGGTCGGGCGTGACGAGGCGGTGGATGGTCGCTTGTTTGTGCATGGTTCAGGTCGCTTGGAGTCCCCGGCGGGGGCGTGATCGGGACGCCGTGCGGCTAGCCCGGATCGATCACCACATCCGCAGGCGAGGCGCCGCCATTCGTTGATGCTGAGTAGGCGGCGGCAGGGATCGGCGAAGCGGCTGGGTAGACACCCTGCCCGAGCCGTTCCCAACGGCAACACCCTCAGCATCAACGAGCGCAAGCCGCAGCCCGGAGCTTGGTGA